>JANMTL010000120.1:0-17048 GCA_031390425.1 Rhizobacter sp.
CTGGTGGCCGAGAAGTTCGACCCGAAGGTTAACTGGGCCACGCACGTCGACATGAAGACCGGCCGTCCGCAGGTCGTCTCGAAGTATTCGACGGCGCAAAATGGTCCTGACGTCAACTCGAAGGGCATCTGCCCGGCCGCGTTGGGTTCCAAGGACCAGCAGCCAGCCGCATTCGACCCAGAAACCCAGCTCTTCTACGTGCCGACAAACCACGTCTGCATGGATTACGAGCCGTTCAAGGTCGAGTACACCGCAGGCCAGCCTTATGTTGGCGCGACGCTGTCGATGTTCCCAGCACCGGGCAGCCACGGCGGCATGGGTAACTACATTGCTTGGG
Organism: Rhizobacter sp.; assembly: GCA_031390425.1. GTDB lineage: Bacteria > Pseudomonadota > Gammaproteobacteria > Burkholderiales > Burkholderiaceae_C > PBB1. Next base: position 338 of record JANMTL010000120.1, read on the forward strand.
ATGCAGGTACCGGCAAGATCGTCCAATCCAAGGCCGAGAAATTCTCGGTTTGGAGCGGCGCGATGAACACCGCTGGCGGTCTGTCCTGCTACGGCACGCTTGAAGGCTACTTCAAGTGCGTCGACAAGAAGGACGTGAATAAGGAGTTGTACAAGTTCAAGACTCCGTCGGGCATCATCGGCAACGTGTTCTCCTATGAGCACAAAGGCAAGCAGTACATCGGCGTGTTCTCGGGCATTGGTGGCTGGGCCGGCATCGGCATGGCGGCTGGTCTTGAGAAAGACCAGGATGGCCTGGGCGCGGTGGGTGGTTACAGGGAACTGGGCCAGTACACCGACCTGGGCGGTTCGCTGACCGTGTTCGCACTCCCCAACTGATCGGGATTCGTCCTGATTAACCCTCGCCGGGCAACCGGCGGGGGAACCGATCCAGGGGATGACGCTCTAGCCGAGCGTCATCCCTTTTCACTTAGTGAGCAATTCCTCTGATCATGAAGTCAATACTCCTCATCTCCGGTGCCGTCGTTGCGTTTGTCGCGTCGAGCCCTGTTGCGGCGCAACAAGTGAAGACCGACCTGTACACCGTCGTCAACGGCTCCAAGGTCGATGCAGAAACCCTCAAGGGGTTCAAGACCTGGCGCACTGCTGCGTGTGACCGCTGCCACGGTGCGAATCAAGAAGGTCTGGTCGGGCCGTCGCTGCTCGACAGCATGAAGGTGCTGACCAAGGAAGAGTTCGTCACCACCGTGACGAAAGGGCGGCTCGAAAAGGGCATGCAGAGCTTCGGCAACAGCCCGGCGGTGATGGACAACATGAACCAGTTGTACGCGTACCTGAAAGGTCGCTCCAACGGTGACATCAAGATCGCCCGAGTGACGGGCATCGAATGAATGTTCCTGCCGCGGTAGATCGGCTGCGTGGCCGAATGTCAACGCGGCTGTCGGTTTCGGTCTGCGCGGCGATGGTGGTTGGTCTGTGTGTGTCGGCCCACGTCAGTGCGCAAACGCCGGAACCGAAGATCGAGCGCAAGGCCTTTCGTGTCTGCCAGGATCCGAACAACCTGCCCTTTTCAAACGTGAGCGGTGAAGGCATCGAGAACCGGATCGCCGAGTTGTTCGGCAAGGAGCTCGGTTTGCCGGTCACGTATTACTCGTTTCCTCAGCGGCTGGCTTTCATCCGCAACACCTTGCGCTACAAATTGCCGGGCGAAGATTTTCGCTGCGACATCGTGATGGGCGTGCCCGCCGGGTACGACCAGGTGTCGGCCACGAAGCCGTACTACCACTCGACCTATGCACTGGTCATCGCGAAAGGGCGCGGGCTGGATCAGGTCAAGTCGATCGACGACTTCCTCGCCGTCGAACGGACCCAGCTCGAAAAATTGCGCATCGGCCTGTACGACCGCACGCCGGCGTCCGATTGGCTGGTCAAACACAAGCTGCTCGAGCAAGGCGTTCCATACGCGACGATGAATGCCGCGCCCGAGTTCTACCCGGGCGAGATCATCGAGCGCGATCTGGCGGCGGGCAAGATCGACGCGGCCATCGTCTGGGGTCCGATCGCGGGCTTCTTTGCGAAGCGCGTCAAAAGCCCTGAACTGGTGATGCTTCCGATGCGCTCGGAGCCCGGGGTGAAATTCGATTTCAAGATGGCGATGGGCGTGCGGTACGGCGAACGCGAATGGAAGCAGCAAATCGACGCGCTGATCGACGCCAAAGGGCCGGAGATCCGCGCAATCCTCGAGGAGTTCGGTGTCCCCTTGCTGGATGGCGCCCCCCAGGCGCTGAAAAATTAGAGACGCCTGACGACGACACCCCCAAAACCGGGAAACCCATGAAGTACGCAGCGGTGTGGATGGCAGGTGTGTTCTCGTGGTGTGTGGCGCATGCGGGTGTCGACCGCGCGGCGTTCATCGACCTGAGTACGAAGGTGCTGAAGATCGAGGTGTCGCGGCAACAGGGCGGGTACTCGCTCGGCTCGGGTGTGCTGGTGGCGCCGCACCGGATGCTTACCAACTGCCACGTCACGCGCGATGCACAAGAGATCTTCACCTATCAGCACGGCATACGTTTGCCGGCGGTGGCGCAGGTTATCGACATGCGCCGGGATTTGTGTCTGCTGATCGTGCCGGGTGTGACCGGCGACGGGGTGGCGCTCGGATCATCGAACCCGCTTAGCGAGGGACAGTCGGTGTCGGCGATCGGCTACACGGGCGGCATCGGCATCCAAAACAGTCCGGGCGAGGTCGTCGTGCTGCATCCTTTCGATGGTGCCAAGGTCATTCAAAGCACCAACTGGTTCAGCTCCGGCGCCAGCGGTGGCGGCTTGTTCGACGACGACTTGCGTCTGGTCGGGATCATGACGTTTCGGTTGCGCGGCGGCGAAGCACATTACTTCTCGGCTCCGGTCGAGTGGGTCAAGGACCTCCTCGCACGGCAGGAGGATGCGCTGGAAGTCGCGCCGATAGCGCCCACCGAGCTTGCCTATTGGCAGCAGCCGCTGACGCAGCAACCGCGCTTCCTGCAGGCCGCCGTCTTGGAGCGAGACAACCAGTGGGACGACCTCGAACGTTTGGCGTCGGGTTGGGCCGTGGCCCATGAGCACGAGTCCGGACCGTGGTATCTGCGCGGGCTGGCGTTGCAACAGCAAAACCGCCTGCTGGATGCGAAAGAGTCACTCGAGCGTTGTGTGGCGATCACCCCCACGCTGGCCCTCGCCTGGCACCGTCTCGGGCTGGTCTATGGCGGTCTCGGGATGACGGCGCAGGCACAAAGCGTTCAACGGCGCTTGCATGAATTGAATTCCGACCTGGCGCAGCAACTGGCCAAGAGTCTTCCCTCCGATTGATTTGTTGTTTCACGAAGCCTCGCCCTCACACCATGCAAGAAACGCGGTACCCCCCATTCGCTGGCGCGCTGCTCGCTGTGTTGCTCGCCGTCAGCTCCCCAGCGCACGCGCAAAAAGCCGAGCAACAGAACAAACAGGATTTCTCCGCCGCCGAGAAGCTGCTCTTCATGTCGAACCAGTTGTCGGGTGTGAAGCCGCTGTCGACGATTCGATACTCGTTTCGCAAGTCCGGCAGTTTTGAAGAAGGCTTCGAGGACAGCGTGGCACTCGGTTTCAGCAAGCAGCCCGATGGCACCTGTTGCAGCGTGAAAAGCGACTTCTTCACCGGCAGCCGCCGACTGCCGCTGCCCGAGGCGCCGATGGCCGAAGGCAACCCCGTGCTGCTGCACTTCCTCGAACGCGACATCGCCGAGATGAAGCGCCTGACCCAAGGATCGTTGAACCACTTCCGCAAGCGCATCCGCATGGCGGCGTACGACGATGCCACCGTGCGCGACGCCGTGTTCGTCTACAAGAATCAAAAGGTGGTCGGCAAGGAAATCGTGCTGCAACCGTACCTCGAAGACCCGAACCGACCGAAGTATGAAAAATTCGCCCGCAAGCAGTACGTGTTCATGCTGGCGGACGCGGTGCCCGGCCGCCTCTACGGCATCCGCACGCAGATCAGCGGCGACACCCCCGGGGCGCCTGCCGTGATCGTCGAAGAACTCTTCGTTGACGGCGCGACCCCGGCGACCCCACCCCAAAGCAAGTGAGCTTTCCGATGTTTATGAACCGACATGTGGCCCATGTTGCCGCCCTGCTGCTCTGCGCGTCCGTCGGCGGTCTCGCGCAGGCCAATGACTTCCCCACGACGGACCGCGTGCTCTATGTGCGCGACTGCCTGCGCGAAAATCCCGGGCCGCAGTTCGAGATGATCAGCAAGTGCTCCTGCGCGGTCGACCGCCTGGCCGAGCTGATCAAGTACGACCAGTACGTCACCATGAGCACCGAGGCCAACGCCACCACCATCGGCGGTGAGCGCGGCAGCATCATGCGTGACAACGCGGGAGTTCAAAAAGACGCGAAGAAATTCCGCGAACTGCAGGCCAAGGTGAAGAACAGTTGCTTCATCAGCTCCGAAACGAAGTGACGCCCCCGGGTGCTTTCGGCAGCGCGGCCCCGCAGCGTCGATGAAGCTCGTGCCGCCGGGTTGGCGCATGTTGATGGCGTGGGTCGCAGCCACGTCGACGGTCTGCGCGCAATCGGTGGCCCCGCCACTGCAGGTGGCCGAGCTGTCGCCCGGCGTGTTCGTGCACAGCGGCACGGTCGCGGACTGGGAGCCCGCCAGTTCGGGTGACATTGCGAATCTGTCAGTCATCGTCGGCACGCGCTGCGTCGCGGTGATCGACAGCGGCGGCACGCCCGAGGCCGGTCGCCGCTGGCGTGCGGCGGTCGCGGCGGTGAGCCCGCTGCCGGTCTGCTACGTCATCAACACGCATGCGCACCCGGACCATGTGCTCGGGAACGCGGCTTTCAGGCCAGGCGCTGCCATGTCGGATGCCGACAGCGGCCCGCAATTCGTCGCCCATGCACGCATGGCTGCGGCGCTCGCGGCGCGCCAGCGCTACTACCTCAACGTGTTGCAGCGCGACTTCGGCGTCGCCATGGCCGTCGCCGACCTCGTCTATCCGACGCTGACTATCGACGCGGGCCAGACGATCGAACTCGACCTCGGACGGCGCATCCTCGAGGTGACCGCCTGGCCCACCGCCCACACCGATCACGACCTGACGGTGTTCGATCGCCAGACCCGCACGCTGTTTCTCGGCGACCTGCTGTTCGTCACGCACCTGCCGGTGATCGACGGCAGCCTGCGCGGCTGGCTGGCTGCCATGGATCGTCTGGCGCAACTGCCAGTGGTGCTGGCCGTTCCCGGCCACGGGGCGGCCGGTCGCGACTGGCCGGCCATGCTGCGGCCGCAGCGTCGCTATCTCGATGCGCTGCTCACCGAAACCCGCGTGGCGATCCGGTCCCACACCACGATGCAAGCTGCGGTGAAGACCGTCGGCCGTGACGCGACGCCAGGCTGGGCGCTGGCCGATCATTTTCATGAGCGCAACGTCACCACGGCATTTGCCGAACTGGAATGGGAAGACTGAGCTCCGTGCGCACTCGGATGCGGTTGCGTGCGCTGTGCGCCGCCAGTGCACTGGCCGCCACGACCCTGCCGCTGCACGCGGCGCCGTTTGCCTACATCACCAACCAGGGCAGCCACGATGTCTCGGTGATCGACCTCGCGACCGACGCCGTCGTCGCCACCGTCCCCGTCGGGCGCGGCCCGGCCGGAGTCGCGGTTGCGGCCTCGCAGGCAAAAGTCTTTGTAACGAACCCGGACTCGAAATCGATCTCGGTCATCGACATGCGCAGCCACCGGGTCATCGACACGCTGACGGCCGGTGACGGGCCGCTGGGCATCGCGGCATCGGACGACGGCCTGCGCGTCTACGTGAGCGACTGGTATCGCAACCGTGTGATCGTGTTCGACAGCCGCGTCCACCACCCGCTGATGAGCATCGCGGTCGGCAAGGCGCCGGCCGGTGTGGCGGTGCACGACAGCGGCGACGCGGTGTTCGTCGCCGAGCGCGACGACGACAGCGTCGCCGTGATCGATGTCAACAGCCAGCGCGTGCTGTCGCGCGTGACCGTGGGCGCGCGGCCGTTCGCCTTGCTGTACGACGCAGCGCGCCAGCGGCTCTACGCGCTGAACGTGCAAAGCAACGATGTCAGCGTGCTCGACGCGCGCGATCTGTTTCGCACCGGCAAGCTCCGGTTGATCACGACCGTGCCGGTCGGCAAGTCGCCTTACGGTGCGGCCTTGGCCGAGGGCGGGAGCTTGCTCTACGTGACCAATCAACACGACGACAGCGTCAGCGTGATCGATGCCGACACGTTGAAAGTGCTGCGCACCTTGAAGGGCTTCGGCTACCCGGAGGGCATCGCATCGCAGCAGGGTCGCGTCTATGTCGTCAATTGGATGGACGACAGCGTGAGCGTGTTGAATGCGAAGAGCGGGCAGACCTTGAAGACCATTGCCACCGGTCAAAATAGCCGCGGCTTCGGCGCGTTCATCGGCGAAGCGCCGCCCCCGTGAAACCGCGCCATCCGTGCGCGCTTTGTGAACCTGGAGAGATTGAGCATGTTGCGACGAATGAGGGGTTTCAGCGCGCTGCGCTGGATGGCCTGTGTCCTGTGGTGTGTTGGTGCCTCGGCTGCGCTGGCCCACGGCCCGACGCGCCAGAAGGTGACCGAGAAGATCACCATCGACGCGCCCGCCGCTGCGGTGTGGGCACGCGTGAAGAATTTCGACGCCATGAAGGACTGGCACCCGGCGGTGGCCGAAAGCCCGGCCACCGCGGGCAACACCGAAGGCTCGGTGCGCTCGCTCAAGCTCAAAGGCGGCGGTGCGCTCGAAGAAACGCTGGAGAGTTTCGACGACGCGAAGATGAAGTTCGGCTACCGCGCCAAGGACGGCGGCGCACTGCCGGTCACCAACTACACCGCGACGCTGCAAGTGACGAGCAGCAGCGCGACCCAATCCAGCGTCGAGTGGCGCGGTGCCTTCTATCGCGCCTACCCCAACAACGACCCGCCGCCTGACCAGAACGACGAGGCAGCGGTGAAGGCCGTCACCGGCGTCTACCAAAGCGGGCTGGTCAACCTGAAGAAGCTCGCCGAGGGCAAATGAGTGCCGTGCGTGGTCCCGGTCGCGCGGCACACCCGCTCGGCCAGACGGGGGCGGTGTGCCTGGCCTTCGCGCTCACGATGGTGGCGGGCTGCGCGAGCGGCGGGGTCGGCCGAATCGCAGCGCCTGAAAGCGAGGCGCCGGGCGGTGTCACGGTGCGGGTGGCCGACGGCGTGTACCTGGTGCGCGGCAGCGGCGGCGAGCTCGATGCGGACAACCTCGGGCGCATCGGCAACGCCGGCTTCATCGTCGGCGACCGCGGCGTCCTTGTCATCGACGTGGGGACCTCGTACCGACACGGCGCGGCCGTGCTTGCGGCGATCCGGCGCATCACCGACAAGCCGATCACGGTGGCGCTGGTCACCCAGGTGCATCAAGAATTTTTGTTCGGGGCGGCGGCCTTCCGCGAGCAGGGCATCCCGATCCGCATGCAGCGCAACGCGGCCAACCTGATGGCGGCGCGCTGCGCGAACTGTTTGAAGACGCTGCGCAAATTGCTCGGCGACGACGAGATGCGCGACACGGCCATGTTCAAGCCCGATCAGCTGTTCGACGACAGCCACACGCTCGATGCGATCGGCAGGCCGGTGCGCGTGCTGCATTTCGGGCATTCAAGTGGTCCCGGCGACATCGCCGTCTTCGACGAACGCAGCCGGGTGCTGTTTGCCGGCGGCTTGATGGACCAGCAGCGCATCCCGGATGTGCAAGACAGCACGCTGCCGGGCTGGCGCGCTGCGCTGGACGCGGCGTCTGCGCTGCGGGTGGCCACCGTCGTGCCCGGTCACGGGCCCGCCGCAGCCGCCGGGCTGATCGCGACCACGCGGCGCTACCTGGACCACCTGGAAGCGCGGGTGCGGCAGCTCGTGCAAGACGGCGCAGCCCTCAGCGACGTGCCCGATGCCAGCGGCCTCGACGAGTTCAAGGACTGGGATCAGTACGACACCATCCACCGGCGCAACGCGTCGATCCTGTTCGTGCGCGTCGAGCGCGAAGTGAATTTCAAATGAACCCGAACCCCAGCGGTGCGATGTCGAATGCTGTGAGCCTGTGTCGTGCGGTCTGGCTGGTGTGCGTTCTCGCGGCAGGCTGGGTCGCCGAACCGGCCCAGGCGGCCGTCGGCGGCTTGAACTCGAACGCCGCGCACAACGATTCTTCTCCCGAATGGGACAAGCTGCGCGCGCATTTCTTCCCGAACCGCACGATCGCAGCCGATGCGGCCAGCCAGGTCCAGTTGATCGTGCCGCTGCGCGCGGCTTACGGGGCTTCGGTGCCGGTCAAGGTGGTCTCCAAGCTGCCGCAGCGCACTGAGCTGTACGTGAAGAAGATGTACCTCTTCATCGACAAGAACCCATCGCCGCTGGCGGCGGTGCTCGACCTGACCACCGACCTCGGGCAGGCCGATTTCGAAACCCGGCTGCGCGTCGACGAGTACAGCCATGTGCGGGTGGTCAGCGAGCTGTCGAACGGCGATTTGCACATGGATTCGCGCTACGTCAAGGTCTCGGGCGGCTGCTCCGCGCCGCCCAACCGCGATCACCCCGAACTGATCGGCAAGACGTTGTTCAAGCTGCACGAGCCCGCCAAAGTGAACGCGCCCCGGATGGCCGACGTGACGGTGCTGCACCCCAACGACACCGGCTTCGAGCTGAACAACATCACCGTGATGTTCATCCCGCCGCACTTCGTCCGCTCGATCAAGGTCAGCTACGGCGAGCGCAAGCTGTTCGACGCCGAGCTCGACTTCTCGGTCAGCGAGAACCCGACGTTCCGGTTCCACTTCGTGCCGCAGGGCGACGCCCACCTCAGCGCGCTGGTCGAGGACTCGCGCGAAGGCCGCTTCAAGGGCACGCTGCCGGTGCGTGCGTCCGAGCTGTCGGGGCAAGCCGCGACGCCCGACCTCTCAGCGCCCTGAGCTGTGCGCCCTGATCTGCTCCGTCGCCGCGCCGCCCGCACGCTGGCGTACGGGCTGCTGCTGGCGTGGTCTGGGGCGGTGTTGGCCGTGGGTCTGCCCGGCGCCTACCAGGCCGTCGTCGTGCAGCCCACCGGCTTGCCGACCCAGGCCGAATTCGACCTGCGACCCGCGATCGAGCAGGCCCGGCGCGACAAAAAGCGGCTCTACGTCTACCTCGGCGCCGACGATTGCCCGTACTGCCGCCGCTATGAGGCGTTCCTCGCCAAGAACGCCGATGAGCTGGTGCCGCACTTTGTCGGCTACCTGGTCGTCGACTTGCGCAGCACGCTGAAGGTGAACGCCAAGTCGGTGTTCATCCGGACGGCGCTCGGCACCTTGAGCTACTTTGATTTCCAGGGCGCCATCGGCGACGAGCGTGCCCGCTTGCTGGTGTACCCCAGCGTCTGGCTGCTCGACGCAGACCTCAAGCCCTTGATGCAGATGCCGGCCGGCACCGGCACCTTTCAGACGGTGCCTGAGCAGCTCGAAATCCTGCGCCTCGTTCAGTGACGTGCACCTCAAACGCAGGCATCAAAAAAGGCAACCTCGCGGTTGCCTTTTTCATCTGCAGCGGCGCAGATCAGTCGGCAGCAGCGAACGGGTGCTTGGCCGTCTTGTACTGGGCCTGAACTTCGGCGGCGCTCGGATAGCCGCGCACCGCGCGCTCGATCGACTCCTTCGTCGCGCGGTAGTTGTAGTCCTGGATCTTCGTGTCGTCTTCGGCTTGCCAGTGAATGAACACGCCGACCGAGATGAACAGCTCATTGGCCTGATCGGCGCGCAGCGTGCCTTCGGCCAGGCAATCGGCAATCGCCATCGCGACGCCGCGCTGGGCCGGGCCGAACATCTGCACCGCTTGCTTGGCGCCTTTGATCGTGACCTTGTTGAACATCACCGCATTCGGCTTGGTCGCCAAGTTGGGCGCCAACACCGCCAGCAGTGCGGTGAAGCCGTCCTTGTTGTTGACCAGCGCGTTGGCGAACGCGGTTTCGGCGGCCGAGCCGCGCGGCCCGATCAGCAGGTCGATGTGGGCAACCTCGTTGCCCTCACCGACCAGCGATTCACCGACGCGCACTTCGGTGATCGGGGCAGACATCGCAGGGGCGGGTTTGGCGATCGGTGACACAGCCGCCGGTTTGGCCGCGACCGGCGCAGGCACGGGCGCGGGCGCGGGTGCAGGGGCAGGTACAGGCGCCGAAACACGCACCGGCTCGACTTTTTTCTTGCCGAACAGGAAGTCAAAGAATCCCACAGGTGGCTCCGATCTTGTAGTTGTTGCGAAGGCCGCGAGCGTATCAGTGTGGGAACTCGGATTCAATCAGGCGCTTCGAGTTGGTGCGGTCGCGGAACACCAGCGGGTGCTCGGTGACGGGCCGGGTGGCGACCACGTCGGCGCGCGCGACCGCGTCGGTCACCACATGGTGCAGCGGGCTCTTGATGCACACCGGATCGGTGGCCGCCGGGTCGTTGGCCAGCATGTAGGCCTGGCAGCGGCAACCGCCGAGGTCGATCTCCTTGAACTCGCAGCTCGAGCACGGCTCCTTCATCCAGCCGGTGCCACGGTAGCGATTGAAGCCTTCGGAGTCGAACCAGATCTCGCGCAGGCTGTGCTCCTTGACGTTCGGGAAGGCCAGGCCCGGCAGCATCTTCGCGGTGTGGCAGGGCACCGCCGTGCCGTCGGGCACCACGGTCAGGAACATGCTGCCCCAGCCGTTGACGCATTTCTTCGCGGTGCCTTCGTGGTAGTCGGGTGCGACGAAGAAGAGACGCATTTCCCGCTCGTTCCCGCTCGCCAGTTTGGCGCGCCACGCATCGGTGACTTCTTCCGCGTGCTTGAGCTGCGCATGCGTCGGCAGCAACTGGTCGCGGTTGACCATCGCCCACGAGTAGTACTGGGTGTTCGCCAGCTCCAGATATTCGGCACCCATCTCGTGCGCCATGCCGATGATGCGGTCGATGTGGTCGATGTTCATCCGGTGAATGACGACGTTCATCACCATCGGCCAGCCCTGGTCCTTGATGATCTTGCTGACCCGCGTTTTCAAGTCGAAGGTCTTGGTGTGCGACAGGAAGTCGTTCATTTCCTTCGTCGAGTCCTGGAACGACAGTTGCACATGGTCGAGTCCGGCCGCTTTCAACGCCGCCGCGCGCTCGGCGGTCAGGCCGACGCCCGAGGTCAGCAGGTTGGTGTAGTAGCCCAGCCGATGCGCTTCGGCGACGATCAACTCCAGGTCGTCGCGCACCAGTGGTTCGCCGCCAGACAGCCCGCATTGCACCGCGCCGAGTTCACGGCCTTGCTGCAACACGCGGAACCAGTCTTCGGTTGTCAGTTCGTCTTCTTGCTTGGCGAAATCGACCGGGTTGTAGCAAAACACGCAGTGCAGCGGACAGCGGTAGGTCAGCTCGGCGAGCAGCCACAGCGGCGGACCGGGGGTCGGCGCGACGGTCATCACGGGCGCGGCGTTGGGGTGAACGGCAGTCAAAGCATTCATTTCCACACCAGCCAGCGTTGTTGGCCGGCCATCGCGATGAAGGCCAGCACCTCGGCTTCGAGGCCCTGCGCACCGAATGCCAGCTCCAGCTCGGCCACGATCTCGGCGATGCTGTGCTGACCATCGCAGCGCTTGGTGATCTCGCCCGCGCTCTGGCTCAGCTTGACCATGCCTTCGGGGTACAGCATCACATGGCAGTTCTGCACCGCCTCCCATTGCAGGCGGAAGCCGGGGCCGACGCGAGGGCGCACATCGGGTGTCAAGGGCACGGCGGTGAGGGCCGGGGCAGCGGTGGCCGCAGCGGAAGCAGTGGCAATCGCGGCAGCGGCAGCAGTCGATGTGTTCACGAAGTGACTCCGTAGCGCGTGGCCATCGCGTCGTTCAGCGCCCACAGGATGTCGAGCTTGAACTGCAGGATCTCGAGTGCCCGTTCCTGCAAGGGCCGCGTCGTGAAATGGTTCAGCGTGAGCGCGAGGCCTTCTTCGACATCGCGGCGCGCCTGTCCCACCCGGTTGCGGAAGTAGCTGAGGCCCTCCGGTTCGATCCAGGCGTAGTGCTCGGGCCAGGTGGCCAGGCGCTGCTTGTGGATTTCGGGCGCGAACAGCTCGGTCAGCGACGAGCACACCGACTCTTGCCATGGCGCGCGGCGCGCGAAATTCACATACGCATCGACCGCGAAGCGCACTGCGGGCAGCACGTGGCGCAAATCGAGCACCTCGTCGCGCGTCAGGCCGACCGCTTGCGCCAGGCGCAGCCAGGCTTCGATGCCGCCGGGGTCTTTGATGCCGCCGATCTCGAATCCGTCGTGGTCGAGGATGCGCTGGATCCAGCCGCGCCGCACCGCCGGGTCGGGGCAGTTCGACAGCACCGCTGCGTCCTTGATCGGGATCGCGATCTGATAGTAAAAACGGTTGGCGACCCAGCCGCGCACCTGCTCGGGCGTCGCCTTGCCGGTGTTCAACATCACGTTGAACGGATGGTGGATGTGATACGACTTGCCGCGCTCGCGCAGCTTCACCTCGAACGCTTCGCGCGACCACGCCGCGTGGTCGTCCAATGTGCCTGATCGCGCCGCATCCGGATGGCGGGATTCCTGAATCATGTCTGCGCGCATATCGTTCCTTGCGCCGATCAAAGCTGGATCAGCATGCCGTCCTCGCAGACTTCGATGCCGGCGCGCGTCAATTCGGCGCGCTGGGGCGAGTCTTCGTCGAGGATCGGGTTGGTGTTGTTGATGTGGATCAGCAGGCGCCGCGTCTTGGCGGGCAGCTTTGCCATCCACTCGATCATGCCGCCCTCGCCCGACTGCGGCAGGTGGCCGATCTCCCGCGCGCGCTTCTTGCTGATGCCGAGTGCCACCATCTCGTCGTCGGTCCAGAAGGTGCCGTCGACCAGCACCGCGTCGGCACGCGACATCTCGGCGAACACCGACTCGGTGATCGCGCCCAGGCCCGGGGCATAGAACGCGGTCTTGCCGCTGCGCTGGTCGGTGACGACGATGCCGATGTTGTCGCCGGGCACCGGGTTGTCGCGGTGCGGCGAGTACGGCGCGGCCTTGCTCGACAGCGGCAGCGCGCGAAAGCTCAGACCCGCGACGCCCGGCACCTCGAACGAAGCGTCGTCGAGCGTGATCGGGTGCCGATCGACGCCGCAGAAATGCGTCAGCACGCGCAGCACCGGATTGCCCTGCGTCAGGTCTTCGGCCACCGGGTCGGTGCACCACAGCGGCAGTTTCGAATTGCGCTCGCGAAGCATGAAGAGGCCGGTCGCGTGGTCGATTTGGCCGTCCATCAGCAGCACGCCAGCGATCGCCGAGTCGCGCAGGTGCCGACCGGGCTGCATCACCGGGCTGCTGCGGATTTGTTCGAGGATGTCGGGCGATGCGTTGAACAGCACCCCGTCGGTGCTGTCGTCAGGCCGCACGAAGATAGACGATTGCGTGCGTGCCTTGCCCCGCAAGGTGCCAGCGCGGATCCCTGCGCAATTGGCGCAGTTGCAGTTCCACTGCGGAAACCCGCCACCGGCGGCCGAACCCAAGACTGTGATGCGCATGATGAGGAGCAGTGGCTCTGAAAGGACAACGCCCTGGGATCAGCCAGGGCGTTGGATGGGGCCCATTAGGAAACCCCGGACGCAGTGACGACGCTGTTTTTGATCAGCGTGCGGCGACGTACATCGTGATTTCGAAGCCGAAACGGAAGTCAGCGGCTGAAGGTGTGGTCCAAGTCATGTGAATCTCCTTGCTTTGTGGCGCAGGCCCCGGTCGGGGTTTGCGGGAACGTCTCATCCCAGAGCGAATGATGTTCGTCTCGCCGCGCTCTGCCCAGCCGCCTGGGCATGAGATGCGCCTCATGATTTTCATGAATCCCGAATCGCCGACCCGAGGACGCCGCCGCTACCATCGACTCGGTGAATGCATCTGCTGTTACGTCTGCGTTGCCCGTGTCGGCGGGGCTGTATCCCGAAAGCGAGCCGCTGCGTATCCATGCGCTCAGCGTGTCGGGCGGCCACACGCTGCAGGTGCAGGAATTCGGCAACCCACACGGCGTCCCGGCGATCGTGCTGCATGGCGGGCCGGGCTCGGGTTCGTCGCCGCTGCTGCGGCGTTTCTTCGACCCGGCGCGCTACCGGGTGATCGGCTTCGACCAGCGCGGCGCCGGGCGCAGCACGCCGCGCGGCGAAACGCAGCACAACACCACCGCCGATTTGTTGGCCGACCTGCAGGCGATTCGGCGCCACCTGGGCATCGACCGCTGGCTGGTGGTCGGCGGCTCGTGGGGCGCGACGCTGGCGCTGGCGCATGCGCTGGATGCGCCGCAAGCGGTGTCGGGGCTGCTGCTGCGGGCCGCTTTCTTGGCGCGCGCCGAAGACATCGACGGCTTTTTTCAGGGCACGACGGCCGACCTGCCCGACGCGTGGGGGCGTTTTGCGGCGATCGCGCCGACCGAGCGGCGTCATGCGCTGCTTGATGTACTGGCCGAGGGCCTGCAAGGCGATGTCGCGCAAGCGGCACCGTTCGCGCTGGCTTGGTCGCAGTGGGAAGCAGCGATGTCCGGGAATGACTCCCCCGCCCTCTCCCCAGACGCGCCAGGGTGTGGTGCATTGCTTGCATCGATCGACCGCTACCGGGTCCAAAGCCACTACCTGCGGCACCGCTGCTGGCTGGACGCGCCGCCGCTGCTCGACCGCTGCGCCGCGCTGCCGCGCGTGCCGACCGCGATCCTGCACGGCAGCGCCGATCGCATCTGCTTGCCAGCGGGCGCCCGTGCGCTGCACCAGCGGCTGCCGCACAGCACGCTGCAAGTGGTCGACGGCGTCGGTCACGACCCGACGCACCCGGCGATGGTCGATGCGATGGTGCGTGCGCTCGATGCGTTTGCGGTGACGGGCCGGTTTTGTACGGCGAGCGCTCGGTGACCCTGCGCCTCAAAATCAACCTGATCGTCGGCGTGCTGACGCTGCTGTTCGTGGCGGCGTTGCTCGGCCTTCAGGTGCGCAGCCTGCGTTCGTCGGTCGGGGAAGAGGTTGTCGCGGCCAACCGGGTTGCGTCGCAATTGCTGAACCGCACCCTGTGGCTCTACGCCGCACAGGGCATGCCGGCGATGCGGGGGTTTTTGCAGGGCATGGGGCGGGTGCGCGCCAACGAGATCGAATTGCTCGACGAGTCGGGCGCCCGGCAATACAGCTCGCCGCCGTCGACCTACAAATCCGGGCGCGAGTCGCCCGACTGGTTCGCCGCGCTGGTGGCGCCGATGCCATCGGTTCAGGAGATTGCCTTTCCCGGTGGCAAGCTGGTGGTGCGCAGCAATTCGTCGCGCGCGGTGCTCGACGCGTGGGACGACTTCGAAAACCTGGCGCTGATCGGGATCGGCTTGCTGGCCGCCGCAAACATGCTGGTGTTCTGGCTGGTCGGGCGCACGGTGCGGCCGTTCTCGCAGATCGTCGGTGCGCTGAACCAGTTGCAGGCCGGGCGCTTCGACGTGACGCTGCCGCCGCTGCCCGGCACCGAAGCGGCGGCGATCGGCTCGGCGTTCAACCGCATGGTCGGCGTGCTGCAGGACAACATCGACACCGAACGCCGCGCTGCGCAAGCCGAGCGCCAGTTGTCGGACAACCGCGAGCTGACGCGCTGGATCGACCACCACATCGAAAAAGAACGCTAGCTGATCGCGCGCGAACTGCACGACGAGCTGGGCCAGTCGGTGACCGCGATGCGCAGCATGGCGCTGTCGATCGCGCAGCGCGCCCGCGCCCGCAGCGATGCGACCTCGGAGCAGGCGGCGCAGTTGATCGCCGAAGAATCGGCGCGGCTCTACGACGCGATGCACGGCATGATCCCGCGCCTGACGCCGATGGTGCTCGACAACTTCGGCCTGGCCGAGGCGCTGGCCGATCTGGTCGAGCGCACGCGGCGCAGCCAGCCCGAGGTGCAGATCGAGCTGCGCATCGAGCTGGCCGACACGCCGCTCGATACCGAACGTGCGCTGGCGCTGTACCGCGCGGCGCAGGAAGGCATCACCAACGGACTGCGCCACGGGCAGGCCAGCGTGCTCAGCCTGACGGTGCAGCGGCAGGCCGATGCGGTGCTGCTGCAGCTGGTCGACAACGGCGTCGGCCTGGCACCCGACTGGGCGCAGCGCGTCGGCCACCATGGGCTGCGCTGGCTCGCCGAGCGGGTCGAGAGCCTGGGCGGCGCTTTCGAGATCGGACCGGCCCCGCAGCAAGGCGTGCTGTTGCAGGTGCGCTTGCCCTTGCCTGCCCCGGCGGCCGCAGCAGCGAGCGCCGCCGAACCCTGATGCGAGGTTTCCCATGATCCGTGTGATGCTCGTCGATGACCACGCGCTGGTGCGCATGGGTTTCAAGATGCTGCTCGGCGACGCGCTGGTCGAGGTGGTGGCCGAGGCCGGCAGCGGTGAACAGGCCTGCCAGGACTACCCCAAGATCAAACCCGATGTGGTCGTGATGGACCTGTCGATGCCCGGCATGGGCGGCCTGGAGGCGGTGCGCCGCCTGCTGGCGCACGACCCGCACGCGCGCATCCTCGCGCTGTCGGCGCACGAGGACACGGCGCACCCGCGTCGCGTGCTGCGCGCCGGTGCGCTCGGCTACCTGACCAAGCGCAGCGCCCCCGACACGCTGATCGCGGCGGTGACGGCGGTGGCACGCGGCGACCGCTACGTCGATGCGCAGACCGCGCAGGCGCTCGCGATGGCGCAGATCGACGGCGAGACCAGCCCGGCCGAGATGCTGAGTGAGCGCGAGTTCTCGGTCTTCATTCAACTGGCGCAAGGCAAAAGCGTCGCGGCGATTGCCGAGAGCCTGAATCTCTCGCCCAGCACGGTGGGCACGCACCTCTACAACGTGAAGCAAAAGCTCAACGCGACGAACCAGTCGGAGCTGACCCTGATCGCGATACGGTGGGGACTGATCCAGACCTGAGGGCCGCGCGCGCGATTCACGGGATTTCGGTATAAACCCGCATCCTGTTTTTCATGTCGATGCGAGCCCCCATGACCACCCTGAACATCAACGGCCGATCCACCCCGGTCAACGCCGACCCAACCACCCCGATCCTCTGGGCGCTGCGCGACACGCTCGGCCTCACCGGCACCAAGTTCGGTTGCGGCATCGCCGCGTGTGGTGCCTGCACGGTGCACATGGACGGCCAGCCGACGCGCTCGTGCGTGACGCCGATTTC
>JANMTL010000135.1:0-2330 GCA_031390425.1 Rhizobacter sp.
GGCTCAAACGATCGCCACACTTGCGCTCAAATATGTGGTGATCACCAGCGTCGATCGCGACGACTTGCGTGATGGTGGTAGCCAACACTTCGTCGATTGCATCCGCAAGACGCGCGAGTTGTCACCGCAGACCCAGATCGAGATCCTCACACCCGACTTCCGCGGCCGCATGGACCGCGCACTGGAAATCCTGAAGGCCGCACCGCCGGACGTGATGAACCACAACCTCGAAACCACCGGGCGCCTGTACAAGGAAGCGCGGCCCGGTTCCGACTACGCCTATTCGCTGAACCTGCTGAAGCGCTTCAAGGAGTTCGCCCCGCACGTGCCGACCAAGAGCGGCGTGATGGTCGGCCTGGGCGAGACCGACGAAGAGATCCTGCAGGTGATGCGCGACATGCGCGCTCACGACATCGACATGCTGACGATCGGCCAGTACCTCGCGCCGAGCGGCCATCACCTGCCGGTGCGACGCTACGTGCATCCGGACACCTTCCGCATGTTCGAACGCGAAGCGGCGGCGATGGGCTTCACGCATGCGGCCGTCGGCGCGCTGGTGCGCTCGAGCTACCACGCGGACCAGCAGGCGCATGCGGCCGGTGTCGCCCACGCCATCGACTGAAGCCGCACCGCTGCTCGTCTGCGGCAACTGCGCCGGGCCGATGCGCGTGCTGGCGCTGCGCGGCCACTACGGGCAGGCGGTCGAGATCGATCTCTGCGCCGGCTGCCATCTGGTCTGGTTCGACAGCGTCGAATCGGCGCGGCTGACCGGTGTTTCGACCCTCGAACTGATCGGCGTGATGGCCGAGGCTCAGCGCGAGCCGCACCAGGTGCTGAGCCAACGCGCGGCGTGCCCGCGCTGTGCCGGCGCGCTGAAGACCGTGCACAACCGGTCCCGCTGGGGCGCGACCTTGCAGCTGGAATGTCTAAGGCGGCACGGCGCGTATCAGACCTTTGCGCAGTTCCTGTCCGAGAAGGGCTTGATCCGACCGCTGACGACCGTCGACCGGGCGACGCTTGCTGCGCGTCCGAACGGGTTGGCCTGCCTGAACTGCGGCGCCACGTTCGGCGGTGACGACGAGCGTTGCCGCTACTGCAACACGACGCCTGGCATGGTCGACGTGGCCCGACTCGCGCGCGCACTCGATCCGGACGGCGCGACCGAATCGCACGCGATCCACGGCACGGCGCCGCGCCATGCGGCGCTGCAGTGCCTGGCCTGCGGATCGCCGCTGCCCGAGGGCGCCTCGGTGCAGTGCCGGCAGTGCGAGGCGACGCTGGCGGTCGGGCAGCGCGGCGAGGCGCACGCCGCGGTCAGCGTGCTCGGCGACGCTTTGCGGGCGCATGAGGCGTCGCCGGCCCCGCATGTACGCGAGCGCAAGCTGGCGTTGCTGGACACAGACCTTTCGCGTCGGCGCGCCTTCGTGCGCGACATGGAAGCGGGCACGACATCGCAGGCGCCTTACGAGGGCTACGATCCGGATGCGGGCTTCTTCGACGACCTGCGCCAGCGGCCGTGGATGGTGGTGGCTGCGGGCGCGTTGCTGCTGCTGGTGTGGGCGCTGTTCTGGCGCGGCGGCGGCGAGTGAGCCGCCTCCAGCTCAGGTTTCGGCCAGCAACTTCTCGATCAACTGGTGCAGCGCCGCGAAATCGGGTTCGCCGACGAACCGCTTGACGATCTCGCCGCGCTTGTTGATCAGCAGGTTGGTGGGAGTGAGCTGAGTTACGACGTTTGATTTCCCGATCTCGCCGGTGTTGTCGATCGCGACGCCGAACGGCAGCTGGCGCGACTGCGCGTAGTTGATCACGTAGGCCGGCGGGTCGTACTTCATCGCCACCGCCAGCGTGTCGTAGCCACGCGACTTGTACTTCTGGTGCGTCGCGACGATCTGCGGCATTTCCTTCACGCAGGTGGCGCAACTGGTGGCCCAGAAGTTCACCAGCACCACCTTGCCCTGCAACTGCTCGGTGCGCGCCTTGGTGCCGTCCAGCAAGGTGTAGCCGACGCTCGGCGCTGGCACGCGGGCGGTCAGGCTGCTGTAGGCAAGCCAGGCCACGGTGGCGGTTGCCAACGCGGCAACGGCGAGCGCAACATGGCGAATCGATTTCATGTGAAGGGGTCCCGATGAGGCGCAGGCAGTTTACGTCAGGGGTGGTGTCGGCGGCCGTTCTGGGGGTGTTCGACGCGCGTGCCGCGGTCAACGAAACGGATGCCGCGGCGGGCATCCGCGCCGCTCTGGAGCGCGGCGCGGCGAGCGCCGTCAATTTGCTCGGCCGCACCGATGGCTTCCTCGGCAATCCGAAGGTGCGCATTCCCCTGCCGGGCTTCC
>JANMTL010000138.1:0-1905 GCA_031390425.1 Rhizobacter sp.
CGGCACGACTCTCGGCGAAGTCGAAGACCACGGCCCTGGTTTCGTTATAGCGCGTCGTGCAGTAGCCCCACAGGTACGCCCGGTGCGTCTTGCCATTGCCCGGCTTGAGCATTGCAACAGGCGTCTCGTCGGCGTGCAGCACGTCGTGCTTCAGCAGTTCTGCCGTCAGCGCGTCCACCAGCGGCTGCAACTGAGCGCCGCACTCGCCCACCCACTGCGCCAGCGTCGAGCGCGCGATGGCCAGACCGGCGCGCTCGAAGATGTGTTCCTGCCTGTACAGCGGCAGGTGATCGAGGAACTTGGCGACCAGGACTTGGGCCAGCAGTCCGGTCGCGGGGATGCCTTTGTCGATGATGTGCGGCGCTACCGGCGCCTGCACCAGGGTCTCGCAGTGCGTGCAGACCCACTTGCCGCGCACGTGGCGCTCGACGGTGAACACGCCCGGCGCGTAATCCAGCTTCTCGGCCACGTCTTCGCCGATGCGCTTGAGCGCACAGCCGCAACGGCAGGTGGTGTTCTCGGGCTCGTGGAGGAACTCGCGGCGGGGCAGGTTCGCCGGCAGTGTCTGGCGCTTCGGCGCCTTCTTCTCGCCTTTGTTCTGCGCGTCGGGCACGACCTTGTCGAGTTCGGCCTGCAGCGCTGCCAGGTCGGTGTCGGTGGTCTCTTCGATCAGGCTCTTCTGCTCGGCGTTGAAGGCTTCGCTCTTGGCGGCGAACTTCAGCCGCTTGAGCACCGCCATCTCGTGGTTGATCTTGTCGATCAGTGCCTGCTTGAAGGCGATCTCCCGATCGCGGCGCTCGATCTCGCCCTGTTGGGTGCTCACCGTTCCTAACAGAGCGCGGACCATCTCGCGCAGTTGCGGCGCGTCGAGCTGGTTGAGTTGGGCCGTGTCAGTCACGGAGCAGGATCGTGCCACGCGAGTCACCTCGCATGTATCCGAACATTCCTCAATTGCAGCGGCTACAACACGCTGATGATGCCGGCCTCACCGATGCGTTGCCACGGCAATCCGAGGACCAGGGCATCCAGCTGTATGCGCGTCAGGCTCACCGAGATCGCGGCGTCCTTGGGCCACACGAAGCGGCCCTGGTTGAGCCGGCGCGCGGCCAGCCACACGCCGATGCCGTCGTGCACCAGAACCTTCATGCGGTTGACTCGCCGGTTGGCGAACAGATAAGCGTGATGTGGGTGGGCAGCACCGAAGACGCGCACCACGCGGGCCAATGCAGCCTCGGTCCCCGAACGCATGTCCAGGGGTTCAACAGCCAGCCATACCGTGTCGACGCGGATCACCGCAGCAGCTCGCGCATCCAGACCCCGAAGTCGGCCACCGCTGAGACCGGCCAGCTGATCGTCATCGTGGTCGTACCTCGGCGCAACTGGATTTGAATGCCGGGTACGTCCGTGGGCGGCGACACTGCCGGCAACGACACCGGCACGAATTCGCCCGTCGATGTCGCAAGCGTAGGCCGTGCCTCGCGGGCCAGTTGCCTCCACCGATGCACGACGTTGGCGTTGATGCCGTGCGACATCGCTACCTTGGCGACCGATGCGCCAGCGGCGTCGCACTCGGCCATCACCTGCGCTCGCAGCTCCGCACCGTAGCGCCGTCTCGATCCATCTCCTGATGCGGGTCTGTCGCTTGCCATCGTGTCCACCTATTCTTACGTGGACACGATCCTTCACGTCGCGTTGCTCGAAATCAAGATGAGTTGGCCGGACGCTTACCGATTGCCGAACCGCGGCAGATCTTCAAGGGCGCGGACCACGCCTTCCTGTGTAAGCCCAAGCTGCGCATCCCCGACATCTACGAGAACGGCAAAACGTGAGGCAGCCCGGAGGATCGGCAGGGGTGGGGAGCATGCCGCCGTCAGAGTCACTGCTTGCGTGCCGTCGGGCGCTGCC
>JANMTL010000153.1:0-4316 GCA_031390425.1 Rhizobacter sp.
GATTCAACTCAGTAATAACGTGATCGGCGAACCGGTTGTCGAAAATTTGCCATCAGCAGGCCCTTGGCGATTTCCCAGTGCATTCGGGCGCGTTCGGGGCGTCGCCGTAATGCGGCGAGTGCGGCGCGCAGCAGGCGCTCGACGATTCGGTGGGGGCGCAAGCCTCGGCGATCGGTGAAATAAGCGATCGCAATTTCCTCATTGATCGTCTTCAAGATATTGACGTGCGGGTTCAGATAAAGCGCGTGGGGATGCTCGACGCGCAGGCTGCGTCCGCGTCGTTCGCGCAAAAACCAGCCCGCCCATTCCTGGTCCTCGGCCGAAAAAACCTCTGCCCGAAAGGGCCGCTCCAGCGCGCAGGCACGCGGCAGCATGGCGCACGCATTCGACAGTCCGTTGCGCCCATCGAACGAGGTTTTGTCGACCGTGAAGACCTGAAAAACACCGGTGACCGCGTGGGTCCAGTAAACAATCCCCGCGCCGGCATCATGTGCGCGGGCACATCCGTCTTCGATCAACTGCGGGTCTTCCAGCACCACATGTGAACTGATCAACAGCACATGCAAGGCAGTCGCCGCTGCCACCCCGACATTGATGGCAATCGAAAAGTTAAAAGCGAACGCCGGGTAGGGCACGACGCTGTCGCCCAGCGCCATCAACTGATCGCGGCAGCCCGCATCGTCTGAAGAGTCGACAAAAATAATGCGCCGCGGTGGCGTAGTCTGGCGCCGCAGTGCTGCCACAGCTCGTTCGAGCGTGGGCGTGTAGCGATCCGTGCGAATGACTGCGTCGTAGTCTGCAAAGGTCATGGCACGTGCACGCGGCCTTAACGAGAAGCCGAGTCCAGCGAAGCGGTGGCATCGCCAACAGCCGCGTGGGACAGCCATGCCAACGCCGCCCGTTGCGCGTCATCCAGCGTCGCCACCCGTCGCACCAGCGGATCGCCGTCATGCCAGCAGTCGATGAACTCGCCAAGCTTGCCGTAGTTGTTGTCGAGCACGACATGCGGGATGCCCAACATCATGCAGATGATGTGCGCGTGCAGCCGGTCCGTGACGACCATTCGCCCCCGCGACAGCACCTCGACGCCGCGTGCGACGCGCGCGTTGGCCAGCTCGCGAAAAGCAACGCGGTTGGCTTGCTGCACCCTGTCGAAGCCGCCCCACCACGATCTGCCCAGGCGCTTGATCAGCCCCGTCGCGCGCATCAGCAGGGTGACGTCTTCATCGAGCCAATCCGTGCGCACGACGCTGCGAGCGGGCAGCGCGAACGTTTGCAAACCGGTGCCTCGCGCCTCCTTGTCGGAGCGCGCCAGCACCAACACATCGACTGACGGGGAGGCCCGACGCAAGGTGCCGTGCAGCAGCAGTGCCGAGTCCGGGCAAAGCAGCGCCGACACGTTGAGTCGCTCACGGGCCAACGTCTCACTGCGCCGGTCGCGCACCATCAACAAAAAGTCCGGATGGGCGGACAGCCGCCGGCGCGCGCGCGCCAGTACGGCGTCGTCATCGAAATGCAGGCTTTGCGGCAATTGCACCACCCGATAGTCCGGAAATCGCTGCACGACCGCTTCTCTGAACGCTTGATAGCGCGGCCACACCGTGCCGAAATTGCCGCCCCCGTGCAGCAGGATTTGTCCGAACGGCATGCGCCCGCGCAGCACGGCCTCGCTGAACGAGTCCACATCGCAGACATAGCGGATGTCGTGCCCAGCCTCGCGCAGACCCACCATCTCGCCAGCCCATATCGCGCTATCGCCGACGTTGCTGTGGTCGGGGAAATCGAGCAAGGCGGTCGGCAGCCCGGGAACCAGCGCCCGTGCATACGCATCACGAATGGCGGACATCACGCTGCCCGCACGAGGGGAAATAACTGGCTGCTGCATCGCCATCATGGCTCCAGATTCATCGACGACCCCGGTGCGCGTGCCGCGGTCACCATTGCCCGCACTTCAGCCACAGCAGAAAAAGCCTCCGTGCGAAAAACGCTGGCAATCACCAGCACGTAGACGCCCACGCCTGCCCCCCACGCCGCCAATAGGCGACCCGCGGCGGGCCAGTGAGCCAGCTCGGCACCGCAGGCCAAAGCAGCCGCCGCTGCGAGCCCGCTGGCGGCGGCTGCCGGCCACAGCGTACGCGCGTAACGCGTGACCGACACGCCGCAGGCCTGGCGTAAAAAGTACAGGTTGACCGGGTACACGACAAAACCGCGGATCACGTAAGCGGCTGCCACTGCGGTGGCGCCGAACGGCACCGCAATCAGATAGCCGACCGTGTTGCCCACCGCATTCAGCAAGCTCAACCAAAACAACTGCCTGGCGCGCCCGCTGGCCAGCAACACCGGCGCATTGAAATAGCTGACTGAAAAGAGAACGCCACCGAGTGCGAACACGGCCAGCACCGGGCCGGCCGCGCGCCATTTCTCGCCGAAAACAACGGTGATCAGGTCCACTGCGGTGGCCGACATGAGCGCAAAGACAGGAAAGGTCAGCAGCGACGTGCAGCTCACCAAGCGCAGCAAGATGTCTGCAGCCCGCCCGGGTTGGCCGTTGAAGCGGCTGAAGATCGGCAGCGACACCTGATTTACGGCCGAGAACAAGACCTCCATCAGGATTTGGTAGATGCGCTGCCCGGTCGAATAAAAGCCGAGTGCGCTGGCGCCCAGCCGCGAGCCGATCAGCAGTGCATCGAGTCGCAGGTTGACGATATCGAGCAAGCGCATGCCGATCACCGGTCTGCTCTGGCGCAGCAACCCGCGCCACGCGGCGGCATCGAAACGACAGCGCGGCTTCCATGGCGAAAGCCAGACCAGCAAGGCCGAAATCAATGCGCCTTCGACCAGCGCCTTGGCGACCAAGGACCAATAAGCCAACCCGGCCAACGCACACACGATCCCGGTCGTTGCCCCGACGACGCTGCCGATCAAGTGGGCAAGCGCGATCGATCGATTCAAAAAGCGCGCCTTCAGCAGTGCCAGTTGAATGGCCGACGTCGCAGACAGCACGACGGTCAAGGACAGCACCGGAAGCAACGATGCCAAGTAACTTTTCCCGGTCCACTGCACCAGCGCCGGTGTCGCGAAGACGATGCCCGCGCAAACCAACACCGACGCGGCCAGCGTCGCCCACCACGCCGAATCGAGCATCTTCGCGTCGTGATCGACGGTGCTTTCCACAATCGTCGTCATCCCCTGATCGACCAACGTGGACAGGCAGGCCACGATGGTCGCCGCAAACGCGATCACGCCCAGATCGGCAGGCTCGAGCAAGCGCGCAATGACGACGAAGTGCACCAGCGTGATGACGCGAACACCCCAGGCCTGCGTCAAAGACCACAGCACGCCGATGAACGCGGCGCCCTTCAGTCCGCCCGAAGCTGGATGCACCACGCTCAGGCCTGGCCGGGGACTGAAGCAACCTCATCGGCTCGGTAGGCGCCCGCGTGCGGTGGCGTCAGCGCGGCCACCGAGGGCAGTGGCTTGCCACGCAACAGTTTCAATACGGTGTTCTTGACCGTGCGCCTCTCATGCCCCGAGGGTCGGCAGCGCGCCCAGCGCGTGGCCGCCCGGCCGAGCAGGCCGAGCACCGAGCGATCGACGAAGACGCCGCGCCAGTCGATCTCGGCCGCCGCGTCTTGCCACACGCCGCCGCTGCGCGCCAGCACCGCGCGCATCGCCGCGTAGTGCGGCGCGTAATCGTGTTGGTCGTCGATGTTGAGCAAGCTCTCACCGTGCGTGCAAAACGGCACCGGGTCGAAGGCCGGCATGCCCGCGCGGCGTGAAATCAAACCCGCCAAATGCCGCGAGATGGCCGCAGACACCAACAACTGGTCGCGGTACTTTTGCCGGCTGACCCCGCCGGCATGGTGGCGATAACGCAGCAAATCGCTGCCGACGTTGGCCGTGACGCCTTCAGCGGCCAGCTCGGCAAAAAGCAGGTAGTCCTCGGCCAATGCGGGCACCTGGATGTCGGCGGCAGGGTCGGTGGCCGCATGCAACGAGCGGCCGTAGCGAATGTGCCGTTCGGCCACCGCGGCACTGCGGAAACAGACGGCGGGATGAACGAATGGGTTGCGAAACAGCGATACGCGGCCCAAGGTTTGCGAGTCGGTCGGCACGTCATGGCGCCCGATCAGGCGGCCCTGGGCATCGATGACAACCGCTTGCCCGCCCACCAACACCAGCTCGGAGCAGGCGCTGAACACGGACTCGGTGAGCGCCATCCGCTCGGGCAGCGATTCGTCGTCGGCATCCATGCGCATCGCGTTCGGGGCTTGCACGAGCGACAGCCCTTCGTTGAGCAAACCGGCCAGGCCGAC
>JANMTL010000211.1:0-25260 GCA_031390425.1 Rhizobacter sp.
GAGTACAAGCTCGACAGCGCGACCAAGGACACCCGCTTCGTCGATGGCGCACTGTTGCACGAACTGCGCGTGCCGTTCGGATACTGGGAAGCCAAGGACGCGAAAGACGACCTCGACGCCGAGATCGAGTTCAAGTTCAAGAAAACGCCGATTGGCTGTGCGAAAGGCACTTCGGCCGCAACCTGATCGACAAGGACGTGGAGATTCTCGACCCCGCCACCGGCACGGGCACCTTCGTCTGCGAACTGCTCGAACACTTTCGCGGCCAGCCGAAGAAGCTGGCGCAAAAGTACAAGGAAGAGTTGCACGCGACCGAGGTGGCCATCCTGCCGTACTACGTGGCCAACCTGAACGTCGAGGCGACCTACGCGGCCATCACCGGCGAGTACGCCGAGTTCCAGAACTTGTGCTTCGTCGACACGCTGGACAACGTGGGCCTGCACACCCAGGCGTACGGTGTCACCGCCGATCTGTTCGGCGGCGTCAGCGAAGAGAACGTCGCGCGCATCAAGCGGCAGAACTGCAAGCGCATCAGCGTGATCATCGGCAACCCGCCCTACAACGCGATCCAGGCCAACGAGAACGACAACAACAAGAACCGCGAATACCCGGCGGTCGATGCGCGCATCAAACAGACCTACATCGCCGAGAGCATCGCGCAGAAGACCAAGTTGTACGACATGTACGCGCGCTTCTTCCGCTGGGCCAGTGACCGGCTCGACGCCAATGGTGTGCTGGCGTTCGTGACGAATCGCAGCTTCGTCGAGAGCCGCACCTTCGACGGCTTTCGCAAGATGGTGGCACAAGAGTTTGCCGAGCTGTACGTGGTCGATCTGGGCGGCGACGTGCGTGCCAACCCGAAGTTGAGCGGCACCAGGCACAACGTGTTCGGCATCCAGACCGGCGTGGCGATCAGCTTTCTGGTGAAGCGCAAGGGCAGCAAGGGCGGGCGCGTGTTCTATGCGCGGCGGCCGGAGCTGGAGACGGCGGAAGAGAAGCTCGCGTTCATGGGCAGCGCATCGTTGAGCCGGATGGCGATGGACGAGTTGCGGCCCGATGCGAAGGCGAATTGGCTGAATCTAACCAGTAATAACTTCGGCGACTTGCTGCGATTGATTGATAAGAACGCCAAGTCAAGCGTCAAGCCTGGTCAGCAGAAAGCCATCTTCAAGCTGTACTCGAACGGCATCAACACAGCACGCGACGATTGGGTCACCGACTTCGATGCCGACTTGCTGCGCGCGAAAGTCGAGTTCTTCCATCATGAGTATCGAAGGCACAAACCTGCGGCGAAAAATCCGGGCACGATCATCAAGTGGTCGCGCAACCTCAAGCGCAAACTGAGCCAGAGTGCTGAAGCGGATTTCGAGGCCAAACGCTTGCGCCGGTGCGCCTACCGCCCGTTCCTGCCGCAGTTCGGCTACCTCTCGACGTTGTTGATCGACGAACTCGGACAGTGGCCCGCCTTCGATGGCCGCGGCAACCAAAGCATCAACTTCCCCGCCACCAAAGGCTTCTTCACCGTTGCCAGCGATCTGCCTACCGACTTCCACTTCACCGGCGACACCAAGGTGACTGCGCTGTACCGCTACGACGAATCCGGCAACCGCAGCGACAACATCACCGACTGGTCCCTCGGCGAGTTCAAGAAGCACTATCAGCCCGGCCGCAGAAAGAAGCCGCAGCCGATCACCAAGGAAGCGATCTCCCTTACGTCTACGCGGCGCTGCACGACCCGCAGTACCGCGAGACCTACGCGCAGAACCTGAAGCGCGAGTTCCCGCGCATCCCGTTGTATGGCGACAGCGAGACCACCTTCTGGCAATGGGCCGCGTGGGGCGAGGTGCTGATGGCGCTGCATATCGGCTACGAAAAGATCGCGCCGTTCGCGCTGCTGCGCACCGATGTGCCCGACGAGAAAGTGCGTACCTCGGGCCAGTCGCCGAAAGTGCTGCTCAAGGCAGACAAGGCCATCGGCCGCATCGCCCTCGACAGCGAAACCACGCTCACCGGCGTGCCGCCCGAAGCCTGGGCCTACACGCTGGGCAACCGCTACGCGATCGACTGGATGCTCGACCAGTACAAGGAAAAGAAGCCCAAGGACCCGACCATCCGCGAGAAGTTCGACACCTACCGCCTCGAAGACCACAAGGAACAGGTCATCGACCTGCTGGCCCGCGTGACCACGGTGAGTGTCGAGACGGTGCGGATCGTGGCGGCGATGAAGGCCGGGCCGCGCTAACCCCGATGCGGGTTTCCCCGCGATGCTGAACAATACTTCGATGGAAGCGCAAAGCATTCGCATCGCTCTGCATGACGAGTCCGCCGGCTACGCCATCACGCCGCAGCGGGTGCCGCTTGCCGTGCTACGCGCTTTCACCAAGGACGTTGACGAACTGCTGCGCGGCGATGCCGGCGACCTGTTGGGCAAAGAGCTTGAGGTCGCGGTGGTCGAAGGTTCGCTGGCCATCGTGACTTCGCCCACCGCCAACCCAGGGCTGCTTCAAGACTTGCTGCGGTTGGCGTTCTCAGAGCTGATCGACGGCGTGAATGCGCGGCGCCGGGCCGTGATCGAGCGCTGGCAGAAAGCGGCGCGGTCGGCGCGGCAACTGCGCTATGTGATCACGTCGGCGGCCTTGAGCCAGCCGATCGTGGTCAGCTCGGCATCAGACTTCCGTGCCGACGACGCCGACCAGTGGGTTCGCGTCGAGCGCTATATGCAAGGCGAAATCTTCGAGATGGGCGGGCTCACCAACGTCAATGCACACATCCGCTTGCCCGACGGCAAGACGCTGCTGGTCGATGCCGACCGCGACGTTCTGCGCTCCGATCCAACCAACCGGCTGTTCAAGCCGGCGATGGCGCGCATCTCGGCCGAATACAACGTGGTGACACGGGAATACCGCAATGCACGGCTGATCGAATTCATCGCCTACGAGTCGGCGGTGGACGAAAAGGGCTTGCAGCGGCTGACGCAGCGTGGCGCCAAGGCTTGGGCCGACACGCCCGACGCTGGCAAATGGGTTGACGCGCTGCGGGGCAACGAGGCTTGAGCGCCTTCCTGGTCGACACCAGTTTCCTGATCTCGCTGGCCGATCCTGGCAGGCCGAACCACGAGGCGGCGAAGAGCTATTTTCGCGAGTCGCTGCATCGCGGTGTGCCGCTGTACCTGTCGGCCATCGTGGCCTCGGAATTCCAGGTTGGACAGCCGGTCACCGATTTGCCGCTGCGCAACTTCGTGATCCTGCCTTTCAACATCGACCACGCGATGATGGCGGGGTTGCTGATGCACGGCTTCGAACGAGATGCAGCCGACCGGCGCGATGTCGTGAAAGAAGATATCAAGCTGATCGCTCAGGCGATCTGTGAATCGATTACGCACATCCTGACCGAGGACAGAAGGACCCTGGCCAAGTATGTCCAGCGTTTCAATGCGGCTGGGCAGAGTGCGATCCAGACTGTTTTGCTGGTAGACGGGTTCGATGCTGCCTGGTTCAACAACGGGCAACGCGGGTTGCCAGGGACTTGAGTCGGCTCGGTTCGTCGAAGCCAATTTGGCGAACCTTAATGAATTTATCGGCGAAAGATAAATCGCCTAAGGTCGGCATAAACCGGGCTGCGACGCCTCACAACAGCGCCTTCAGATACCGCCCGGTATCGCTCCCCGCATGGGCAGCCACGGTCTCCGGCGTGCCCACCGCCACCACCTGCCCACCACCGGCGCCGCCTTCGGGGCCCATGTCGATGATCCAGTCGGCGGTCTTGATCACGTCGAGGTTGTGCTCGATCACGACGATGGTGTTGCCGGCGTCGCGCAACTGGTGCAGCACCTTCAGCAACAACGCAATGTCGGCGAAATGCAGGCCGGTGGTCGGCTCGTCGAGGATGTACAGCGTGCGCCCGGTGTCACGTTTGCTGAGTTCGAGCGCCAGCTTGACGCGTTGCGCCTCGCCGCCGCTGAGGGTGGTGGCGCTCTGGCCGACCCGGATGTAGCCCAGGCCCACATCGAGCAGTGTTTGCAGCTTGCGCGCGATGTTGGGCACCGCGCTGAAATGCGCATGCGCATCCTCGACGGTCAGGTTCAGCACGTCGGTGATGTTCTTGCCGCGATAGAGCACTTCCAGCGTCTCGCGGTTGTAGCGCTTGCCACCGCACACGTCGCAGCTCACGTAGACATCGGGCAGAAAGTGCATCTCGACCTTGATCACGCCATCGCCCTGGCAGACGTCGCAGCGGCCTCCGGCCACGTTGAAGCTGAAGCGCCCCGGCCCGTAGCCGCGTTCCTTGGCGGTGTTCATCTCGGCGAACAGCTCGCGGATCGGCGTGAACATGCCCGTGTAGGTGGCCGGGTTGCTGCGCGGCGTGCGGCCGATCGGGCTCTGATCGACGCTGATCACCTTGTCGAACACATCGAGCCCGTCGATGCCGTCGTGCGGCTCGGCCTCGGCGTGGCTGTTGTAGAGCTTGCGCGCGACCGCCGCGTACAGCGTGTCGTTGACCAGCGTGCTCTTGCCCGAGCCCGACACGCCGGTCACGCAGGTGAACAGGCCGATGGGGATGGCGACGCTGACGTGCTTCAGGTTGTTGCCGCGTGCGTTATGGATGCGCAGCGTTTGCGGATCGGATGCGGCGGCGAGCGTGTGGCGCTGCTTCGGCACCTCGATGCGCAAAACACGCGACAAATACCGCCCGGTCAGCGACTCCGGGTTGGCTGCAACCTCGGCCGGCGTGCCTTGCGCCATCACCCGCCCGCCGTGCACACCGGCGCCCGGGCCCATGTCGATCACGTGGTCGGCGGCGATGATCGCTTCCTCGTCGTGCTCGACCACCAGCACGCTGTTGCCTATGTCGCGCAGGTGGCGCAGCGTGCCGATCAAGCGCTCGTTGTCGCGCTGGTGCAGGCCGATGCTGGGTTCGTCGAGCACGTACATCACGCCGGTCAGCCCGCTGCCGATCTGCGACGCGAGACGGATGCGTTGCGACTCGCCGCCGCTCAGCGTGTCGGCGCTGCGGTCGAGGCTCAGGTAGTTCAGGCCCACATCGTTGAGAAACTTGAGGCGCGAGCGGATTTCGCGGATCACCTTGTCGGCGATCTCGGCCTTCGAACCCCTCAATTGCAGCGCATCGAAATACGCGAGGCACTCGCGCAAGGTGCGGTGCTCGACGCGGTAAATCGGCTCGCCGACCTCGTCGCCCGCGCCTTGCAGGAACACGTTTCGCGCCTCGCGGCGCAGCCGGCTGCCATCGCAATCGGGGCACGGCTTGGCGTTTTGATAGCGCGCCAGGTCTTCGCGCACCAGCGCCGAGTCGGTCTCGCGGTAGCGGCGCTCCAGCGTCGGGATGATGCCGTCGAAGGGGTGCTTGCGCTTGACGCTGCGCGGCTTGGCGGCGCCGTCGCCGCCTGCCTTGTTCACGCCGTCGCCGCCTGCCTTGTTCAAGCCGTCGCGGCCCACACTGTCGGCCGCGTAGACGAACGCGATTTCCTCGTCGCCCGAGCCGTGCAGCAGCACCTGTCGGAGCGCTGCGGGCAGCGTCTCGAACGGCGCGTCCAAATCAAAGCGGTAGTGTTTGGCCACTGATTCGAGCAACGAGAAGGTGTAGCCATTGCGCCGGTCCCAGCCCTTGATCGCGCCGCTGGCCAGGCTCAGGCTGGGGAAGCCGACGACGCGCTGCGGATCGAACACCGTGACATGACCCAGGCCGTCGCAGGTGGGGCAGGCGCCGACCGGCGAGTTGAACGAGAACAGGCGCGGCTCCAGCTCGGCCAGCGAATAGCGGCAGATCGGGCAGGCGAATTTGCTCGAGAACAGGTGCTCGCGCCCGCTGTCCATCTCAAACGCCATCGCGCGGC
This sequence comes from Rhizobacter sp., assembly GCA_031390425.1. Classification (GTDB taxonomy): domain Bacteria; phylum Pseudomonadota; class Gammaproteobacteria; order Burkholderiales; family Burkholderiaceae_C; genus PBB1. The sequence goes on from JANMTL010000211.1 coordinate 5,852, forward strand.
CGTCAGCGATGCGCAGCGCGGCTTCGAAACTTTCAGCGAGTCGTTGTTGCAGACCGCTGTCGGCGTCTTGCGTCACCTTGATGCGGTCGAGCACCACGTCGATGTCGTGCTTCTCGTTTTTCTTCAGCTTGGGCAGATCGGCCGATTCATGAACAGCGCCCGGCTTGCCGCCCGAACCGATGCGAAAACGCACATAGCCCTGCGCCTGCATGTCGGCGAACAGCTCGGCGAACTCGCCCTTGCGGTCGCGCACCACCGGCGCCAGCACCATCAGGCGCGTGCCTTCGGGCAGCGCCAGCGCGGCGTCGACCATCTGGCTCACGCTTTGAGCCTGCAAGGCGAGGTGGTGATCGGGGCAGAACGGCGTGCCGGCGCGCGCGTACAGCAGGCGCAGGTAGTCGTGAATTTCGGTGACGGTGCCGACGGTGGAGCGCGGGTTGTGCGAGGTCGCCTTCTGCTCGATGCTGATGGCCGGGCTCAGCCCTTCGATGATGTCGACATCGGGCTTGTCCATCAGTTGCAGGAACTGCCGCGCGTAGGTGCTCAGGCTCTCGACGTAGCGCCGCTGACCCTCGGCGTACAGCGTGTCGAACGCGAGGCTCGACTTGCCCGAGCCGCTCATCCCGGTGATCACGACCAGCCGATTGCGCGGGATGTCGAGATCGATGTTTTTCAGGTTGTGTGTGCGGGCCCCACGCACCCGGATGAACTGCGCTTCCAGCGACGCAGCACGGCTCGCGTGCGCTTGTGTCTCAGGGACGTCGGTGGGATTCGACGGGCGGGTGGGCATCGGCTGCTGAACGCGAAACCGCTCATCATACGGGCGGGCCCGCCGGCTTGCGACGGTCGCTGCGGCGCCCCGCTCAATACCCGACGTTGAGGTACAGGCTGCCGCTGACGGTGTCCCGCGATCCGGGGCCGTGCTTGATCTCCGAGGTCTGGTAGCGGACCAGGTAGCTCAGGCTTGTCCGGGGCGTGATGCCCCAGGTCAGCCCACCGTAGGCCTCGCCCAGCGCGGTTTCGAGCTTGCTGCCACCGAGGGTGTGGTCGGAGTTGCGAAACTGCCCCATCAGCAGCGAGTTGTAGCCGCGCAGACGCGCACCGATGCCGTACATCAGGTACAGATCGCCCTCGAACTGCGAGCCCGGCGGCGCGTAGTACTCGGTGCGCTCCGGGTACAGCGACCACCACGGCGTCGAGAACCGACCGATGCGGCCGGACATCAACAGCGCAGCTTCGGTGAGGTAGCCCGCGCTGCCTTCGATGCCCCACTTGAGATCGGCGCGCTGGCCGAGCACATCGCTGTTGTCGAAGGCCAGCGCCTGGCGCCGCACGGTGTACTTGAAAGTCGGCTCGCCGCCCTTGGAGATCTGGTGGTCGTAGCCATTGGGCACGTCGCTGCCGACCAGCCGGTGAAAGCCCCGGTGCAGCGCCTTGCCGGCCGATGTGCCGAGCAGGCCGATCGTGAACGCCGTCGACCACACCGGGTCGGCGGCGCCGGTGACCGTCATGCGGGTGCTGGTCAGCGTGAACAGGCCTGCGTAAGGGCGTTCGTCACGGACGACATCGCGCGACTTCTTGTCGCGCGGCGTGTACGCCTGCGCGCCGAACTGGAGCGCCGACTTCCCGGTGAACGCGGAACCTCGCAGCCACAGGCCGTCGATCAGACCGAGCACCGGGTCCAGCGACAGCAAAAACTGCGCGGAGGACGGGCCCGACAGCGTGAACATGAAGCCACCCGAGTAATCGGAGTCGCGGCGGCTCAGGGCAAGCCAGTCGTTGTCGGTCGCGACGGTCCAGGAGTTGGCCTCGGCGGCCTGCGGCGCGCGCGCTGCGGTCTGCATCGAAGTTTGGGCCACAGCACCGTGGCCGGCGCACAAGCCCACCAAGACGGCGAAGCCGCCGCGCATTCGCCTGGAATGGCCGCGCGACCAACCTACGGACCTGCGGTTGTTTTTTATTTTCATGGGTCAGTTTTGCCGCAGGGGCACACATTCAGTTACCGGTCCAGCCCGACGATAGGAACCTGCGGCGACATGCACAAGGCGGGATGACCGCTATGGACAACGCCGACCGACGCCGCGCGGGCACACTCGGCAGATGTCCTCCATGCGATGTGTAGCCCGTTTTCTGAAGCCGATTTCAACTCGCTGCTGGCATGCGCCGGAACGTCTGAACTTCGTCCGCAGCGCCGCGATCGCCGTGTTGGCCGCCTGGGGGGGTGTGAGTTCCGTTGCTCGTGCCGAGACCGCTGCACCGGGCGGCGCGGTTGCCAGCCATTTCGCAATCGATGCCTCGGCCGGCCGGTTCGATCGCGGCCTGCTGTGGCGCATCGAGCGGCCGAAGGCGGCCGGCAGCGCGGCCCATGGCAAGGCGGCCAGCCACCTCTACGGCACCGTGCACATCGACGACCCACGGGCCACCACCTTTGGCGCCAGCGTGCGCCGCGCGTTGGCGACGTCCCGCGTCTTCCTGCCCGAGCTGCTGCCCGATGCGGCCAGCGCGCAGGCATTTGCGGTTGCCACGCAAGCCGAGCCGGGGCAGACGCTCGCGGTGCTGGCCGAAGCCGACGATTTCGAGCGCATCGCGGATCGGCTCAGCACGCGCTACGGCGTGCCGCGCGCCACGACCGCGCAGCTCAAGCCGTGGGCCGCCTACGTGTACCTGAGCCAGCCCGCGCGGCCGATGGGCGAGATCGTCGATGCCGCACTGATCCGGCTGGCGCAGCAGCAAGGTCTTGCGATCCGGCCGCTGGAGACGGTGGCCCAGCAGATCGCCGCGATGGACGCGGTGCCGGTGGCATCCCAGCTCGCGCTGCTGGCCGCGCTGGCGCGCGACCACGACAGCGCGATGACCGACGTTGCGCGGCTGGTCGAGCGGTACCTGGCGCAAGACCTCGGCGGCCTGCGCCGCTTGCAAGACTCGGCGGTGCGTGATGACCCGAGCCTGCGCCAACCGATGGCCGATTTCATCGAACAAGTCCTCGATCGCCGCAACGAACGCATGCTGACCACGCTGCTGCCGCAAATCGAAGCGGGCGGCGCTTTCGCCGCGATGGGCGCGCTGCACCTGCCCGGCGAGCAGGGCCTGCTGGCGCGGCTGGCGCGCGCGGGCTGGCGGGTGCAGCGGGTCGATTGACGGGTCATTGACTGTCATTCGTGCACACGAGTGCACTTGACACCTGTTGTCGACCCCGTAAACAAACATGCACATCCACTGTTGCCGGGCCCCATGGGTGTCGACAGCACCGCCCGTCTTTCGAGTCGTCTTGATCTCGACGCCGTGCTCGCCAGTTTTGATCGCGTTGTCGGGATATCGCCCTCAAACCACCAAGTCGGGATGCCCGTTGAAATAGGCATTCACGATCCACGTTCGCGAGTGTTTGGCCATTGGCCTCGGGAACTCTCAGCTCAACCCGAACCCAGCACCCGCAAGATCTCGCGTCCGTAGGCTTCGAGCTTCTTCGCTCCGACGCCGCTGATCTCGGCGATGTCGTCCAGCGTCTGCGGGCAAGCGCGCGCCATCTCCGCCAGCGTCGCGTCGTGGAACACCACGTAGGCGGGCAGGTTGTGCTCGCGCGCGACTTCGGCGCGCCAGGCTTTCAGCGCGGCGAAGCGCTCGGTGGCATCGGCGTCCAGCGGCACCGGTGGCGCTTTTTCTTTGGCCGCACCGGCGCGCGGCGCCACGGTGCCGCGTCGCTTGCTGCGCGCCGTCGAGGCAGATGCCGTCGCCTCGCGCAGCAGCAACTGAACCTCGCCGCGGAGCACCTCGCGCGCAGTCGGCGTCAGTTCGAGCGTGTGGTACTCGCCCTCGGTGCGCAGGTAGCCGAGCGCGATCAGCTGGCGCAGCACCGCGCGCCATTGCCCTTCGGACACGTCGGCGCCGATGCCGAAGGTCGACAGCCCGGCGTGCCCGTGCTGCGTCACCTTGTCGGTCGGCTTGCCGCGCAGCACGTCGATCAGGTGCCCGGCGCCGAAGCGCTGGCCGCCGTTCTGGTGGAAGCGGTAGATGCAGCTCAGCGCCTTGCGCGCGGCTTCGGTCGCGTTCCAGGTGACCGGCGGACTCAGGCAGTTGTCGCAAGCATGTTGATAAGCGGCGCACGGCTGGCTGGGTTCGCCGAAATAGGCGAGCAGCCGCATGCGGCGGCAGTCGTGGGTTTCGGCGAGCGCCAGCAATGCTTCGAGCTTGCCGACCTGGCCGCGCTTGAACTCGTCGGCGGCCGGGCTGTCGTCGATCATCCGGCGCTGGTTGACCACATCGGCCAGGCCGTAGGCCATCCACGCATCGGCGGGCAGGCCGTCGCGGCCCGCGCGGCCGGTTTCTTGGTAATAGCTTTCGATGTTCTTCGGCAGGTCGAGGTGAGCGACGAAACGCACATCGGGTTTGTCGATGCCCATGCCGAACGCGATGGTCGCCACCATCACCAACCCCTCTTCGCGCAGGAAGCGGTCTTGGTGGCGACGCCGCACATCGGCATCGAGGCCCGCGTGGTACGGCAGCGCGGGGATGCCTTCGCCGCTCAGCCAGGCCGCCGTCTCGTCGACCTTCTTGCGCGACTGGCAGTAGACGATACCGGCGTCGCCGTCGTGTTCGTCCTGGATGAAGCGCAGCAACTGCGCGCGGGCGTTGTCTTTTTCGACGATGCCGTAGCGGATGTTCGGCCGGTCGAAGCTGCTGATGAAGATGCGCGCGGCTTCGAGTTGCAGCCGCTGGATGATGTCGGCGCGCGTCAGGTCGTCGGCGGTGGCGGTCAGCGCGATGCGCGGCACGCCGGGATAGCGTTCGTGCAGCACGTTCAGCGACAGGTAGTCCTCGCGGAAGTCGTGCCCCCACTGGCTCACGCAATGCGCTTCGTCGATCGCGAACAGGCTGAGCAGCCCGCGCTCGTGCAGCGAGTCGAGCTGCGCCAGAAAGCGCGGCGTGGTCAGCCGCTCGGGCGCGGCATACAGCATCACCAGCCGCCCGCCCATCATCTCGCGCTCGATGCGCTGGGCCTCTTCCGAGGTCAGGCTCGAATTCAGATAAGCCGCGTGCACGCCGGCCTCTTCCAGCGCGCCGACCTGATCGTGCATCAGCGCGATCAGCGGGCTCACCACGATCGACACGCCGCGATCGGCGCGGTGCCGCACGATGGCCGGCACCTGGTAGCACAGGCTTTTGCCGCCGCCGGTCGGCATCAGCACCAGCGCGTCGCCGTCGGCACACACATGGTCGACGATCTGCGCCTGGGCGTTGCGGAAGTCGGTGTAGCCGAAGACGGTTTGCAGCACCGACAAGGCCGCACGGCCGGATGCGGTGGGCGCCTGCGCAGAGTCCATCGACGTCTCGGCCGTCGTCTCGTCGATCACGTCGAACTCGGGGGTCATGGGGCGGTGCAAGGCATGGAAGCCGATGGTAAGGGCGGCGCGAAGTCGATAATCTGACGCATCATTTCGTCACCGGAGATCGCCCCATGGCCTCGATCAACAAAGTCATCCTCATCGGCAACCTGGGCCGCGACCCCGAGGTGCGCTACACGCCGAACGGCAACGCGATCTGCAACATCAGCGTCGCGACCACCCGCAACTGGAAAGACAAGACCAGCGGCGACAAGGTCGAGGAGACCGAATGGCACCGCGTGGTTTTCTACGACCGCCTGGCCGAAATCGCCGGCGAGTATCTGAAAAAGGGTCGCCCGGTCTACGTCGAAGGCCGCCTGAAGACCCGCAAGTGGCAGGACAAGGAAGGCAAGGACATCTACACCACCGAGGTGATCGCCGACAACATGCAGTTACTCGGCGGCCGCGAAGGGATGGGTGGCGGTGATGCGGGTGGGGAGTCGGGCTACGACCAGGGCGCTGGCGGCCGGAGCGACAACCGGGGAGAAAGCCGCCCCGCCCAGTCCGCCCGCAGCGCCCCGACCCCTCGCCCTGAGCCGACCAAGCCCGCGACGAAGTCGGCAACGGGCTTCGACGACATGGATGACGACATCCCGTTCTGAGCGGGAGTTGTCTGCCCCCCTTTGTCCGCGCAGCACCCGACCGCTGGCGGCCACGCAGGGGGCAACCGGAAACGCCTCGAACTGTCCGTACATTTGGCGCACGGTTGGGTCAGACTCGGCATCAACCCGCCCCGCCCCACAGGAGACGTGCCATGCAGACCACCACGCCCGAGGTCACCGACAAGTCGCGGAGCGCACGCCTGGAAGCCCGCATCTCGGTCGAACAGAAGACGCTGTTGCAACAAGCCGCCGCCTTGTCAGGGCGCACGCTGAGCGAGTTCGTGGTCGCCAGCGCACAGGAAGCGGCCAGCCGCGTCATCCAGGAACACGAGACCATTCGCCTGAGCCGTGCCGAACAGATCGCGTTCGTCAGTGCCTTGCTCAACCCGCCGCCACCCAATGCGCGTCTGCGCAAGGCCGCCGTGGCGTACCGCAAGCAGATGGGGCTGTGATTGCCCGCGCCCGCCACACGGCATCGGATTGAAGCACTCAGCAAGGCCCACGATCGCAGCGCATTCGACTGCGGCAGCGCGGCGCTGGATCGTTACCTGCACCAGCAAGCCCGTCAGGATGCCGAGAAGAACGTGGCTGCGCCCTTCGTGCTGACTGCACCGCCTGCACTGCGGGTGCTCGGCTACTACACGCTGTCAGCGTCGCTCGTGAACGCAAGCGAACTGCCCGACACCCTGGTCAAGAAGCTGCCGCGCTGCGCGCAACTGCCGGTGACCCTGCTCGGTCGGCTGGCCGTTGATCACCGCATGAAGGGCAACCGCCTGGGGGAGTTCTTGCTGATGGACGCCCTGCGTCGCAGCTTGGGTGCTGCCGTCAACATCGCGGCCATGGCCGTGCTGGTCGATGCCAAAGACGATGCGGCGGCAGCCTTCTACCGACATTTCAGCTTCCTGCCGCTGCAGCAGCAACCGCGCCGCCTGTTTCTGCCGATGAAAACCGTTGCCGGGCTGTTCGACAACTGACTGTTAATCGGCGCCTCGGGTTCTACAACGCGTGCCGCGCAACATCGAAGTCGCCGCGCTCCGACGCCTCACCACACGCCATTCCCCCGATACCGATTCACCTCCACCGCCGACACCGCCTCGGCCCGGTTGCCCCAACTGCCGCGCAGGTGGGTGAGCAGCGCGGCGATGTCGTCGTTGCTCAAGGTCTGCGCGAACGGCGGCATGCCGTAGGGCCGGGGGTGGCCGGCGGTGGACGGCGCGAAGCCGCCTTCGAGGACGATGCGCACCAGGTTCGCGGGCACGGTCATCGTCACCGCGCGGTTGCCGGCCAGCGGCGGGTAGGCGCCACTCACGCCTTCACCGCGCTCGCCGTGGCAGGTGGCGCAGTGATCGCCGTACAGCGTGGCGCCGCGTCCCACCGGGGCTGCGGGAGCCGGTGCTTCCTTGTCGGCTGCAGCAACCTCGGCGCCCGCCACCGCCCCCAGCGACTTCAAGTAGACCGCCATCGCGCCCAGGTCTGCATCGTTCAAGTGCTGGGTGCTGCGCAGCACGACCTCGCCCATCGGGCCCGAGGCGGTGACCAGCCCGCCATTGCGGTTCAGGACACCGGTCTTCAACAGCGCGACGATGTCGGCGGCGTTCCAGTCGGCGACGCCCGCCTCGCGCGGGTCGGCGAGCGACGGCGCGTACCAGTTCTGGATCGGAATCAGGCCGCCGCCCAGATCGAGCGGCCCCGAAGTCGCGCCCAGCGCGTTGCGTTGCGCGTGGCAGGCATTGCAATGGCCGAGGCCCTGGACCAGGTAGGCGCCGCGGTTCCATTCGGCCGATTGGGTGGTGTCCGGCTGAAACTCGCCGGGCTTGAAGTACAACGCCCGCCAGACCGCCAACGCGGCCTGCGTGTTGAACGGGAAGCGCAGATCGTGCGGTTTTGCGGCCTTCGCCACCGGCGGCAGGCTGCGCAGGTAGGCGTACAGGGCATCCGAGTCGGCGCGGCTGATCTGCGTGGTGCTGGTGTACGGAAACGCCGGCACCAGCAGCCGCCCGTCGGCCGAGCGGCCGTGGTGCATCGCGCGCCAGAACTGGGGCGCGGACCAGCGGCCGAGGCCGGTGGTGTCATCGGGGGTCAGGTTGTTGCTGTAGACCGTGCCGAACGGCGTGTCGATGCCGCGCCCTCCCGCATACGGCTCGCCACCACGCGCGGTGTGGCACGCCATGCAGTTACCGGCATGCGCCAGGTAGGCACCGCGCGCCACCGGCTCGGCACCGGCTTGCCAGCCGGATGCGGGCGCCGGGGTGGCGGCGATTTCGGCACTCAAATCGCCTTCGCCGCGCAGGTTGAGCGCGATCACCGTCGCGGCGAGCACGCCGAAGCCAATGACGCCGCCCACCAGCACCCGCCAACCGAGGCGACTCATCGTGACGACCCCGTGGCAGGAAGTGAGCCCCCGCTCACACCACCGCAATCCAGCGGCAGCTTCTGCCCCGCGGGCAACGCCGACAGTGGTTTGGCGCCGGGTGGCACCGGCTGCGCGGCCAGCCACTGCGACACCGCATCGATGTCGGGCAGGCTGAGTTGCCGGGCGACCTGCGCCATGCAATCGGGCGCGTGCGCGCGGCGTTTGCCGCCGCGCCAGGCGCCTAGCTGCGCGTTGACGTAGTCGGGCGGCAGGCCCAGCAGGCCCGGGATCGACGGGGCGACACCCATCATCGTGTCGCCGTGGCATCGATTGCAGGCGGGCACGCCGAGTGAGGCATCACCACGACGCACGAGCTGCTCGCCGCGTTGCAAGGCCTGAGCGCTGGCCGTGACGGGTGGGGGTGCCGGGTACGGCACATCGAGCGCCGCGAAGTGCGCGGCGATTTCTTGCAGGTAGGCGTCGCTGAGCGGATCGACCAGCGCGGTCATCGGCCCGTAATCGCGGCGGCCGTCGCGAAAGTTCAGCAGTTGATGAAGCAGGTAGCCCGCCGGTTTGCCGGCCAATCGAGGCTGGTAACCGCCGGGCGCAGCGCGGCCCTGGTCACCGTGGCAGCCGGTGCAGGCCTGGAGCCGCTGCGCCAGCGTGTTCTCGAAGGGCGGCGCGGCCTGGGCGCCGACCGCGACGAACAGGCAGGCCGCGAGCAAGAGGTTGGATTTCATCCGCACGTCGCCTCAGGACGCCGCCTTCAGGCCGTGCGTGCCGACCAGGGCGGCAACGTCTTCGCGACCGATCGCGGTCAGCCCCGCAACCACCCCGGCACGGTCGGCCGCCGACCGGTTCTGGCTGACTTTCCATTTGCCTTTCAGCGCGGTCACTTCGATCTCGATGCCGACGATCGCACGCTGCGTGGCGGCGATGTAGTCGGCGGGCGCATCCGCCACCTTCCACGGCGTCGGCAGCGTCGCCTCGTGCAGATCCGTCAGGCCCGACACCAGCGCATGCACCCAGGCCGCATCGTCGCGGATCACCAGCCGGCCGCGCGCCTCGACCAGGATGTAATTCCAGGTCGGCACCACCTGGCCGGTCTCGGCTTTGGTCGCGTACCAGCCGGGCGAGATGTAGGCCTGCGGGCCCTGAAACACCACCAGCACCAGCGCATCGGTGCGCGCTTCGCGCCACACCGGATTGGCACGCGCCACGTGGGCCACCAGGGTGCCGTGCGGCCCGCGCGTGGCGTCGTGATGAAACGGCAGTGCGTTGGCATCGATGCGAGGCGCATCGCCCGGCGCGGGCGGCGTCGTCTGCGTGACCAGCAGACCGAGCGGATGGTCGCGCATCAGCGCGTGCAGCACCTCGGGACGCGATTCTTCGAAGTGGGCGGGCAGGTACATGGCGGCATTCGTCGCATCGATGACCCGATCGTAAAACCAACACCGATCCGACCCGGCCGGTCGGGTCATGCGATCCGGCTCGCAGCGCCTGCGGTCAGTGCAGCATCGACGCCGCCGCTGGCAGATCGACCGGCCGGTGCTTGGCCCGCCAGCCGACCGACCAGTTCGCGAAGGTGTCCGCCGGCATCGGCCTGCCCATGTGGTATCCCTGCGCCTGGTCGCAGTTGAGGTCGCGCAGCATGTCCCACACATGCGCGTTCTCGACGCCTTCGGCCACCACGCTCAGGCCCATGTTGTGCGCGAGATCGATCGTCGAGCGGACGATCTTCGCGTCGTCGGGGTCGGACTCCATGCTCCTGACGAACGACTGGTCGATCTTCAACTCATCGACCGGCAGCCGCTTCAGGTAGGCCAGCGACGAGTAGCCGGTGCCGAAGTCGTCGATCGACAGCTTGAAGCCGAGTGCGCTCAGGCGGTCCAGCGTCGCCAGCGCGCGCTGCGGGTCGTCCATGATGGCGCTCTCGGTGATCTCCAGGCAAAACGCCTCGGCAGGCACCTGGTGCTTGACCAACAGCGCGTCGAATTTTTGCGGCAGTTCCTGGTCGAGCAGGTCGCGCGTCGACAGGTTGACCGACAGCGTGATCAGCATCCCTTCGGCATGCAGCATGCGCCAGTGGCGAGCGGCTTCCTCAAAGATCCACATCGTCAGCACCCGGATGAAGCCGGTTTGTTCGGCGAACGGAATGAACTGCATCGGCGGCACCAGCCCGCGTGACGGGTGCTGCCAGCGCACCAGCGCCTCGGCACCGACCACCGCGCCGGTGCCGAGCGACAACTTCGGTTGCAGGTAGAGCCGCAACTGGTTCTCGCCGACGGCCTGCCGCATTTCGGTCAGCAGCGACAGCGTCTGGGCGCTGGAGGCGTCAATCGTCGGCTCGTACATCAGCGCACCCGCACGGCGCTTCTTGGCGGCGTACATCGCGATCTCGGCGCGACCGAGCAGCGCATCGGCGTCGCTGGCGTGCTGCGGCCAGCAGGCGATGCCGATGCCCGCCCCCATGTCGACGGTGTGTTCTTCCAGCGTCAGCGGGGCGTCGAAGGCGTCGGCGATGCGCTGCGCAACCGCCTGCGCCAGTTCGCCGTCGCCGCTGCGCAACAGGATCGCGAACTTGTCGCCGCCCAGGCGCGCCACCAGATCGCCAACACGCACCGCGTGTTGCGCCAGGCGCTCGGCCACCCGAACCAGCAGCAGGTCGCCGAAGCGATAACCGAGCACGTCGTTGACGTGCTTGAAGCGGTCGAGGTCGAGCATCAGCACCGCCACCGACGGCATGCCGGGCGCGCCTTCGTTTTTCTGCGCGACAGCGATGGCCTCGCGGACCGCGTCGCGAAACTGCGCGCGGTTCGGCAACCCGGTCAGCGTGTCCCAGTACGCGAGCTTCAGAATTTCTTCCTTTTGTGCCGCCACGCTGATGCGCATGCGCTCGAAGGCATGCGACAGGTGGCCGATCTCGTCCTGTGACTGTTCGCCGCCGATCGGCGTCGTGTAGTCGCCCGCCCCCAGCCGGTCGGCGGCAGCGGCCAGCCGGTGCAGCGGCGTGATCACGCGGTGCGCGGTGAAAGCGCTGCCGATGCCGAACAGCGCGCAGCTCAGCAGGGTGACCGCCAGCAGCGCCACCTGCAAGTCCTGCGGGATGCGTGTGGCCTCGTCCACCGACAGCGACGTCAGCGCCATAACGCCGCCGCCTCGGTTGCCGACACCGGCAACCGACGGCGTCGTGAGCCACCTCGAATGGACGCCGAACTCTTCGCCTTGCACATCGACCGACGTCATCGTTCCGACCTCGGCGACGGCGCCGCTCCACGGGTGGAGGGCCAGCCCTGTCGCCAGTGCTCCGGCCATGCTGGACAACTTGACTTGCCACGGTTCGGCCGCGCTGATTCGCGTCAGCAAGGTCACTTGCAGCGCTGCGAGCGCCTGCATGTCGGCCACCAGCCGCTCGTCGATCGAAAAGCCTATCAGCACCCAGCCGACGATCACCGGCGCCTTGATCGGCACCATCACGAACTGGTACGGCGTGTCGGACAGCAGCGCGATCTCGCCCGAGGGCACTGGCGCTCCGGGCCGCTGCTCGCCAGCCAACCCCGCCAGGCGCGCGGCCAGCGGCCCCAGCGCGTCGAGCTGATCGCCCGTGGTGGCCTTCAACGTCAGGTCCGCGCCGTAGAGGGCCACCTGCGTGGCACCGATGCGGCGGCCGTGGTTTTCGAGCACCGAGACGATCGTTTCGGTGTCGTTCGAGTGGACCGCCTCGCGGAAGCCGTAATCGGCGGCCAGCAGCCGGGCGCCGTCGGTCAGCTTTTGAGCCCGCTGGGCCAACAGGCTTTGCAACACGCGGTCGCCCAGTTCGAGGCGACCCGGCAGTTCGTTGTGAGCATGGCTGGACAGGCTGACGCGGATGGCGCTGAAACCGATCACCTGCACGAGCAGCAGCAGCCCGAGGAACAGCGCGACGATGCGTACGGTCAACGAGCGCTGCGTCAGGCGCACGAAGGCATTCATGGCCGGGCCGCCGCCAGCGGGTCGTCGTTGACGTTCAATTGCACCGCCGGGTCGATGTCGTTCGCACCGACGCTGACGGCACTCGTCACGCCATCGGTCGTGCCAGACAAACCGGGATGCCAGACCTTCAGCCGGTAGTCGCCCGGCGGGACCGCACCGATGCGGGCGCGACCGTCGGCGCCGGTCAGGCCGTGGAAAGGCGTGTCGAGCACGGCGATCCAGGCCGCCATTTGATCGTGGATGTTGCAGCCGATCACCGCGATGCCGGGCTTGTCGAACCGCACCGGCATGTTCGGGACGCCGGCATACAGCTTGAGCTCGAAGGTCTTGGTGGGCGAGAACGAATACACGTGGTGGCGCACGGTGTCGAAGTTGGCGAACACCACCGGTGTGCCGAGCGTCACGATGGTGACCTGGGGATCGAACTGGCGCTTGCTTTGCGACACCTCGACCGAAGGCGTCGGCTTGACCGGCAACTTGCCCGCGACCGGTTCGAGCGACACCACCGACCGGGGCAGTGGCTTGCCTGCGGCGTCCGTCACGCTGACGTTGACCACGCCGGCCTGAGCCGCGCCGCAGCACAGCACCGACGCGGCGATCGCCACCGGCGCCACGCGAGGCCAGCGGGCCTGGCGTGCGCGCCGACGGTCAGACGGTGTCGAGAGGACGTGGGCGGTGAGGAAGAGGAAGTTCATGGGCGCGAGTACGGGGGCTTGGGACATCGAGGGACACCGGAGCCGGTCGCCGTGGAACCACACGGATCACTCTGTTGTCGGCAACTCAGCGCCTGACTTGAACCTCGGCGATCACGCCGCCGCCGAGACACACCTCGCCGTCGTACAGCACGGCCGATTGGCCCGGCGTGGCGGCCCATTGCGGTGCCGCGAAGCTCAAATGGAAAGCCCCTGCGGCCGACGCTTGCGACGACGCCGCGGCCAGCACACAGGCCGCGTCGGCCTGGCGGTAGCGCGTCTTGGCCGCCAACGGGCCGGCCGCCGGCGGATGCCCCGCGATCCAGCTCGCGTCGTCGGCCACCAGCGCGGTGGTCTGCAACCACGGGTGGTCGTGGCCCTGCACGACGTACAGCGTATTGCTCGCCATGTCCTTGCGCGCGGTGAACCACGGTGCGTGGTCGCCGCCACCGCGTCCGGCGGTGACCCCTGCAACCTCGCGTCCTGCGGTGACGCGTGTGCCTTCGCGTCCGGCGGCGGTTTGCTTCCCGCCACGCACCGCACCGCGCGGCTTCAGCCCGCCGATGCCGATGCCCTTGCGCTGGCCCAGCGTGTAGAAGCTCAGCCCGACGTGCTCGCCGATGACGCGCCCGCGGTCGTCCTCGATCGGCCCCGGCGTGTGCGCGAGGTAACGGTTGAGGAACTCGCGAAACGGCCGCTCGCCGATGAAGCAGATGCCGGTGCTGTCCTTCTTCTTGGCGTTCGGCAGGCCGATCTCGGCGGCGATCCGCCGCACCTCGGTCTTCGGCAGCTCGCCGACGGGGAACCGCGTCTTCGACAACTGCGCCTGGTTCAGCCGGTGCAGGAAGTAGCTCTGGTCCTTCAGCGGGTCGAGGCCCTTGAGCAATTGAAACTCGCCCTGCGCCTCTCGCACCCGCGCGGCATCGGAAGTGCACGGATCCGCCGGAACCCGCCGCACCCGCGCAGCATCGGAAGTGCACGGATCCGCCGGAACCCGCCGCACCCGCGCGTAGTGCCCGGTCGCGATGCAATCGGCACCGAGCCGCATCGCGTGGTCGAGGAACGCCTTGAACTTGATCTCCGCGTTGCACAGCACGTCGGGGTTCGGCGTGCGGCCGGCCTGGTACTCGCGCAGGAAGTCGGCGAACACCCGGTCCCGGTAATCGGCGGCGAAGTTGACGTGCTCGATCTCGATGCCCAGCACGTCGGCCGCCGACGCGGCATCGAGGAAGTCCTGGCGCGACGCGCAGTGCTCGCTCTCGTCGTCATCCTCCCAGTTCTTCATGAAGATGCCGATCACCTCGTGCCCCTGCTGCTTCAGCAAGTGCGCGCTGACCGCCGAGTCGACGCCGCCGCTCAGGCCGACGACGATGCGTCGGCGTGCCGTCATGCTTTCAGTTCCGGGCTGTAGACACTCGCCTCGGTGGTGATCAGGTCCAGCGGATGGCAGCGCCCGGCAACGTGATCCTCGATGCTCTGCAACACCATGCTGCTGCGGTGGCGCGCCGCGCACGCACGCAGTTCGGTCAACGTCATCCACACCGTGCGCACGATGCCGTGATCGAGCTGGCGGCCGGGCAGCGGCTCGCCGACGGTACCGGCATAGGCGAGCCGGAAATAGGTGACGTCTTCGCCCCGCGACGGCCGCTGGAAGCGGCCCAGGTACACGCCGACGATCGACGCGGGCGTGAAGACGCAGGCGGTCTCTTCCAGCACCTCGCGCACCACGCCTTCCTGCGGCGATTCGGCGGGATCGAGGTGGCCGGCGGGGTTGTTCAGTCGCAGCCCTTCCGGGGTGTGTTCCTCGACCAGCAGAAAGCGGCCGTCGCGCTCAATGACCGCAGCCACCGTGACGTTGGGTTTCCAGCGTTCCGTCATGGAGCGCGATGGTAGCGGCCCAGTCACTTTCGGCCGCCGGGTCGTCGGGGTGCATCGAGGACCGGCTGAACCCTAGGCGGCCCCGCACGCGAGTTGTGTAAGCTGGGGCTGGATCACAAATGCGCCGATCGCGCGCATGCCACGGGCCGGAGGAGACTTTCATGCTGATAGGGGTTCCGCTTGAAACAGCGGCCGGTGAAACGCGGGTGGCCGTCACGCCCGAAACCGCCAAGAAGCTGAAAAGCCAGGGCCACACCGTGCGCCTCCAATCGGGTGCCGGCGTCGCCGCCAGCGCCACCGACGCGGCCTACACAGCGGTCGGCGCAGAGGTCACCGATGCGGCGGGCGCATTCGGTTGCGAGTTGGTGCTGAAGGTGCGTGCGCCGAGCGAAGCCGAGCTGGCGTTGCTGAAGGCGGGCTGCGCGCTGGTCGGCATGCTGAACCCGTTCGATGCCGACGGCCTGCAACGGCTGGCTGCGGCCGGGCTGACCAGCTTCGCGCTCGAAGCCGCGCCGCGCACCACGCGGGCGCAGAGCATGGACGTGCTGAGCTCGCAAGCCAACATCGCCGGTTACAAAGCGGTGATGATCGCCGCCGACAAGTACCAGCGCTTTTTCCCGATGCTGATGACGGCGGCCGGTACGGTGAAGGCGGCGCGGGTGGTGGTGCTTGGTGTCGGCGTGGCCGGCTTGCAGGCCATTGCCACAGCCAAACGCTTGGGCGCGGTGATCGAGGCGAGCGATGTGCGGCCGAGCGTCAAGGAGCAGGTCGAGTCGCTGGGCGCCAAGTTCATCGAGGTGTCCTACGACACCCCCGAGGAAAAGGAATCGGCCGTCGGCGTCGGCGGCTATGCGAAGCCGATGCCGCAGAGCTGGCTCGACCGGCAGAAGATCGAGGTCGCCAAGCGGGTGGCGGCGGCCGACATCGTGATCTCGACCGCGCTGATCCCGGGTCGGGCCGCGCCGACGCTGATCACCGAGGACATGGTCAAGTCGATGAAAGCGGGCTCGGTCATCATCGACATCGCGGCCGGGAAAGGTCCCGATGGCGTCGGCGGCAACTGTCCGCTGTCCGAGGCCGACCAAACCGTGATCAAGCACGGCGTCACGATCGTCGGCGAGACCAATCTGCCCGCGCGCGTGGCGGCCGACTCGTCGGCGCTGTATGCACGCAACGTGCTCGATTTCCTGAAGCTCATGATCACCCAAGAAGGCGCGATCAATGTGCCGATGGACGACGACATCGTGGCGGCTTGCCTGATGACACGCGACGGCGAAGTCCGTCGCGCCAAGTAAAGCTGGCGAAGTCAAAAGAAAGTAAAGGACGCACAAGCCATGGACCTCATCTCGCCGACCATCACCAACCTGATCATCTTCGTGCTCGCCATCTATGTGGGCTACCACGTCGTGTGGACCGTGACGCCCGCACTGCACACGCCGCTGATGGCGGTCACCAACGCGATCTCGGCGATCGTGATCGTCGGCGCGATGCTGGCTGCGGCGCTGACCGAAACCACGCTCGGCAAGACGATGGGCGTGCTGGCGGTGGCGCTGGCGGCGGTCAATGTGTTCGGCGGCTTCCTCGTCACGCGGCGGATGCTGGAGATGTTCAAGAAGAAAGAGAAGAAAGCCGTCGTTCCGGAGGCTGCGAAGTGAGCCTGAACCTCGTTACGCTGCTCTATCTGGTTGCGAGCGTCTGCTTCATCCAGGCGTTGAAAGGCCTGAGCCACCCGACCACCTCGATCCGCGGCAACCTGTTCGGCATGATCGGCATGGCGATCGCGGTGCTGACCACCGCGGCGCTGATCGCCAAGCTGGCAGCGGGCAACCTGGGCGGCATGGCGTACGTGCTGCTGGGTCTGGTGGTGGGCGGTGGCTACGGCGCGTATCGGGCGAAGACGGTCGAAATGACCCAGATGCCCGAACTGGTGGCTTTTTTCCACAGCATGATTGGCCTGGCGGCGGTGTTCATTGCGGTGGCGGCGGTGGCCGAGCCGCACGCCTTCGGCATCGTGGCCCGATCGGTCGAAGGACTCAGCCCACCGATTCCGGCGGGCAACCGGCTCGAATTGTTCCTCGGCGCAGCCATCGGCGCGATCACTTTCAGCGGCTCGGTGATCGCCTTCGGCAAGCTCAGCGGCAAGTACAAGTTCCGCCTGTTCCAGGGCGCGCCGGTGCAGTTTGCGGGGCAGCACAAGATCAACCTGCTTCTCGGCCTGAGCCTGCTCGGCCTCGGGCTGGTGTTTACCTTCACCGGCAGTTGGACTGCGTTTTTCGCGATGTTGGCGCTGGCCTTCGTGATGGGCGTGCTGATCATCATCCCGATCGGCGGCGCCGACATGCCGGTGGTGGTGAGCATGCTCAACAGCTACAGCGGCTGGGCGGCAGCAGGCATCGGTTTCAGCCTGAACAACGCGATGCTGATCATCGCAGGCAGCCTGGTCGGCAGCTCGGGCGCGATCCTGAGCTACATCATGTGCAAGGCGATGAACCGATCCTTCTTCAACGTGATCGGCGGCGGGTTCGGCGGCGAGGCCACATCGGCAGGCGGCGCCAAGGCGGAGGCGCGGCCGGTCAAGAGCGGCAGCGCCGACGATGCGGCCTTCGTGCTCGGCAATGCCGAAACAGTGGTGATCGTGCCGGGCTACGGTCTGGCGGTGGCGCGCGCGCAACACGCGGTGAAAGAGTTGGCCGCCAAGCTGACGGCCAAGGGCATCAGCGTCAAGTACGCGATTCACCCGGTGGCTGGCCGCATGCCGGGCCACATGAACGTGCTGCTGGCCGAGGCGGAAGTGCCCTACGACCAGGTGTTCGAGATGGAAGACATCAACGGCGAGTTCGGCCAGGTCGATGTGGCGATCATCCTGGGTGCCAACGACGTGGTGAACCCCGCGGCGCACATCAAAGGCAGTGTGATCTACGGCATGCCGATCCTGGAGGCCTACAAGGCCAAGACCATCATCGTCAACAAACGCTCGATGGCGGCAGGCTACGCGGGCCTCGACAACGAGCTGTTCTACATGGACAAAACCATGATGGTCTTCGGCGACGCGAAAAAGGTGGTCGAGGACATGGTGAAGGCGATCGAGTAGCCCAGACCGAAGCGCTGAAAGGCGGGTCGCCTACAGCGCCAAGGCGAGCGATGCCTCGGACGCGATCTGCCGCTGCCAGCGCCGACGCAGCTGGCTGCAGCCGCCCATGACGACCAGCCCCAGCGCGGCCAGTGCACCGCCGCCAGGCTCGGGCACCGCCGAAGCGAAGGCGTTGTTGACAATGCCGGCGTCGACCGAATGGGCGCTGTAACCCGCAGGCAAGTCGAACACCGGGCGATCGGTGGCAAAAGTCAGCGTGCTGCCGAAATCGCTGAGCGCGCTGGTGATGTAGCCCTCGCGATAGGACACTGATAAAAATACGTCGGCTCTGAGACTCAGGTCCAAGGTGAACGGTGTGTTGACAGGCAGAGTGAACAGCGAAGTGGCGAGGGCGGTGTCGCCATCGAAATCCACCAGCATGCCCTGCCGGTCCAGGGGTGCGTTGATGCCGTTGCTGCTGGCGATGTTGCTGACGCCGAAATCGCCGTTGGCACCGGCAAAGATCTGAAGAAATACTGAAGACCGGGTAGCGAACCCCCCCATCGGCCCGGGGAAATGGGTGCCCAAAATCTGCTCGCCCGCCAAGTGGAAATTGATCGATGTCGCCACCGGGCTCGCACCCACGGGGCCGTCGATGACGACGTCGGTGTAGATCGCCCTGGCGAACGAATACGCACTGAACTGGGCGCCACCGTCATCGTCATTCGCAATGTGGTTGGCTGCGACGAAGTTGGAAGCACGCAGCCCGAAGCGGTCTGCGCCCGAACCAGCGCGACCCAGGAAGTTGCGCCCCAGATAGGCCGGCGCGTTGCTGTAGTTGATTTGACGGCTCATCGATACCCCACCGCTCAGGTCGTAGCTGTCCACCACGGCGACCTCCGGGAGTCCGAATTGGATACTGCCGCTGATCTCGTAACGCGCGGCGTGGGCAGTGCCCAGAGCCGCACAGGTCAACGCAGTGGCGCAAAGAAATCGCGTGGTGCAGCCGACTGCTGCGTGTTTTAAATGTCTCATCGACACACTCCCGGTGGCGGGGCGTCCAACCCATTGCATACCATCTTGCGCTTGAGCGGGCTCCCGCCCTATCCCTAGAAACGCGAAACACCGACGGGTGCTGACAGTGCCCTCAAAAGCCGTTGTCTCCTTCCTGCGGCAACGCCCAGATGGTGGCAAACAGATCGAGCGGACCGACGCTGGTGTCAGCGTCGCAGCCGCCCTCGGTGCGCGGCGTGGCGTTTGCGACCGTGCCCCGCAATCGGACGCGCGATGGGGTGCCGGGTCGCCTGCGCAATGAGCCGGTGTCGATCGAGAAAAAGCAGATCAGCGAGTTGCGGGCTGCAATCAGCGGCGCACGATGCTGCTGATTGACGCATCCCCCGATGGTTCCCAGTTGACTCGCGCGACAGAATCGAGGTGTCTGCTTTGAGGGCTGCCGCATCATGG
>JANMTL010000154.1:0-10475 GCA_031390425.1 Rhizobacter sp.
CGGTGGGGGTGGGGTCCCGGGCCCAGCTATGTTATGTTGGCGGGCCGTTGTTTGCGGGCCGGGGTTACTTGTGGGGCCCGGGACACCCCTTGTCCTCGGCAGCACTGCGCGCACGACTGCATGCGAACAGCCCATAAACACCGCCGCAACTAACTGCTGACAAACTTTCCATCCGACACGTTCGATGGCAAGTCCGTGCCACTCGCCCAACTCACTCGCCCAAATAAGCCGCCCTCACCTTCGGGTCGTTCAGCAGCACCTTCGCGTCACCGTTCATCGTGACTTCGCCCGACTCCATCACGTAGCCTCGGCTCGCCAGTTGCAAGGCGCGGCTCGCGTTCTGCTCGACCAGCAGCACCGTGACGCCTTGCCGGTGGATGTCGTTGATGACATCGAAGATGGTGTCGACCATCTTCGGCGACAGGCCCATCGACGGCTCGTCGAGCAGCAGCACCTTTGGGTTGGCCATCAGCGCACGGCCCATCGCCAGCATCTGCTGTTCGCCACCCGACAGCGTGCCGGCCAACTGGCTGCGGCGCTCCTTCAGGCGCGGGAAGATCGCGAACACGTTGGCGATGTCGGCATCGATATCCTTGTCGTCGCGGATGAAGGCGCCCATCTGCAGGTTCTCGGTGATCGTCATGCGGGTGAAGGTGCCGCGGCCTTCCGGCACCATCACCAGGCCCTGGCGCACCAGGTCCCACGTGCCCTGACCGCGAATCGACCGCCCCATGAATTCGATGTCGCCGCCGGCCCTCGGTTGCAGTGCCGTGATGGCTTTGAGCGTGGTCGTCTTGCCCGCGCCGTTGGCGCCGATCAGGCTGACGAGTTCGCCCTGATGCACCTCGAAGCTGACGCCTTTGACCGCCTGGATGCCGCCGTAAGCGACCTTCAGGCCGATGACTTTGAGCAACGTGGAGGTCACGGTGATGTCAGTGGGCTGCATGCGCCGCGCCGAGGTAGGCCTCGATGACAGCGGTGTCGCGCTGCACCTCGGCCGGCGTGCCTTCGGCGATCTGCTTGCCGTGGTCGAGCACGGTGACGCGGTCGCACAGGCCCATCACCAGCTTCACGTCGTGCTCGATCAAAAGGATCGTGCTTCCGTCGTTGCGGATGCGGTCGATCAACTCGCGCAGCACGATCTTCTCGGTGGCGTTCATCCCGGCGGCGGGTTCATCCAACGCGATCAGCTTCGGGTCGGTGGCGAGTGCGCGCGCGATCTCCAGGCGCCGCTGGTCGCCGTAGCTCAAGGTACGCGCCTTGAAGTCGGCGTACTTGCCGATGCCGACGTAGTCGAGCAGTTGCTGGGCGCGCTGCGCGATGGCCGCCTCTTCGGCCTTGAACGACGCCGTGCGAAAGACCGCGCCGATCAAGCCCGAATGCGTGCGCACGTGGCGCCCGACCATCACGTTCTCGAGCGCGGTCATGTCGGCGAACAACCGGATGTTCTGGAAGGTGCGCGCGATGCCCGCTTTCGCGACCTCATGCACCGCGCTCGGTTGGTAGGGCCGCCCGCCGAGCTCGAAAATGCCCGTATCCGGCGTGGAGAGCCCGGTGATGACGTTGAAGAAGGTCGTCTTGCCGGCGCCGTTGGGGCCGATCAAGCCATAGACCATGCCGCGTTCGATCGTGATGCCGACATCGGACAGCGCCTGCAAGCCGCCGAAACGCTTCGAGACCGAGGCCACTTTCAACACGGTGTCGGTCATGGGGATGTCACGGGCTCCGGCGTTGCCACACGCCCATGCTCCGGCGCTGGCCACAGCCCGCGCGGGCGCGCCAGCATGATGCCGATCATCGCCAGCGCGATCAGCAACTGCCGCAAGATGGCCGCATCGAGCCGCCCGCCGGTCATCGTTTGCAACGGCCCGGCCACGTAGCGCAACACCTCGGGCAGCGCGGCCAGCAGCAGCGCACCCACCACCACGCCGGGCAGGTGGCCGATGCCACCGAGCACCACCATCGCGACGATCAGCACCGACTCTTGCAGGCTGAACGACTCGGGCGACACGAAGCCCTGGAAGCTGGCGAACAGCACCCCGGCCACGCCGCCGAAGGTGGCGCCCATGCCGAAGGCCAGCAGCTTCAGGTTGCGGGTGTGGATGCCCATCGCCTTGGCGGCGACCTCGTCTTCGCGGATCGCCATCCAGGCGCGGCCGATGCGGCTGCGCTCCAACCGGTGGCAGACCACGATCCCGACGATGACCAGCGCCAGGAACAGGTAGTAGTGGTTGGTGACCGACGGGATCTCGAAGCCGAAGAGGCTCCACTTCTTGCCCAGGTCCCAGCCGAACAGCGACAGCGAATCGATCTGCCCGAGGCCACGCGGGCCGTTGGTGATGTTGACCGGCTGCTCCAGATTGGCAAGGAACACCCGGATGATTTCGCCGAAGCCGAGCGTGACGATCGCAAGGTAGTCGCCGCGCAGCTTCAGTGTGGGTGCGCCCAGCAGCAGCCCGAACAACCCGGCCAGCGCCGCGCCGAGCGGCAGCGCCAACCAGATCGGCAGGTGCAGGCCGTTCGGAAACAGCGCGGCAATGGCCGGAAAGGTCTCCACCAGATGCGGGCTGGCGAGCAGCGCGAACAAGTACGCGCCGACCGCATAGAACGCGACGTAGCCCAGGTCCAGCAAGCCGGCGTAGCCGACCACGATGTTGAGGCCGAGCGCCAGCAGCACATAGAGCAGCGCGGTGTCGATGATGCGCACCCAGGCGTTGCCGAACTGCTGCGCAAGCAGCGGCAGGATCAGCAGGCCGATGGCGGCGATCAACAGCGTGCCGAACTTGCGGCGCGAGTCGGCTGGCGCAGCGGAGTCGAGCCGCTCATGCACGGTCGGCCACCCTTTCCCCCAGCAGGCCCTGTGGCCGCAGCGTCAGCACCCCGATCAGCACGATGAAGGCGAAGATGTCCTGGTAGTGGCTGCCCAGCACGCCGCCGGTCAGGTCGCCGATGTAGCCCGCACCCAGCGCCTCGATCAGCCCCAGCAGCACGCCGCCCAGCATCGCGCCGGGCAGGTTGCCGATGCCGCCGAACACCGCCGCGGTGAACGCCTTCAGGCCCAGCAGGAAACCCATGCTGTGCTGCACCGAGCCGTAGTTGGCTGCGACCATCACGCCCGCCAGCGCGGCCAGCGCCGCACCGATCACGAAGGTGGCCGAGATGATCACGTCGGGCCGCACGCCCATCAGCCCGGCCACACGCGGGTTCTCGGCGGTAGCACGCATGGCGCGGCCGAGCTTCGTGCGATTGACCAGAAACATCAGGCCCGCCAGCGTGATCGCGGTTGTGACGAGTATCAGTATCTGCGTCGTGTTGATCACCGCACCACCGATGTGGAACGGCTGGCCGGGCAGCAGGATCGGATACGGCTTCGGGTTCGGCTTCCAGACGATCATTGCGAGTGTTTGCAACAGCAGGCTGACGCCCATCGCAGTGATCAGCGGCGCCAGGCGCGGTGCGTCGCGCAGCGGGCGGTAGGCGATCTTCTCGATGCCGAAGTTGAGCGCGGTGCAGACCGCGATGGCCGCCATCAGCGAGATCAACAGCATCAGCCAGCCCGGCAGGCCGCTGCCCTCCAGCGCCGTGACCACCGTCCAACTGGTCAGCGCCCCCACCATCAGCACCTCGCCGTGCGCGAAGTTGATGAGGTTGATGATCCCGTAGACCATCGTGTAGCCGAGTGCCACCAGCGCATACACGCTGCCGAGCACCAGACCGTTGATGACCTGCTGGATGAAGGTGTCCATCGTGGAGGGGGTTCGCTGCGGCAGCGCGTCAGGACGCTACGGCTTGGGCTTCGCTGCGTCGTTGAGCCGACGCAGTTCGGCCAACTTTTCACCGATGCGAATTTCGAGCCCGCGCGGCACCGGCTGATAGAACGGCGGGCCGTCCACATCGTCGGGCCAGTAGCGCTCGCCGGCTGCGAAGCCGCCTTCTTCGTCGTGCGCATAGCGGTAGCCGCGGCCGTAATCGAGGTCTTTCATCAGCCGGGTCGGCGCGTTGCGCAGCCGCATCGGCACCATGCGGGTGCCGTCCTGCTGGATGAACGCCTTCGCACTCTTGTAAGCGCGGTAAACCGCGTTCGATTTCGGCGCGACGGCCAGGTAGATCACCGCCTGAGCCAGCGCCAGCTCGCCCTCGGGCGAACCGAGCCGCTCGTAGGTTTCGGCCGCGTCGAGCGTCATGCGCAAGGCGCGCGGGTCGGCCAGGCCGATGTCTTCGCTCGCCATGCGCACCAGGCGCCGCGCCGCATAACGCGGATCGACGCCACCGTCGAGCATGCGCACGAACCAGTACAGCGACGCATCCGGGTCGCTGCCTCGCACCGCCTTGTGCAGCGCCGAGATGGTGTCGTAGAACTGCTCGCCGCCGTTGTCGTAGCGTCGCAGTTGCTCGCCGAGCGAGCGTTCGAGCTGCGCTTCGTCGATCTCTGTCAGCGCAGGCTGCTCTCGCGAAGCGTCGGCCGCCATGTCGATCAGGTTTTCGTAGGCGTTGAGCAGGCGGCGCGCATCGCCATCGGCATACGCGACGAGCCGATCGCGCGCGGCGTCCGTCAGCGGCGGCGCAGACAGCAGCGCGCGGGCGCGACCCAGCAACTCCACCAGATCGGCCGGCTGCAGACTCTTGAGCACATGCACCGTGGCCCGCGACAGCAGCGCCGAATTGACCTCGAACGACGGGTTCTCGGTGGTCGCACCGATGAAGGTGAACAGCCCCGATTCGACATGCGGCAAAAACGCGTCCTGCTGCGCCTTGTTGAAGCGGTGCACCTCGTCGACGAAGACCACGGTGCGGCGGCCCGCCGGCTGCACCACCAGCGCGCGCTCGACCGCTTCGCGGATGTCTTTCACGCCGCCGAGCACCGCCGAGATCGTGATGAACTGCGCATCGAACGCGTCGGTCATCAGCCGCGCCAGCGTGGTCTTGCCGACGCCGGGTGGGCCCCACAGGATCATCGAATGCAGCCGGCCCGAATCGAACGCTGAGCGCAGCGGTTTGCCCGCGCCCAGCAGGTGCTGCTGGCCGATCACGTCGGCGAGCGTGCGCGGCCGCAAGCGTTCGGCCAGCGGCTGCGCGGGCGCAGCCGACGCCGGCCGATCACTGCTCGAGGACATCCGCGCCCTTGGGCACCACGAACTGGAAACGTTGCGGCGGCAGCTCGACATTCGCCGCGAACTGCGTGAACGTGAGCCGCGAGCGCTGCGCGAAGCTGTCGGTGATTTCGACCGCCGCAAGCTGCTTGCCCTTGAAGCCGATGCGCATCGACTCGAACGCGCCTTCCTTGACCTTCGGCGTGGCCTTCGCCCAATCGAGTCCGCCTTCGGACGGCAACGCCGACAGCTCGAAATCGCGGTTCAGATCGCCCCCCGCCAACAAAGCGGCCGGTGTCGTGCCCAGCGCCTGCGAGAAGTTGCGGCTGCTGACCTGGTTCAGATCGGCGTCGTAGATCCACACCTTCTGTCCGTCGCCGACGATCAACTGCTCGAAGGGCTTGGTATAGGCGAAGCGGAAGCGATCGGGCCGGGCGAACTCGAAGTTGCCGCTCGATGTCTTGGTCTTGCCGCCATCGGGCGAGGTGACGGTTTGCGTGAAAGCAGCGCGGCCGGTCTTGACCTCCTGCACGAACGCCTTGAGCGCATCAACGGCGTCGGCGTGTGCAGGCGCGCTGGCAAGCAGCGCCCACGCCACCAGCGAGAAGGCGAGCCGGCTCATTCGTTGCGCGCCGGGACGATGATGTCGCGATTGCCGTTGGTGCCCATGCCGGAGACGAGCCCCGACTTCTCCATTTGTTCCAGCAGCCGTGCCGCGCGGTTGTAGCCGATGCGCAGGTGTCGCTGCACCAGCGAGATCGATGCGCGCTTGTGTTGCAGCACGATGGCCACCGCCGAGTCGTACATCGCATCGCTTTCGTTGCCCGGGCCGCCGCCGTCGTTCTGGGCGATCTCGCCCGACTCGCCGTCGAGCACGCCGCCTTCGAGGATGCCTTCGATGTAGTTGGGCTCGCCCTGGCTCTTCAGGTAGGCGACGACGCGGTGCACCTCATCGTCGCTGACGAAAGCGCCATGCACCCGCACCAGTTGGCCCGAGCCCGAAGCCATGTACAGCATGTCGCCCATGCCGAGCAGCGCTTCGGCTCCCTGCTGGTCGAGGATGGTGCGGCTGTCGATCTTGCTGCCGACCTGGAAGCTCAGCCGGGTCGGGATGTTGGCCTTGATCAGGCCGGTGATCACGTCGACGCTGGGCCGCTGCGTGGCCAGGATCAGGTGGATGCCGGCCGCGCGAGCCTTCTGCGCGAGGCGCGCGATCAGCTCTTCGATCTTCTTGCCGACCACCATCATCAGGTCGGCCAGCTCATCGATCACGATCACGAGGTGCGGCAGCCGCTCCAGCGGTTCAGGCTGCTCGGGCGTCAGGCTGAACGGGTTGCCCATCGTCTCGCCGCGCACGGCGGCGTCGTCGATCTTCTTGTTGTAGCCGGCCAGGTTGCGCACACCCAGCTTGCTCAGCAGCTTGTAGCGGCGCTCCATCTCGCCAACGCCCCAGTTGAGCGCATTGGCGGCCTGCTTCATGTCGGTGACCACCGGGCACAGCAGGTGCGGGATGCCTTCGTAGACGCTCATCTCGAGCATCTTAGGATCGATCAGGATCAGCCGCACATCGCGCGCTTCAGCCTTGTAGAGCAGGCTCAGGATCATCGCGTTGATGCCGACCGACTTGCCAGAACCGGTGGTGCCCGCCACCAAGCAGTGCGGCATCTTCTGCAGGTCGGCAACCACCGGGTTGCCGACGATGTCCTTGCCCAGGCCCATCGTCAACATCGACGACGCGCTGTTGTAGACCTGCGAGCCGAGGATCTCCGACAGGTGGATCGTCTGGCGGCGCGCATTGGGCAGCTCGAGCGCCATCGTCGTCTTGCCCGGCACGGTCTCCACCACGCGGATGCTGACCAGGCTCAGGCTGCGCGCCAGGTCCTTGGCCAAACCCAGCACCTGCGCGCCCTTGACGCCGGTGGCCGGTTCGATCTCGTAGCGGGTGATCACCGGGCCCGGCGACGCGGCAACCACGCGCACCTCGACGCCGAAGTCCTTCAGCTTTTTCTCGATCAGCCGAGAGGTCATCTCCAGCGTTTCGGGAGACACGGTTTCCGTGCGGCCCGGCGCGGCGTCGAGCAGATCGACCTGCGGCAACTTGGTGTCGGCCAGCTCGATGAACAGCGGCTTTTGCCTTTCCTTCACGACGCGTTCGCTCTTCGGCACCTCGACCACCGGGGATTCGATGACGATCGGCGCGTGGTCCTCGTGCAGCGCGTGCTCGACCTCGACCACGTCTTCGCGCTCGCGCAAAGCCTGCTCGCCCAGGCGCATGTCCTCGGCATGCTCGATGCGTTCGACGCGGCGGTCGCGCCAGGCGTCGAGCCGCTCACCGATCGCATCGGCCACCTGCAACCATGAGAAACGGAACGCCAGCGACAGCCCGACCACCAGCAGCGCGATCCACAGCACGCCGGAACCGGCGAAGCCGAGCAGCTTGATGCTGCCGGACCCGAGCAGGTAGCCCAACACGCCGCCGGCATGGCCGCCCGGCAGGCGCGTTTCCCACTGGTACATCCGCGTCCATTCGAGCGCGCTGCTGGCCGACATCAACAGCGCCAGGCCCAGCCAGAAAGCCCAGACCGGCCACGCGGGTCGGGTCGGTGTGAGCTGGGCGGCCTCGGTGTCGGCGCCGCGCAGCAAACCAGCCAACGACCCGAGCCAGCGATGCAAGGCCACGGCCATCAACCAACACACCGAGTAGCCGAAGCTGAACAGCGCGCCGTCGGACAGCCACGCGCCCAGCTCACCGGCCTTGTTGTGCGCCGGTTCTCCGGCGCCCGACGTGGAAAAAGCCGCATCGAGCGGGCTGTGGGTGACCAGTGCGATCAACATCAACAGCCAGGCCACGCCGCCGAGCAGCAGGCGAGCCTGACGCGGCCAATTCGACAGGCTGACCGAAGGCTCCGTCAAGCCCGCACCGGCCTTGCGGTCGCGGGCGTCGCCGACCGCAGAGGCGCGCGAACTCAATGCGGAATCTGCCGCAGCAGAACGAAGCGATCCGAGCGGAAATGTCATCAGCTCATTGTGGCCGAACAGCGGGGTGGGCCCGGTCGGTCAGCAGCCCGTCGGGCTCAGGTCAGGCGCTCTTTCAGGATGACCGAGCCGTTTTCCTGCGTCTCGATCATGCCGCGTCCTTCGAGGTCTTTCATGACCCGGCTGACCATCTCGCGCGACGCCCCGACGACCTTCGCCAGGTCTTGGCGCGAAACCTTGTTGCGGATCATCTTGACGTCGCCGATCACGTCGGCCATGTCGAGCAGCGAGCGCGCCACACGGCCGTACACGTCGAGCAGCGCCAGCGATTCGATCTGGCGGTCGGCACTGCGCAGGCGCGCCACCAGGCCGCGCATGATCGCGTAGGACAGACTGGAATTCTCGGGCAGGCAGCGGGCGAATTCGGGCCGACCGAGGATCAGCATGTCGGTCTGGATCTCGGCACGCACCGTCGCCGAATGAGGCTCGTTGTCGATCAGGCTCATTTCGCCGACGTAGTCGCCGGATTCCAGCACTGCGAGGATCACCTCCCGACCGCGTGAATCGGCAGTCAACACGCGCGCCCGGCCGGTCAACAAAATGAACAGGGCGTTCGACTTCTTGCCGTGCTCGACGACGATTTCGCCGCGGCGGTAGCGGCGCTTGACCACCGCGTCGGCGATGCCCTGCGCCTGGTCGTTGGTCAGCAGTGAAAAAATCGGCACGCGCCGAATGAGGTCGAGATTTGAAAGCATGGCCATCGTGAAGCTCCTTTGTTGACGTTATCGGCAGTGCGCGTGCGGAATTCACTGGACAAACTGGATTTGCCTATTGTCTCCATTGGATTGCTTGCCGCCGAGCCTCCGGCCGCCGTGTCAAACTGAATGACTGTTTCCATTCTGCGTATCGCCATGAGCACCTCGTCTACCCACGCACGCGTCTTGATCCTGGGGTCCGGCCCGGCCGGTTATTCCGCCGCCGTTTACGCCGCCCGCGCCAACCTGAGTCCGATCCTGGTCACCGGCATCGCTCCTGGCGGCCAGTTGATGACGACCACCGATGTCGACAACTGGCCCGCCGATGTAGACGGCGTGCAGGGACCGGAATTGATGGAGCGCTTTCAAAAGCACGCCGAACGCTTCAACACGCAACTCGTCACCGACCACATCAACGAAGTCGATTTTTCCGCTCGCCCGTTCAAGCTGCAAGGCGACTCGGGCAGCTACACCTGCGACGCGTTGATCATCGCGACCGGCGCTTCGGCCAAGTACCTCGGCCTGCCGTCGGAGCAAGCCTTCATGGGCCGCGGCGTCAGCGGCTGCGCGACCTGCGACGGCTTTTTCTATCGCGGCCAGGTCGTGTGCGTCATCGGTGGTGGCAACACCGCCGTCGAGGAAGCGCTGTACCTGTCGAACATCGCCAGCAAGGTGCACCTGATCCATCGGCGCGACAAGTTCAAGGCCGAGCCGATCCTGGTCGACAAGGTGATGGACAAGGTGGCTGCGGGCAAGATCGAGTTGCACCTGTGGAACACGCTCGACGAAGTGTTGGGCGATGCCTCGGGCGTCACCGGCGTGCGCATCCGCAGCACGAAGGACCACACGACCACCGAGTTGACCTTGCAGGGCTGCTTCATCGCGATCGGCCACCAGCCCAACACCGACATCTTCAGCGGGCACCTGGAGATGAAGGACGGCTACATCATCACCCAAGGCGGGCTGAACGGCATGGCGACGATGACCAGCGTGCCGGGCGTTTTCGCCGCTGGCGACGTGCAAGACCATGTGTACCGCCAGGCCATCACCAGTGCCGGTACCGGCTGCATGGCCGCACTCGACTCGCAGCGCTTTCTGGAACAGTAAGCCGCGCAGATCGCGACCCGGCCCCTCAGAAGCCGGATATACTCGGGGGCTTCGCTGCATTTGGAGACCTCTGTCGTTCGGAGGTCGTCGCGCAGCGGCTACGTGGGTGCAAGCCCCGGTGCAGGCCACGCCCAGGGCGCTACTGCACCAGCGACATCTGAAACACGAACTTATTGGAGCTGCGTCATGGCACGCGTCTGTCAAGTCACGGGTAAGCGCCCGATGTCGGGGAACAATGTTTCCCATGCGAACAACAAGACCAAGCGGCGCTTTTTGCCGAACCTGCAATACCGCCGGTTTTGGCTGGAGCAAGAAAACCGCTGGGTGCGCCTGCGGATCTCGAATGCGGCATTGCGCTTGATCGACAAGGTGGGCATCGAAAAGGTCGTTGCCGACCTGCGTGCTCGCGGCGAAATCTGATTTAGGAGCGGATCATGGCAAAAGGTGGACGCGAAAAAATCAAGCTGGAATCGTCAGCCGGCACCGGTCATTTCTACACGACCGACAAGAACAAGAAAACCAAGCCCGAGAAGATCGAGATCATGAA
>JANMTL010000230.1:0-2033 GCA_031390425.1 Rhizobacter sp.
CGCAGGTAGTAGGCGGTGACGGTGGCGTCCATCGGCAGGATCGGCGTCGCACTCAAGGCGTCGTGTTGAAACGCCAGGTGCGGCACGCGGTGGTGCGGGTCGGCGGTGTGCAGCCGGGTGATGTCGACAAGATCGGCGATCACGGCCGAGGCGGTCGGCTCCGAACCCGCGCCCTTGCCGTAGTACAGCGTGCTGCCGACCGCATCGCCTTGCACCATCACCGCGTTCATTGCGCCTTCGACGTTGGCGATCAGCCGCTTGGTCGGCACCAACGTCGGATGCACCCGCAGCTCGATTCCAGCGTCCGATCGTTTGGAGATGCCCAGCAACTTGATCCGGTAGCCCAGGTGTTCGGCATAACCGATGTCGGCCGCCTGCAATTTGGAGATGCCTTCGATGTGCGCGCGGTCGAACTGCACCGGAATGCCGAACGCGATCGCGCTCATCAGCGTGAGCTTGTGCGCGGCGTCGACGCCCTCTATGTCGAAGGTCGGGTCGGCTTCGGCGTAGCCGAGCGCTTGCGCTTGCTTCAGCACCGCACCGAAATCCAGCCCCTTCGAGCGCATCTCCGACAGGATGAAATTGGTGGTGCCGTTGATGATCCCGGCGATCCACTCGATGCGGTTGGCGGTCAGCCCTTCGCGCAGTGCCTTGATGATCGGGATGCCGCCAGCGACCGCCGCCTCGAACGCAACGACGACGCCTTTTTCGCGTGCTGCCGCAAAAATCTCGGTGCCGTGCACCGCCAGCAGCGCCTTGTTGGCCGTCACCACATGCTTGCCGGCGGCAATGGCTTCGAGCACCAACGTGCGCGCGATGCCGTAGCCGCCGATCAGCTCGACGACGATGTCGATGTCGGGGTGGGCGATAAGCTCGCGGGCGTCGGCAACCACCCGCGCCGAGTCACCGACGATGGCCTGCGCACGCGCAGTGTCGAGGTCGGCGACCATCGTGATTTCGATGCTGCGGCCGGCGCGGCGCGTGATTTCTTCTTGGTTGCGGCGCAGCACGTTGAAGGTGCCAGTGCCCACGGTGCCGACGCCCAGCAGGCCAACTCGTATCGGTTTCATCTTGTGTGCCCCGAGGGGTTGTTGCTGTGCGAGGAAAAGAAGTTCACGCGTGCCATCACTGCGCGTGCCGCTTGCGGTACTGGTCGAGAAAGTGCGCAATGCGTCCGATCGCTTCGGTCAGGTCGTCGCTGTTCGGCAGGAACACCAGCCGGAAGTGATCGGGGTTCGCCCAATTGAAGCCCGTGCCCTGCACGATCAGCACCTTCTCGGCGGCCAGCAGGTCGTAGGCGAACTGCTGGTCGTCTTCGATTGGGTACATCTTCGGGTCGAGGCGCGGGAACATGTACAGCGCGGCCTTCGGCTTGACGACGCTGACGCCCGGGATCTGGCTGAGCAACTCGTACGCCAGGTCGCGCTGGCGGCACAGCCGTCCGCCCGGTGCGACCAGGTCCTTGATGCTCTGGTAGCCGCCGAGTGCGGTCTGGATCGCGAGCTGGCCCGGCGTGTTCGAGCACAACCGCATCGAGGCCAGCATGTTCAGGCCCTCGATGTAGTCGCGCGCATGCGCCTTCGCGCCCGACACCACCATCCAGCCGGCGCGGTAGCCGCACGAGCGGTAGTTCTTGCTCAGGCCGTTGTAGGTGACGAACAGCACGTCGTCGGCCAGCGAAGCGATGCTGGTGTGCACGTTGCCGTCGTACAGCGTCTTGTCGTAGATCTCGTCGGCGAACACGATCAACTGATGCTGCCGCGCCAGCTCGACGATCTCGCGCAGCACGGCCTCCGGGTACAGCGCACCGGTCGGGTTGTTCGGGTTGATGACGACGATCGCCTTGGTGTTCGGCGTGATCTTCTTTTTAATGTCGGCGAGGTCGGGCGTCCAGTCGGCCTGCTCGTCGCAGATGTAGTGAACCGGCGTGCCACCGGACAGCGCCACCGACGCGGTCCACAGCGGGTAGTCGGGGGCAGGCACCAGCACCTCGTCGCCGTCGTTGAGCAGGCCGTTCATGCTCATCGTGATCA
>JANMTL010000249.1:0-29499 GCA_031390425.1 Rhizobacter sp.
CTCGCGAATGCGGCGGATCAGCAGCACCTCGTGAAGCTGGTAAAAGCGCCGATTGCCGAGCCGCTTCATGGGCTTCAGCTGCGTGAATTCCTGCTCCCAGTAGCGCAAAACATAAGGTTTCACGCCGCACAAATCACTCACCTCTCCGATGGTGAAGTAGCGTTTGGCGGGGATGGCAGGAAGAGAATTCTCCATTTAAATCAATGACATGAGGAGAGGAGTCAACACTCTACTCGAAGTCGTCTGCGGCAGGTGTGTCGCCTTGCACGACATCTTTCAGTTTGTGACTGGCGTGGAAAGTGACCACGTTGCGCGCCTTGATCGGGATCGCTTCGCCGGTGCGCGGATTGCGCCCGGGCCGCGGCGCCTTGCGGCGGATGTTGAAGTTGCCGAAGCCCGACATCTTCACGTCCTTGCCGGTGATCAGCGCCGCATGGATGAGGTCGAAGAACGCCTCGACCATGTCCTTCGACTCGCGCTTGTTGAGGCCGAGACGCTCGAACAGCAGGTCGGCGAGCTCGGCCTTGGTCAGCGTGGGCGTGTCCAGGCTCGACAGCATCAACGGGATCGGTTGGGAATCGTCGTTCATGGTCATCAGCCCCGCAGGCGCACGCCGAGCCGGCTGCGCAGTGTGTCCAGCACCTGGCCCACCGCAGCGTCGATGCGCTCGTCGGTCAGGGTGGCTTCATCGTCCAACAGTTCGAGGCGCACCGCCAGACTGCGCTCGGCGGTCGCCGTGCCGTCGGCTGCGACGGCTTTGGCGGCTTGCGGCCGGAACACGTCGAACAGGTTCGCCGAGCGGATCAGCCCGCCGGACGGATCGAGGATCGCCTGCATCAGCGCTTCGTGCGTCACCGACTCGTCGGCCATCACAGCGATGTCGCGCCACACCGACTGCTGCTTGGGCAGCGGCGCGAACGCAGGCACGCTCGCGCGCAACAGCGCCGCCAGTTCGATCTCGAAGACCACCGGCGCACTGTTCAGCTCGTAGGCCTGTCGCCAGCGCGGGTGCAGTTCGCCGAGGTGGCCGATGGCGACGCCGTCGATCTCGATGCGCGCGCTGCGACCCGGGTGCAGCGCAGGGTGCTCACTGGCCGCAAAGCACACGGTACGCGGCGAGAACAGTGCCTGCACATCGCCCTTGACGTCGAAAAAATCGACCGTGCGTTCCTTGCTGCCCCACTGCGCGGCATCGACCGGGCCGCTAGCCAAACCGGCAACCCGCATCGGCTGGCTCACACCTGCCACACCCAGCGGCCCGTCGGTGGCGTCCGCATCGCGCCGGAACACGCGGCCGATCTCGAACACGCGCACCCGCGACGCCTTGCGTGCGAGGTTGTAGCGCAGCGTGTTCACCAGGCTGCCGATCAGGCTGGATCGCATCACCGACAGCGGGCTGGCGATCGGATTCAGCACGCGGATCGGGTCGGCGTTGCCGGCCAGTTCGTGCTCCCAGCGTTCTTCGACGAAGCTGAAGTTGATGGTCTCGAAGTAGTCGAGGGCGGCCATCTGATGGCGCACCGCGTGCGGTGAGCGTTGGGCCTCGGCGCGCATGCGAGCAGTCACCGGCGCACACGGCGCGGTGGTCGACAGGCTGTTGAATCCGATGACGCGGATCACCTCTTCGATCAGGTCTTCCTCGATCTGCAGGTCGAAGCGCCAGCTCGGCGGCGTGACCGTCAGCACACCGGGCGCTTCGGTGAAGACCAGCCCCAATCGCTGCATCACGCCAGCGCACTGCGCCTGCGTGACGGGCATGCCGATCACCTTGGCGGCACGCTCGATGCGCAGCACGACCGGCTTTGCTTCGGGCAAATCCAGCACTTGGTCGTCGATCGGGCCGCACACGGTGTCGGGTGTGGCGCAGATCTCGACGATCAACTGCGTCAGGCGTTCGATGTGTTCAACGGTGGTGACAGGATCGACGCCGCGCTCGAAACGGTGGCCGGCGTCGGTCGAGAAGTTGTAGCGGCGCGATCGGCCCGCCACCGCTTCGGGCCACCAGAACGCGGCTTCGACGTAGATGTTTTTCGTGTCGTCTGACACTGCGGTCGCGTCGCCACCCATGATGCCGGCCAGCGATTCAATGGCTTGATCGTCGGCAATCACACCGACCTGCTCATCGACCTCAATCGTGCTGCCGTTCAGCAGCTTCAGCGTCTCGCCCGCCCTGCCCCAGCGCACTTGCAAGCTGCCGTGGATCTTGTCCAGATCGAAGATGTGCGAGGGTCGGCCGAACTCGAACATCACGTAGTTCGAGATATCGACCAGCGGGCTGACCGAACGCTGGCCGCAGCGCGCCAGGCGATCGACCATCCACGCGGGCGTGGCCGCTTTCGGGTCGATCCGACGGACGATGCGGCCCGAGAAACGCCCGCACAAATCGCTGGCCTCGACATTCACGGGCAGCACGTCATTCGATGCGACACGGGCCTTCGGGAAGGTCGGCTGAATCAGTGGCGCACCGGTCAGCGCAGCGACTTCGCGCGCAACGCCATAGACGCTGAGCACATGCCCGAGGTTCGGCGTCAGTTTGAGCGTGAACACGGTGTCGTCGAGCAGCATGTGATCGCGGATGCTGCGGCCGACCACGGCGTCTTCAGCGAGGACCAACAAGCCACCGGCTTCATCGGACAGCTTCAACTCGCGCGCCGAGCACAACATGCCCTGGCTCTCGACACCGCGCAGTTGGCCGAGCTGGATGCGCAAGGGCTCCCGGCTCTGCTTCTCGTCGGCAGGCGGCAATTCGGCACCGACCGTGGCGCACGGCACCCTGATGCCGACGCGCACGTTCGGCGCGCCGCAGACGATGTTCAGCGGCGAGGCCGCACCGACATCGACTTGGCACACGTTCAGGCGATCGGCATCGGGATGGCGAACGACGGCCAGCACCAGGCCGACGACCACGCCGGTGAACGGCGGCGCGGCAGGGCGGGTTTCTTCGACTTCCATACCGGCCATCGTCAGCAGATCGGCCAGCTCGGCGGTGTTCAGGGGCGGGTTGCAGAACTCGCGCAACCACGACTCGGGGAATTGCATCGCGTGAACCTTCGGGTGGGTCTTCTTGTGTGGGTGACGAAAATGCGCTTACTTGAACTGCGACAAAAAGCGCAGATCGCCGTCGAAGAACAACCGCAGGTCGTTGACGCCGTAGCGCAGCATCGTCAGCCGGTCCGGGCCCATGCCGAAGGCGAAGCCGATGTAGCGCTCGGGATCGAGCCCGTAGTTGCGCACCACGTTCGGGTGCACCTGACCCGAGCCCGCCACTTCGAGCCAGCGGCCCTTCAGCGGCCCGTTGGCAAACGCGATATCGACCTCGGCCGATGGCTCGGTGAACGGGAAAAACGACGGCCGAAAGCGCAGTTGCAAGTCGTCGGTTTCGAAGAAGGTGCGAAAGAAGTCGGTGAAGACGACCTTCAGGTCCTTGAAGCTGACGTTCTCGCCGATCCACAAGCCTTCGCACTGGTGGAACATCGGCGAGTGCGTCGCGTCGCTGTCGACGCGGTAGGTGCGGCCCGGTGCGATGACACGGATCTCGGGCATCGGCAGGCCTTGTTCGATCTCGCGGGCGTGGCGCGCTGCGTGCGCCCTGGCATACCTCACCTGCATCGGCGAGGTGTGCGGGCGCAAGTTCAGCCAGCGGCCCTCGGCGTCCTTCACATCGACGTAGAAGGTGTCCTGCATCGAGCGCGCAGGATGGTTCTCGGGGTTGTTCAGCGCGGTGAAGCTGTACCAGTCGGTCTCGATCTCGGGGCCTTCAGCGACATCGAAGCCCATCGAGCCGAAGATCGCTTCGATGCGCTCCATCGTGCGCGACACCGGATGCAAGCCGCCGTTGCCGCGCTGGCGCCCGGGCAAGGTGACGTCGAGCGCTTCGGCCTGGAGTTGCGCGTTGAGCTCGGCATCGGCCAGCGCCTGGCGACGCAGCGTCAACGCCGCCTCGACCTGCTGCTTGGCCGCATTGATCAACGCACCGCGTGCTTTCTTGTCGTCGGGCGACAGTGCCGCCAGCGCCTTCAATTGATCGGTGAGACGGCCCGATTTGCCCAGATAGCGCGCCTTCGCGTTTTCCAGATCGGCCGACGTGTTGGCCTGTGCGAAATCGAGCTGCGCTTCTTGCACCAGGGGTTCGAGGTCGTTCATCGGATCAAGGTCTGGATTCAATCGCACCCGCAACAAAAAAGGCCGAACACGAGGTCGGCCTTGAGGGACTTGCCCGCTGCGGCGATGTCACCGCAGCGGAGTCACGCCGCTTCGGGCCGAAACCCGAAGACGGCACAGACGTGTCAAGCGAGCTGGGCCTTCACCTTGTCGACGATGCTGCCGAACGCGACAGGATCGTGCACGGCCATGTCGGCAAGGACCTTGCGGTCGATCTCGATCGACAGCTTTTTCAAGCCGGCCATGAACTTGCTGTACGTGACGCCGTGGCTGCGGCTGCCGGCGTTGATGCGGGCGATCCACAGATTGCGGAACACGCGCTTCTTGGTGCGGCGGTCGCGGTACGCGTACTGACCCGCACGCATGACCGCTTGCTTGGCAATGCGGAAGACGTTTTTGCGACGGCCGCGGTAGCCCTTGGCGAGGGCGATGATTTTCTTGTGACGGGCGCGGGCTGTTACACCACGTTTGACGCGAGGCATGCGTTTTCTCCTTCAGTCAATTACAGGCCGGCGAAGGGCAACATCTGCTTGATGCGCCCCTTGTCGGTCTCGTGCACGGCGGTCGAACCACGCAAGTGGCGTTTGACCTTCGTGGACTTCTTGGTGAGGATGTGGCGCTTGAACGCCTGGCCCCGCTTGACGGTGCCACCCGGGCGCACGCGAAATCGCTTTTTCGCGCCGCTCTTGGTCTTCATTTTGGGCATGACTGCTCCTTTTAAGTTGCTGCTGCAGGCGCCGGTACGACACGCACCGTCTTGTAGGCCTGCAGTCGCTTCTGACAACACCACGGCGACCAAACCGCTGCGTTGTATTCCTTCGGCCTCTTCACTGATGCGCTTCGGTCATCCGTGAAGCGACTGGGGGCCTCAACTTTTCCGTTTCGGCCCCAACACCATGATCATCTGCCGCCCTTCGAGCTTGGGCATGTTCTCGACCACCGACACATCGGCCAACTCGTCGCGGATGCGCTCGAGCAGCCGCATGCCGATGTCCTGGTGGGTGATTTCCCGACCGCGGTAGCGCAACGTGACCTTGCCCTTGTCGCCGTCTTCTTCGATGAAGCGGCGCAGGTTGCGCATCTTGATCTGGTAATCGCCTTCGTCGGTGCCGGGGCGGAACTTGACTTCCTTGACCTCGATCACCTTCTGTTTCGACTTGGCTTCCGCCGCCCGCTTTTGCTCTTGGTATTTGAACTTGCCGTAGTCCATCAAGCGGCAGACCGGCGGTTCGGCCGTGGCGGCGATCTCGACCAGATCAACATCCAACTCGCCTGCCATGCGCAGTGCTTCCAGGGTACTCACGATGCCCAGTGGCTCGTTTTCCACACCGTTCAACCGGACATCGGTCGCCATGATTTCCCGATTGAGCCGGTGCTTGCGCTCGGCGTTGGGGGTACGGCGGTCAGCAAAAGTAGCGATGGTTCAAACCTTTCAAAGGATTCCAAGGCATGAGGAATCCACACATAAAGAAAGCACGCACCGGTCGATCAAAAGGGCTGGGCGCTCCTGCTGAAGGCAGAAGAGATCACGCTTTTTGAGCGATGCCGTCAGCCAACTTCTGGGAGAAGTCTGCCAGCGACATGACACCGAGGTCTTGATTTCCCCGGGCGCGCACTGCGATGGTTCCGTTTGCCTTTTCCTTGTCGCCTACGACGAGGATGTACGGGACCTTCTGCATCGAATGCTCTCGAATCTTATAGTTTATTTTCTCGTTGCGCAAATCCGTGCTAACTCTAACTCCTTGTTTTTGCAGCGCTTTCGCCACTTCCTGCGCGTAGTCGGCCTGGTGTTCGCTGATCGGGTTGACCACCACCTGCACCGGCGCCAGCCACGCGGGCAGCGCCCCGGCGTGCTGCTCGATCAGGATGCCGATGAAGCGCTCGAGGCTGCCGACGATGGCCCGGTGCAGCACCATCGGCGTGGCGCGCTCGCTCGATTCGGTCACGTACTCGGCGCCCAGGCGCTCCGGCATGTTGGGGTCGATCTGGATCGTGCCGCACTGCCACTGGCGGCCGATCGCGTCTTTCAGCGTGTACTCGATCTTGGGGCCGTAGAACGCGCCCTCGCCCGGCGTGACGATGAAATCGCAGCCTGAGCGACGCAGGCTTTCCATCAACGCGAACTCGGCCTTGTCCCACAGCTCGTCGGAGCCGATGCGCTTGTCGGGCCGGGTCGCAACCTTGTAGATGATGTGGGTGAAGCCGAAATCGGCATACACCTTCTGCAGCAGCGCGGTGAACGCAGTGCATTCATCCAGGATCTGGTCTTCGGTGCAGAAGATGTGCCCGTCGTCCTGCGTGAAACCGCGCACCCGCATGATCCCGTGCAGCGAGCCGCTGGGCTCGTTGCGGTGTCACTGGCCGAATTCGCCGAGGCGCAGCGGCAGGTCGCGGTAGCTCTTGATGCCCTGCTTGAAGATCAGGATGTGACCGGGGCAGTTCATCGGCTTCAGCGCGTACTCGCGCTTCTCCGATTCGGTGGTGAACATGCTCTCGCGGTACTTGTCCCAGTGGCCGGTCTTCTCCCACAGGCCCTGGTCG
Organism: Rhizobacter sp.; assembly: GCA_031390425.1. GTDB lineage: Bacteria > Pseudomonadota > Gammaproteobacteria > Burkholderiales > Burkholderiaceae_C > PBB1. The sequence goes on from JANMTL010000249.1 coordinate 6,703, forward strand.
AGCACCTGCGGACCCTTGACCTCCTGGTAGCCGTTGTCGCGGTAGACGGCGCGCATGTACTGCTCGACCTGCTGCCACACAGTCCAGCCCTTCGGGTGCCAAAACACCAGACCCGGTGCGTGCTCGTCGATGTGGAACAAATCGAGCTCGCGGCCGAGCTTGCGGTGGTCGCGCTTCTCGGCCTCTTCGAGCAGGTGCAGGTGCTGCTGCAGCTCGTCCTTGGTCGCCCAGGCGGTGCCGTAGATGCGTTGCAGCATCTCGTTGCGGTGGTCGCCGCGCCAGTAGGCACCGGCCACCTTCATCAGCTTGAAGTGCTTGAGCCGCCCGATGCTCGGCACGTGCGGGCCCCGGCACAGATCTTCGAACGAACCCTCGCGGTACAGCGAGACGTCCTGATCAGCAGGAATGCTGGCGATGATCTCGGCCTTGTAGTGCTCGCCCAGGCCTTTGAAGTGCGCAACGGCCTCGTCGCGCGGCAGCACCCGGCGTTCGACCTTTTCGTCGCGCTTGGCGAGTTCGGTCATCTTGGCTTCGATCGCGGTCAGGTCGTCCGGCGTGAACGGGCGCTGGTACGAGAAGTCGTAGAAGAAGCCGTTCTCGATCACCGGGCCGATGGTCACCTGCGCATCGGGGTAGAGCGTTTTCACCGCATGCGCCAGCAGGTGCGCGGTCGAGTGGCGGATCACCTCCAGCCCGTCGGCATCCTTGTCTGTGATGATCGCCAGCACGGTGTCATGGTCGATGAGGTGGCTGGTGTCGACCACCTTCGATGCCGCCCCGCTGCCGACGCGGCCTGCCAGCGCGGCCTTGGCCAACCCAGCCCCGATCGACGCAGCGACTTCGGCCACCGTCACCGGGCCCGGAAACTCGCGCTTGGAACCGTCGGGCAGTTGAATCGAGATCATGAAAGCTCCAGGGGAAACGCGGGCATTCGAAACGAAAAAGCGCGGTGCTGAACCGCGCTTTCGTGTCGATGTCGACCGCGCATTTTAGGCCACGGCGTCGGCGCGCGCGCGGGGCTGCGGGCGTGCGATGCGGGTCAGGGTGACGCTCAGAACGGCAGGATCGACACGTCGGCGGTGCGCTCGATCAGCCACAGCGTGCCGACACAAATGGCAGCCGCCGACCCCCCCTGAATGACCCAGCGCGGATACAGCGTGCTCTGGCGGAACAGGAACAGGCAGCTCACCGCGATCGACACGACGAACAACTGGCCCAGCTCGAGGCCGAGGTTGAACTGGAACAACGCCCAGGCGAACTGCGCCGCGGGCAGATCGAGTTCACCCAGCACCCCGGCGAAGCCGAAGCCGTGGATCAGTCCGAACAAGAAGGTGACGACAGCGCGGTGCCCGCCGAAGATGGGCCGCACGTTGTCGAAGGCCGCCAGGATGATGGTCACGGCGATCACCGGTTCGACGAAGGACGACGGCAGACTCACCAGCTTCAGCGCGGCCAGCGCCAGCGTCACCGAATGCGCCACCGTGAACGCGGTGACGATCACTGCCACCGGCACGATGGCCTGGCTCAGCCGCTCGACCGGCTGCCAGCCCGTCGCGGTGCGCCGCATCACAGCGGGCAGCAGCAGGCACAACAAAAACAGCAGGTGGTCGTAGCCGGTCAGGATGTGGCGAATGCCCTCCTGCACGAAACCGGCCGACCCGTGGCTGGTGGCAGACGATGCGTCGGGTGCCGCCGCAACGGCGGCGGCGGCGGTGGCGGCGGTGGCAGTCGCTGTGGCAATGGCGGCGGTTTCGCTTCGCGGCGATATCGCGTCCGCCGCGGTCGACTCGGCGGTTACGTCAGGCGGCACGCGAATCGCTGGCGCTGCAGCCGCCGCCAGGGTCGCAATCAGCCGTGTCGGATCGAGCACCTGCACCACCGCATCGACGCCGGGTCGCTCGATCTTTACGACGGCGCGGTGGGTGGGGTCGATCTCGCGCAGCGCGCTGTAGCGGATCAGCGGCAGCGCAGTCGCCCCGGCGCATGCTCCCGACCAGCTCAGCGCCGCGTAGACGCCGTCGGCGCGGCGCTCGAGCGCACGCGCGGCCGACGTCCACTGGCAGCCATCGACCGCCACGCGCGCGGTCAGGTAGCGCTCGATCGCGGGCCAGGCCGTGCGGATCTCGCCCCAGGTCAGTTCGCCGTTCGCATCGGCATCGATGTCGAGCACCGCGTCGAGGTCGCGCAACGCCAGATCGACCCTCAGCGTCGAGCCCTCGGCGGCGACCTTGAGCTGCAGGTAGGCATCGCTGCCCTTGTGCGCCAGTGCCGGGCCGCAGAAGGCGACGCAGCACAGCAGCAGCCCGCCGAGGGCGCGGCGCAGCCAATCACAGCAGGGCATCGAGGCGCTGGTCATGAAGGCCCATTTCTTGGCGGATTCGAGCGGCTTCGCCCAGCGCCTTCGCGTCGCCTGCGGCTCGCGCTGCATGGGCCAGCACCATCAGGTCGAGCGGCTCGCGCTGCTTGCGCACGTTCTCGCGCGCCAGTGCCAGCGCGACGACGGGCTTCGCATCGACCCACAGCGCGAACATCGCCTGCTCGCGGGCGTGGGTGCTGCGTGCATCGGGCCGCAGGTTGGCCTGCGCCATCGCGTCGCGCACCTCGCGGGCGTCCTTCGCGGCAGCGGGCGATTTCAGGCGCGTGCCGACCATCGCCAGGCGCAACATCACCGCATCGGTGCGCGGCTGCGGGGTCAGCAACGCCAGCGCTTCGTCGTGGCGGTTCATGTCCATCAAAAAATCGACATAAGTAAGCAGCGTGTAGCCGCCGGCCTCGGCTTGCAGCGCCTGTTTGAAGGTCGCCTCGGCCACCTCGGGCCGACCGGCGCGCTGTTCGAGCTCGGCCAGCGTCGTCAGCAGCCACGACCGCGTCGGCGCCGCCAGCCGAGGCGCCGCCAGCAACTGTTGCAGGCTGCTGCGCGAGGCATCGAAATCGCCGCGCAAGCCTGCGTTTTCGGCGCTGCAGGCCTGCCCTTCCAGGCGCACACCCGCCGCCTGCAAACCCCGGCACGCGGAATCCGACTGGGCGTAGCGGCCCTGCACGCGGCGCACCGTTGCCAGCGTCAGCCACGCCTGCGCATGGTCGGGGCGACGCGCCACCAGCATTTCGAGGTGGCCGGCCGACACATCGAACTCATGCAAGTACTGCTGCAGCGTGGCCTGCAGCAACAGCACGTCGTCGGGCGCGGTTTTGGCATCGGGCCACGGCTGCAGCACCGCCAGCGCCTGCCCGGCAAAGCGCGGATCGCCCTGCTCGCGGGCACGCGCCAGGTAGCGCTTGGCCAGCGACACCGCTGTCACCGCATCGGTCGGCTGGTTCACCCACAGTCGCCGCAGCCGCCGCTCTTCGGCGCCGGTACCGCCGGAAGGCAGCACCTCGACCACCTCGCTGTCGCGCGTCGGCTTCACCGGCTCGGCCTGCGCCGCGCCGGGCCACACCAGCAGCGCCGCACTCAACGCAAGCAACTCGGCGCCGCGAAACACCGCCATCGGAAACCCCATGCTCACTTCGCTCCTGTCGTTCGTGAAACCGGCGCTCCGACCGGTTCAGGTCGGAGCGCCGGTCCATTGGCTTGCTGGCTCAACAGCCGACTTACGGCACCGCCCTCGGCTCCGCAGTGTCGTCGCTGGCCAGCAGGGCCGGGGTGACCACCGGCTCGAGCGTATCGCTGTTGGCCGGCGTCACCGCCGTCAGCTCGACCAGATACTGCGTCGCGGCCACGCTGTCGGTGCTTGCGTTGGCGGGCACCGACACGGTCACCGCCGGGGTGTTGTTACCACCCCCGCCGCCCCCGCAGGCCGCCAACAGCAACGCTGTACAGCCCATCGATAACAAGGTTTTCTTGGTCATGACCTTCGACTCCTCAAGGTGTGTTCGAACCAGCACCCGGGATCGGCTGGGCGAAGTAAGGGAAGACGCTGCTGCGGGCAAATCCCGGCGTGTTGACGGCCTGATCGATGCCGTCGTGCAGCGAGAGTGCGGTGGCACCCAGCGGCACGGCTGCAGCGTTGCACGTCGAAGACAGCACCGTCGGCGTCGCGCCAGGGATGGTGAAGGTGTTCAAGCCCAGCACGTCGAAGTTGTTGGTTCCATTGATCGACGACAGAGTGCCGACGCTGTTGGCCAGGCACAGCGCACCCGCCACCGCGATCAATGAAATGTCGACGACGTCGTCGTTCGGACGGCGACCGTTCGGGAAGCCGGCCAGGTCGATCGCACTGCCGAGGTTGGCCGCACCGCCGACGCGCACCAATTCACCGGCAACACCCAGGCGATTCTGGCTGGCCAGCGGCACCGCAGCGATGGCGGTGTTCAAGCGCAGCATTTCAGCCGGTGTCACCGTGCCTTGCGGTTTGTTGACGCCACCAATTCCAGTCAAGAACACGTTCAGCAAGTCGGTGCGCGGCAGGTTGGCCGGTGCAATCGCGCCGGCAGGCGTGGCGAAGGCAATCTCCAGCAGCCGTGGCAGCGTCGGATTGGTCACGTAAGTGGCAAATTGCAGGTCGCCGGATGGCTTCGAGCCGTTGAACCGGTCCTTGTCAGGCAGGCCGATGATCACTTCGTTGACCAGCGGATGGCCCAGACGCGACACCTGTGTCCAGGCGCCGCCGTTTTTCGCGGCGGTGGCATGGCCACGATCAGGCGTCGGATTCAGCAAGCGACCTTGCCGCTGGCTGGCCGTGGTCCAGCCCCCGATGACGGGGTCGGTGCCCGAGGTCAGGCACGACTTCGGCACTTCGATGGCCAGCGTGGTCACGTTCTTGTCCGCGAGGACATCTTCGCCTGCGTTGTTCGCCGGGTCGGCCGCTGCGTTGATCAGGGCTGGATTGGTGATGACGGAAAGAGGCACATTCACCAGGTCGAAAATCACGCCCACGTTGACGGCGAACGGGTCTTTGCGCTGGCCGACGAACAGCTTGCCCGGCGTCGCGCAGCCTGGGATGTTGACGTTGTAGATGTGCTGGGCAGCGTAGGCGGTGTAGTTCGGAATGGTCTTGCTGCCGATGTTGTCCACCGGCTTGTCGAAGGTGGCCGAGCCGCCTGCTGCGTTGGTGATCGACGCTTTGGAGCCCGTGCGGCGATTGCCCCGGACGATGTCGACCGTGAAGGTTTCGTTCAGGTTCAGATTGGGCGAGTTCGGCCCCGTGACTTGACCCGCCTGGATCAGAGGAATCGCCACCAGCGGCGTAGACCCACTCGGTGGAATCGGAATCTGGATGCCAGGCGAGGCGGTGGTGCCCTTCAAGGTGTTCTTGAAGCGGAACTGGAAGGTGATGTCTTCGACGCCGTTGCCGTTGTTGTCGATGTGGATTTCGTAGAGCGCGTTGGGGTCGAGCGAAAAGTAGTTCGGGCCACCGTACGGGTCTTGGAAGGGCTGGTAGTTCGCCATGATCGAGACGAAGTTGCCGCGGCCGGACTCGTAGCTGTTGAACATGTAGAAGTCGGTCGCATCGACGCGCGACGAACCGCCGATCGACGGCGCTTCGCGGTGACTGGAAGCGTGCGCTGGCAGGGTGGCGCTCAGTCCGTAGATCGCCGCGAGCGCGCCGATGACCGGCAGCAGGCGGGTGGATGGCATCAATGTTGTCTTCATGATTCGAGCCTCTTGTGGGTTGTTGACTTCGCATCGCCACACCAACATGTCGCGATTTCCGATGCGCGCCGACGTCGGGCCGGCAGGTTGCGCTACCGATGCCTTACGAAGCAATCCGGCTTCTGGATGCACGCACTGGGTGCCCAGCGCCCGATCGCACCTCAGCGTTAACCCTGATCTCTGCTTTGACGCAACCGGTGCTCAGCGTCGGGTCGGCAGCTTAGCGAACGCTGCCGCCATCGCGCCGTCTGCCGCCGGGGCCTGCGGCGCCCGCCCGGTAGAAGCTCGCTCACTGCGGGCTGCGGGTTGAAAGCGGTTGCCCGCTGCATCGCTGCTGGCTGCGTGGCCACCCCGCTGACCCGGCGCCGCATCGAGTTTCATCGTCAGCGAAATGCGCTTGCGCGACAGGTCGATGTCGAGCACCTTGACGGTGACCACGTCGCCGGTCTTGACCACCTCGCGCGCGTCGCTGACGAATTTGTGCGCGAGCTGGCTGACGTGGATCAGCCCGTCCTGATGCACGCCCAGATCGACGAAGGCGCCGAACTGCGCGACGTTGCTGATCGTGCCTTCGAGCGTCATGCCCGGCTGCAAATCCTTGATGTCTTCGACGCCGTCGGCCAGCTTCGCCACCTTGAAGTCGGGGCGTGGATCGCGGCCCGGCTTTTCCAGCTCGGCCAGGATGTCCTTCACCGTGATCGCGCCGAAGTGGTCGTCGGCAAAGGCTTCCGGCTGGTATTGCGACAAGAGCGCGCGGATCACGTCGCTGCGGCCCATCACCTCGGCCGCCGGCCGCTGCAACGACTTCAGGATGCGCTCGACCACCGGGTAGGTCTCCGGGTGCACGCCCGACTGGTCCAATGGGTTGTCGCCGTCGCGCACGCGCAGGAAACCGGCGCTCTGCTCGAACGTCTTGGCGCCGAGCCCGGCCACGTCGAGCAGTTGCTTGCGGTTGCGAAACGCACCGTGCGCATCGCGCCAGCGCACGACGCTGGCTGCCACCGAGGCACTCAAGCCCGACACCCGCGACAGCAACGGCGCCGACGCGGTGTTCACATCGACACCCACCGCGTTGACGCAGTCCTCGATCACGGTGTTGAGACTCTTGGCCAGATCGCTCTGGTTGACATCGTGCTGGTACTGGCCGACGCCGATGCTTTTGGGTTCGATCTTCACCAACTCGGCCAGCGGATCCTGCAGCCGCCGCGCAATGCTGACCGCGCCGCGCAGGCTCACGTCGAGCTCGGGCAGCTCCTTGCTGGCGTATTCGCTGGCGCTGTAGACCGAGGCACCGGCTTCGCTGACAACCACCTTTTGAAGGGGCCGCGCCGCCGCCGGGCCGCCCCAAGGCGAGCGCGCGCCCTCCTGGGGGGCAGGAGCCGCAGGCGACGTGGGGGCGGTCATCGCGAGCCGTTGAATCAGCTGAACCGCCAGCTTGTCGGTCTCGCGGCTGCCGGTGCCGTTGCCGATCGCGATCAGATCGACGCCGTGCGCCGCGCAGAGCCGCCCCAGCGTGTGCAGCGAGCCTTCCCAATCGCGGCGCGGCTCCAGCGGGTAGATGGTCTCGGTCGCCAGCACCTTGCCAGTGGCGTCGACCACCGCGACCTTGCAACCGGTGCGGATGCCCGGATCCAGTCCCATCACCACGCGCGGCCCGGCGGGGGCGGCCAGCAGCAGGTCGCGCAGGTTTTCGGCAAACACTTTGATCGCCACTTGCTCGGCCGCTTCGCGCAGCCGACTGAACAGATCGCGCTCGAGGCTCAGGCTGAGCTTGACCTTCCAGCTCCACGCGATGCACTTGCGGATCAGGTCGTCGGCAGGGCGCTTCGCGTGGCTCCAGCCCAAGCGCACCGCGATGCGGCCTTCGGCGAGCGAGACATCACCCCCTCGTGCCTTTGGGGAGAGGGAGCCAATCGCTGCCGGTGCGTCTTCCAGCACCAGCTTCGCATCGAGCAACTCCAGCGCGCGTCCGCGAAACACCGCCAGCGCGCGGTGCGACGGCACGTTGCGAATCGGCTCGGCGTAGTCGAAGTAGTCGCGGAACTTCGCAGTGTCCGGGTGGTTCGCGTCCTTGCCGTCCAACAGCTTGCTCTGGAAGCGACCCTCGGCCCACAGCCATTCGCGCAGCTTGCCGACCAGCACCGCATCCTCGGCCCAGCGCTCGGACAGGATGTCACGCACGCCGTCGAGCACGGAGAGCGCGTCGGCGAAGCCAGCATCGGCGTTGATGAAGGCAACGGCCTCGGCGGCGGGATCGAGCGTCGGGTCGGTGAACAGCCTGTCAGCCAGCGGTTCCAGCCCGGCTTCGCGGGCGATCATGGCTTTGGTGCGGCGCTTTTGCTTGAAGGGCAAATAGAGGTCTTCGAGCTCCTGCTTGGTCGGCGCGGCGTCGATCGCGGCTTGCAGCTCGGGCGTCAGCTTGCCCTGATCTGCGATGCTCTTGCGCACCGCCTCGCGGCGCTCTTGCAGCTCTCGCAAATACGACAGCCGTGCGTCGAGTTCACGCAGTTGGATGTCGTCGAGGTTGTCGGTCGCCTCTTTGCGATACCGCGCGATGAACGGCACCGTGGCGCCACCGTCGAGCAGTTCCGCGGCCGCGTGGACCTGGCCCGGCCGAACCTTCAGTTCGGCAGCGATTTGCAGCAGGATGTTGTTCAAGAGTCAGGGTGTGTTGTTGAAGGTTTTACGCAAATTGTCATGCGTCGAAAGATGGATCCCCACCTGCGCGGGGATACCAGTCTGACGACTCGCCCGCGCGGGGAGGACAGGTTCCACCCGTGTCATCCCCGCGCAGGCGGGGATCCACCGTCGATGGCAGTCGACGCATTTTCGCGGAGGTAGCGCAGCACGCCCTCGCCCGCCCAGACGCCACTGGCACAGCACGCGGTCAACAGGTAACCGCCGGTCGGCGCCTCCCAGTCGAGCATCTCGCCGGCGCAGAAGACGCCGGGCAGTGCGCGCAACATGCCGCCCGCGTCCATCGTCTCGAAGCGCACGCCACCGGCCGTGCTGATCGCCTCGTCGATCGGTCGCGGCGCGCACAGCGTGAGCGGAAGCACCTTGATCGCCGCAGCAAGCTGCAGCGGATCGGCCAGCACCGCACGCGGCAGCAGCTCGCGCAGCAGCGCGGCCTTGACGCCGTCGAGGCCGAGCCGCGCTTTCAAATGCGTCGCCAGCGAACGCGATCCCCGCGGATGCGTCACCTCGCGCATCACCCACTCGGCGCTGCGGCCGGGCAGCAGATCGAGCCGGGCGATCGCCTGGCCGTCGGCGTCGATCGCATCGCGCAAAACGGCCGACGCCGCATAGACCAGGCTGCCTTCGACGCCGCCTTCGGTGACCACGAACTCGCCCACCTGCGCGAACCCCAGGCCACCGGGGCCCGTGCAGCCGAGTGCCACGTTCTTGACCGGCGTACCCGCATGGCGACTGCGAAAGTGCTCGCTCCAGCCGGGTTGCGACAAGCCGTCCACATCGATGTGAGCGGCATCGAAACCGCAGTTCGACGGCCGCAGCCGCGCCACTTCGACGCCGCGTGAACCGAGCCACGGCACCCAGGCCCCATCGGAGCCGAGGTGCGACCAGCTTGCGCCGCCGAGCGCCAGCAGCACCGCATCGGCGGTCACCGTCACCGCGCCGTGCGGCGACTCGAAGGCCAGCGCGATCGCTGCGCCGCTCTCGCCGTATTCGGCCCAGCCGACGCACCGATGCCGCATGTGAAATCGCACCCCCAGCCCGCGCAGCCGGTGCAGCCACGCGCGCAGCAGCGGTGCGGCTTTCAGGTCGGTCGGAAACACGCGACCCGAACTGCCGACGAAGGTGCGGATTCCCAGGCCCTGCGCCCAGGCACGCAACTCGGCCGGGCCGAAGCGTTGCAGCATCGACTCGATCGGCGCGCGCCGCTCGCCGTAGCGGCCGGAAAACGCATCGGCGGGTTCCGAGTGCGTCAAGTTCAACCCGCCTTTGCCGGCCAGCAAGAACTTGCGGCCCACCGACGGCATCGCGTCGTACAGGTCGACCTGCACCCCGGCGCAGGCCAGCACCTCGGCCGCCATCAGGCCGGCCGGGCCGCCACCGACAATGGCGACGGCGACGGCGTCGGCAACGGTGCGAGCGGGGTTCGGCGGGGAATCAGACAAGGCGCATGTGAAAGTGGCAGGGTGTGAGCGCGCACCGGCGGGCGGCGGCGCAGCATAGAGCACGTCTTTGCGAGCCGTTGCCGCTGCGCGGCCCCACCGGCGCCCGGGGATGCTGTAAGGACCGCACCGCGCAGCGCGACCCAGACAGATCGTGGCACCACCGGAGACCCGCATGCACCATGAACAACCCCACCCGCCGTACCGGCCACGCGCCGTCGGCCGCGTCGTTGGTACCGCCCGCTGCTGGCTGATCGCCACACTCGGCGTGGGCAGCGTGGTGGCTGCCGCGCAGGCAGCCGATGCCCCCGGCACGTGCGTTGCACGCAGCGGAGCAACCACGCCGCCGGTGGTCGAGCTGTACACCTCGGAAGGCTGCAGCTCGTGCCCGCCGGCCGACCGCTGGCTCTCGAAGCTGACCCCGCAGCCCGACGTGATCGCGCTCGCTTTTCATGTCGATTACTGGGACAACCTCGGCTGGAAAGACCCGTTCGGCAACGCCGCCCACACCGAGCGCCAGCACCAGCAGCAGGCGGTCAACGGCTCGCGCTTCAGCTACACGCCGCAGGTCACGATCAACGGCGTCGACAGCCGACAGTGGTCGAGCCTGCGCGCACCGATCAGCGTGCCGCCGATCACCTCACCGGTGCAGGTGCAACTCAGCCGCGACGGCGATCGCTACACCGCGGTCGTGCAAGCGGCGGCAGGAGCGTCGGCGCGACTCGGCGCTTACTGGGCGGTGACGGAAAACGCGCTGGTCTCGAACGTGAAACGTGGTGAGAACAGCGGATCGACGCTGGCGCATGATTTCGTCGTGCGTGAATACCGTCCGCTGTCGGCGTGGGCCACTGCGGCCGACGCCACCAAGACGCTGACCTTCAGTCCGGCATCGTCGTCTGCCCCCGGACGCCCCCGACACATCAATCTGGTGGTGTTCGATGCGGCCAGCGGCAAGCCCGTGCAGGCGGTCAAGCTGGGCTGCTGACGCGTTGCCGCGGGGGCCGCTGGCGCATCGCATCGGCCCACTGCGAAGCCGAAGACATCAATACGCGGTGACGCTGTTGCCGCGGATGTAGCCTTCGAGGTAGCCGATGTGCTCGGTTTGCTGGCAAATCACTTCTTTGACCACGTCACCCACGGACACCATCCCCACCACCTTGCCGTCGATGCAGACGGGCAGGTGACGGATGTTCTTCGACGTCATTTTCCGCATGCAATCGTCGATCGTTTCTTCGCCGGTGACCGTGAACACATCCCGCGTCATGATGTCGCCAACCGTGGTCTCCGAGGCCTTTTGATTCCGGAACAAGACCTTCAGCGCGCAATCTCGCTCGGACACGATGCCGATCAACCGCTCCTGCTCCAGAACCACCACTGAGCGGACGGTGTTGACGAGCATGATTTCGAGAATCGTCTGCACCGAATCGGTCGATGCCGCCGCGAAGATTGCTTTCTGCGGCTTTTTCTTGAGCAGGTCTTTCACCTTGATCATCGTGGTACTCCTTGCGATGGCGTTGCGGGACATTCAAAAACGCTTGAATTGTCAATGTCGCACAAGGTTTGAGCGGCGAAAAGAACCTGAAACCCTTTTTTCACCCTGGTTGCTGGGATACCCAGTGGATCCTTGCGGACCCGAGTTTGGGCACACGACTTGCCCGAAGGTTGACATCTCCGCTCACCGCGCATCGATCTCACGACGCGCACCGGCGACATGCCGAACCGAACCGGCGTTACTCGATCGAGCGTCTCAACCGGACCGAAGCGGCCTGCTGCTCCGCGAAAGGAACCACCATGACACACCCACCACCCACCCACATCGAACCCTCGAAGCACTCCACTGCCCAGGTCGACGAATTCTTGCGCCACGTCGAAGCCAATGTCGACGTCTCTCACGGCGCAGGTTCGCCGGTCATCAAGCCGAACCGGGATTTGGGCGACGACGGAAAGCCCGACAACGACACGCCGAAGAACCCGAAAACCTGAATCACATCGCGCTCGGCCGGATGCTGTCGTCACGCGATAGAGAACTGCAGTGCGACCGCGTTACCCAGCAACGAAAAAGGCCAGCAGGTCGTGTCCTGCTGGCCTTTGCGTCGACTGGTGGGCCCTGAGTGACTCGAACACTCGACCTACGGATTAAGAGTCCGCTGCTCTACCAACTGAGCTAAGAGCCCGAAGCTTGATGCCTTCGGATGAAAACGATGGGTGCGGGTGGTGGGTTGTGCGGGGTTCGAACCCACGACCTACGGATTAAAAGTCCGCTGCTCTACCAACTGAGCTAACAACCCCCGAGCAGCCTCGGATTGTAGCCCGAGAATTCACGCGGCGGTCATGCGCTGTGGCGACGTCGAGCGTGCAAGAAGCTCGCGCAGCGCCTCGCTGGCTGCGACCATGCCGAAGGTGGCGGTGACGGTCACGCTCGATCCATAGCCGTGGCAATTCAGGCTGCCTTCGGTGCCTGGCGCATCGCCCGACTGCGGCGGCTGGCGCACGGCTTCGCGCGAGTACACGCAAGCCACGCCGATGCGTCCGCTGCGCGCGGCGCCGTGATGCTGACGCAGCCGTTGGCGCAGCGATGCCAGCAGTGGGTCGTGCGTGGTGTCGGCCAGATCGGCCACCTCGACCGCCTGCGGCTGCAGCTTGCCACCGGCCGCGCCGACGGTGACGAATGCGGTGTCGGTCGCCAGCGCCCAGGCCGCCAGCACGGCCTTCGCGCGCACCTGATCGCAGGCATCGATCAACGCATCGACCGGATGCGGCAACAGCGCAGGCCAGTGGTCGGCTTCGACGAACGCTTCGATCGGGCGCAGCACGCAGCCCGGGTGGATGTCGGCCAAGCGATCACACAGCGCCAGCGCCTTGGCCTGCCCCAGCGTCTGGCCCACGGCCTGCACCTGGCGGTTGATGTTGCCTTCGGACACGTGGTCGAGGTCGATCAGTGTGAGCTCGGCCACCCCGCTGCGCGCCAACGCCTCGGCCGCCCACGACCCGACGCCGCCGAGGCCGACGACCGCGATGCGCGCACCGCGCAGTCGCTCGTAAGCGGCATCGCCGTGCAGGCGGCGCAGGCCACCGAAGCGGCGCTCCAGATCGGCATCGCCGGTCATGCGCACCGCCTGATCAGGTCACTTCAGCGCGGCCAGGCGTTGCTTGCCGGCCAGCGCAGCCTCGGAATTGGGGTACGCCTTGAACAGCTCGTCGAGCGCCTTGCGGGCCGACTTGGTGTCCTTCAACTCGAAGTGGCAGTTCGCCACGGCCAGCAAGGCCTCAGGCGCGCGCAGGTCGCCGGGGTAGCTGTTCGCGAAGCCGCGAAACGACGATATCGCCTCGACGTAATCGCGCTTGCCGTACTGCGCATTGCCGAGCCAGAACAGCACCGACTGGCCGTAGCCGCTGCTCGGGTAGCGGCTGCGAAACACCGCGAGCGAGGTTGCCGCAGCGGCGAAATCAGCGGCGCGCACCTGCGTCATCGCGGCTTCGTACTGGCGGATCTCTTCGGCGTCAGCCATGAACTCCTTGCCGTCGACCGAGGCTTTTTGCGGCTCCAGGCGCCGCGTGCGGTCGTCGATCGTCTGCACCACCGCTTTCAGGTCTTTCACTTGCACCTGGAACTCGCTCACCTCACGCGCCAGTTGCTCGACCTGCCCGCGCAGTCGCGCGTTCTCGGTGCGCATCAGTTCGAGCTGGTTGCTCAGGTCGAGCAGGCTGCTGCGCAACTGGCCGATCTGGTCGAGCATCTGCGTGTTGAGCTCGGTCTGCCGAACGCGCTGCGCCTCGTTGCCTTGCTCCAGCTTCTGGCGCAGTTCGAGAATGGCGCGGCGCGCCTCGTCATCGTCGAACAAGCCCGCGTGCGCTGTCGGCGCCGACAGCGCCAGCAGCAGCCACGCGAGGTGCCAGCAGCGGTGCGGCAAGGCGATCGGCCGACTCATGGCTGTGCCGCTCAGCGGCCGCTCAGTTCGACGCGGCGGTTCTTCGCGTAGGCCGCTTCATCCGAGCCGACCAGCGCCGGGCGCTCCTTGCCGAAACTCACCGCCTCGACCTGCCCGTCGGCAGCGCCCGACAGCGTCAGCGCACGCACCACGGCTTCGGCGCGCTTTTGGCCGAGGGCGAGGTTGTACTCGCGCCCGCCGCGCTCGTCGGTGTGGCCTTCGGCCGACATCTTTTTGGCCTTGTTGGCGGCCAGCGCCTTCGCGTTGAAGTCGATCACCGGGCGCGCGTCGTCACGCACGGTGTAACTGTCGTAGTCGAAGTACACGATGCGATTGGCGCTGTTGGCCGCATCGCTGCCGGCGCCGCCTTTGGTCAGGTCGACGGGCGTCACCTGCGACTGCGAGGTGGCACCGGACGATGCACCGCTGCCGTCCGGGTTGACGGCGGTGCCGCTGCGGCTTTCGACCGGCGGCGCCTTGTCGTCGAGCTTGACGTTGGAGCCGCAGCCCACCAGCGCCGCAGCGCACAACGAACTCCACAGCAGACGGTGGGCGGCGCAGGTACGAAGTTGGAACGGGATCATGGTGTTTCCTTTGTCGAAATGAACAGAAATGGGTGGCGGGTCGCAGCGAGTGGGTGCGCAGTTCAACGGCCGAACGGGCCCCACACCGGCTCGCGCACATCGGCGATCGTTGAGACCAGACGTGCCCGAATCTTGCCGTCGATCGTGGTCGTCATCAACACATCGCGACCCTGCGACCGCGAGGCGTAGATGATCAGGCGACCGTTCGGCGCGAAGCTCGGGCTCTCGTCGTCGCTGGTGTCGCTGATCGCCTGCGGCGCGCCACCCGCCAGATCTTGCACGACCAGCTTGAATCCGTTGCCCTGGCGCGAGATGTACGCGAGCGTTTGCCCATCGGGGCTGATGGCCGGGCTGATGTTGTAGCTGCCGCTGAAGGTGATGCGCTCGACCGCCGCGCCGCTCACCGAGGTGCGGTAGATCTGCGGGCCACCGCCGCGGTCGCTGACGAAGTAGACGCTGCGCCCGTCGGGCGAGTAAGTCGGCTCGGTGTCGATGCCGATGCTCTGCGTGAGCCTCCGCACGTTGTCGCCGTTGCGGCCCATCTGGTAGATCTGCGAGCCGCCGTCGCGCGACAGCGTCACCGCCAGCGTCTGGCCGTCGGGCGACCAGGCCGGCGCGCTGTTCGAGCCGCGAAAATTCGCCACCGCGCGGCGCTTGCCGCTGGACACGTCCTGCACATAGACCACGGCCTTTTGGCTCTCGAAAGACACGTAAGCCAGCTCGCGGCCGTCGGGCGACCAGGCCGGCGAGATGATCGGCTCGGCGCTGTTCAACGCGATCTGGCCGCCCTCGCCGTCGGCATCGGTGATGCGCAGCGTGAAACGGCTGCCGGCCTTGGTGACGTAGGCAATGCGTGTCGAGAACACGCCCTTCTGCCCGGTCAGTTTTTCGTGCACGAAGTCGGCGATGCGGTGCGCCGCCAGCCGCAGATCGGCCGCATCGACGACCGTGCTCTGGCCGCCCAACTCGCTGCCCTTGACGACATCCCACAGCTTGAATCGCACATCGAAGCGGCCATCGGCCAGCTTGGTCACCGAACCGCCGACCAGCGCATCGGCCGCGCGGCTTCGCCAATCGGCCATCGCCGGGGTGCGGGTCTCGTCCAGCACGCCCGGCGCATCGACCCCACGAAACAACCCGCTGCGTTCGAGGTCGGCGCGCACGATGGCCGACAGCGCCTGGGTTTGCCGATCCTCGTCGCGAAATTTCGCGATCGCGATCGGTACTTGCGACGCGCCGACGCCGGAAATCTCGACTCGGAACTGCGCGTACGCGACGGGCACTGCGGCCATCGAGCAGGCCAGGGCGACGAACACAGGGGCAAAAAAACGGGCAAGAACGGCGGTGATCGGTCGGTGCATGGGCAATGAACGGCTGGCTTCAGGTCGACGCGACGGCGGCAACCATAACGGCAGCGCGGATGATAAAGGTGCCGTGGCGCCCTCACGCTGAGTCGGCGCCGCCGATTGAAGTTCCAACCGTGCAACAGGATGTAGAGCGCGCCCCGCTTTACGGCAAGCCTTTCAAGCGACCGAGCGCTCGCTCAACAGGCGGCTGTATTCGTTCGTGACGACGCCGTAGCACTCGCACGCGCGTTTTTCAAGCCGGGGTCGGTCGAGCACCGTGATCCGGCCGCGCGCATACCGTATCAGCCCGGCCGCTTGCAATTTCAATGCGGTTTCGGTGACGCCTTCGCGCCGCACGCCCAGCATGCTGGCGATCAACTCGTGCGTCATCGCGATTTCATGGCCACCGAGTCGGTCCAGGTGGATCAGCAAGCAGCGGCACAGTTGCTGGTCGATCGAATGGTGCCGATTGCACACCGCCACCTGCGCCATCTGCGTCATCAGCGCCTGCATGTAACGCAACAGCAGCGTGAGCACCCGGCTGGAACGCTCGAACTCGTCCCGCATCGCGCGCGCTTGCAGCCGAAACCCGAAGCCGGCGCTTTGCACCACGGCGCGGCTGCAGGTGGTGTCACCGCCCATGACCAGCGCCATGCCGACCAGACCTTCGTTGCCGACGACGGCAATCTCGGTCGACGCGCCGTCCTGCGTCACGTTGAGCAAGGAGACGATCGCCGTCGTCGGGAAGTACACATGATCGAGCGCGCTGCCCGATTCATGCAGCACCTGGCCTTGCGGCAAATCCATCCATTCGAGTTGCGGCAGCCAGCGCTGCCAGGTCGCGTCGGGCAGCACCGCCAGCAGGCGGTTCTGGCGTGCGCTCTGCGCGGGGTCGAGAGGCGCGCGCCAAGACCGCTCGGCGGTCGAGTAGCAGCGTGAAAGGGGTTCGCACAGGCACTTCATCACCGCAAAGGGCAATCGGCGTGCCGCGCGGTCCGGCCAGTTCGAAAAATTGACGTTCCGGGCGAAAGTGCGGGACGATCGGGGAACGTTATTCGCCCCCACGCTTCCCCGCGTCACCCCAGCGCGCTGCGCCTGTCGACCATGACCGCCCCCGTCACCGCCGCTTTTCCAGATCATCCCGGCGCGTGCGCGCGACTGCTGCGCGCAGTCGAATTGCCCGCCGATTCGGGGCTGGGCGCCGCTGCCGACTGGCCTGCCGAGCTGCGCTGGTTGACCCGTCTGGTGCTGGGCGCCAGCGAACCCATGTTTCTGGCCTGGGGTCCGCAGCGTGTTTTTTTGTACAACGATGCCTACGCGCCGATGCTCGGTGAGCGCCACCCCATCGCCCTGGGGCAGCCGATGCCGCAGGTCTGGTCCGAGGTGTGGGAGCAGGTCGGCCCGCTGGTGGACCGGGTGTTCGCCGGGCACAACGAAGCGCTCGACGACATGGCGTTGCCGGTGCAACCCGGTGCGCAGGGGGACGAAACCCATTTCTCGCTGCGTTGCCAGCCGGTGCGTGACGACGCTGGCGCGGTCGTGGCGCTGTTTTGTACCTGCCACGACAGCACCACCGCGCGCCGCAGGCAACGTCAACGCAACGCCGCGCTGCAGCGGGCGGCTCAGGCCGACGCCGCCCGCGAGATCAGCGACGACCGCTTCAAAGCCGCCGTCAGCGCCATCGGTTTGATGTGGACCAACAACGCACGCGGAGAGATGGAAGGCGCGCAGCCCGGATGGGCCGCCCTCACCGGCCAGAGCCGCGAGAACTACCAGGGATATGGCTGGGCGGCCGCGGTTCATCCCGACGATGCGCAGCCGACGGTCGATGCCTGGCGGCAGGCCGTGGCCCAGCGCCGCAATTTCGAATGGGAGCACCGGGTGCGTGCAGCCAACGGCGAATGGCGGCGTTACGCGGTGCGCGCGGTGCCGGTGTTCGAGCCCGATGGCGCGCTGCGCGAATGGGTCGGTGTGCACATCGACGTCACCGAGGCGCGCCGCAGCGCCGAGGCGCTGCGCGAAGCCGATCGGCGCAAAGACGAGTTTCTGGCGATCCTGGCGCACGAGTTGCGCAACCCGCTGGCGCCGATTCGCACGGCGGCCTCGGTGCTCGGCAACCCGGCCTTGACGCCCGACGAGCTGACCACCAGCCGCAACATCATCAACCGTCAGATTCGTTATATGGCCTGGTTGCTCGACGACCTGCTGGACATCTCGCGCATCTCGGCGGGCCGCCTCGAACTGGACAAAAGCCGGCAGCGGCTGCAAGCGGTGGTGAACGCCGCCATCGAAACCGCGCGTCCGCTGCTCGACAGCAAACGACACACGCTGGTCGTCGACCTGCCGCCCCACGGCTGCACTCTGCAAGTCGACGAAGTCCGCATGGCCCAGGTGCTGAGCAACCTGCTGCTCAATGCCGCCAAATACACCGACCCGGGCGGCCACATCCGGCTCGGTGCGAGCGTCGGTGACGACGAGCTGAGGATCGACGTCTGCGACAACGGCATCGGCATCACGCCCGAGCAACTGCCGTACTTGTTCGACATGTTCTCGCAGTTGCGCAGCGCCAAAGACCGCTCAGAAGGCGGCTTGGGCATCGGGCTGGCGCTGGCGCGCGGGCTGGTGGAGCTGCACGGCGGCAGCCTCGTCGCGAGCAGCGCCGGGCTCGGTCGGGGTGCCACCTTCAGCGTGACCCTGCCGCTGCCGACGCTCGACACCCAGCCGTCAGAGCTAGACGACATTCCCCGATCCACGGCCGCACCTGCGCACTCGCCGCTGTGCATCCTGATCGCCGACGACAACCGCGACGCCGCCGACAGCCTGGCCCTGCTGCTCGCGCTGGAGCGTCACGAGGTGCACGTGGCAACCGACGGCACCAGCGCGCTGGCGCTGGCGGCGCAGGTGCGCCCCCAGGTCGCGTTGCTCGACATCGGCATGCCCGGCCTCGACGGCCACGAGGTGGCGCGCCGCCTGCGGCTCGAACCGGGGGGCGCTGAGCTGCTGATCCTCGCGCTCACCGGCTGGGGTCAGCAGGACGATCAACGCAAGGCGCTGGCCGCCGGTTTCGACCACCACTACACCAAGCCGGTCGATCCGGACGTCCTGATCGCGCGCATGAACGCCTGGAATGCCGAACGGATCGTCAGTCGTTGATACCTGAATCAGGCACCGGATCGGACAGTGCCAACGCGCTGGCGACCACGTCCACGCCCTCCGCTTCCAGCAACGCCTTGTCCGGTGCCAGCGCCTGCAGGCTGGCACGCAACCGGGTCAGCGTCGGATGGTTCCGAAGCGATTCGGGCAGCAGCGAATCTGATGTTTCGTTCATGGCGGAGCGGCCGCTGTTCACACCCGCTGGCTGGGTGCATGTGAGTTGCTGTCGGCGCGCAACGACGGCCGGGTGGGTTGCGCCACCACCACCTTGCGTTGCACCGCCACCGGCTTGACCCGGCTGGCGCCCACGCGCAGCAGCGCGCGCAACGGATCGGCGTCCAGCGGCTCGAGGGCGACCGTGCGGCTGACCAGCGGCTGATCGCGCTGAAATTGATACCGCAAGGTCGCGCTGGTCTCGTTCTGCATCACCAAATCGAACCTCATGCGGTGTCCTTCGGACGACGGCATCGTCATCTCCAGGCTCAGGCTGCTCCACAACGGCGCCCCGCGCACCCGCGGCGCCATCTCGATCGAGCCGAACCAGTGCAGCGCCAGCACGCTGAGGCAGCGCAGATAAAGCGATTGCCCCGGCAAATCGACCCAGCGCAGGCGCTGCATTTCCATCGCGTCGCCGTCCGGTCCGGCGAGCATCACGCGAACCGTCTGGTTCGGGACACACGGCGCCACAGACAACACCTTGCATTCGGCCGGTCCGCTGGCGTAGTGGACTTGCACGCTGACAGTCACCCAATCCGGCCAGCGCTCGCTCAGTTCCATATCGGTGTTCATGACGCAATACTCCGCAGGGTGGCAGGCCGAACCGAGCTTCGGCACCGCAGCAACGGTTCGTTACCGCACATGCAAACCACTGGGCAAACGGCGTGCCCGCGCTCAGGCCGGTGCATGGCGGCGGCGCCGGTCGACCGCGTCGATGCGCAGCAGTTGCCGGTATTTGGTGACGGTGCGACGGGCCACGACCAGCCCCTGCTGGGCCAGCTGGCGGGTGATTTCGGCGTCGGACAAGGGCGCGGCCTGCGGCTCGGCGTCGATCATGTCCTTGACCAGCCCGCGGATCGCGGTGCCGGAGCAGGCACTGCCGTTCGCGGTGACCATCGCGCGTGAAAAAAAGTGCTTCAGCTCGAACACGCCGCACGGCGTCGACATGAACTTGTTGTTGGTGACCCGCGACACCGTCGATTCGTGAACGCCCACCTCCTCGGCGATTTCGCGCAGGCCGAGCGGCTTCATCGCCATCGAGCCGAATTCGAGAAAGTGCTTCTGCCGCTTCACGATGGCCTCGGCCACGCTGAGGATGGTTGAAAAACGCTGCTCGACGTTGTGCACCGTCCAGCGCGCCTCTTGCAGGTGGCTGGCCATGTCGCCGTTGTCGACGTTGCGGTGGCGCTTGAACAGTTCCGCATACACCTGGTTCAGGCGCACCCGCGGGATGACGGCCGGATTGATCTGCACGCTCCAGACGCCGCGGATTTTCCTGACCAGCACGTCGGGCACAACGTAGGCGACATGCGCGGTGCTGAAACGCCAGCCGGGTCGCGGGTCGAGCCGCCGGATTCGGTCGCATGCCGCCCGCACCTGCAGCGGCGATTCGTCGAGCGCGCGTGCCAGGCCGGGCACATCACGCGCGGCCAGCGCAGCCAGGTGATCGGTGACGATGCGCTCGGCCAGTGCGCGCAGTTGCGGGCATTCGATGGCCGGCAGTTGAAGCAGCAGGCACTCGGCCACGCTGCGAGCGCCCACACCGGCCGGGTCGAGTGACTGCACGCGGCGCAGCGCGATCTGCATGTCGGACACGGTGACCGGTGGGTCGAGCGCTTCCAGTTCGGTCAGCGCTTCGAGCGGCGTGCGCAGGTAGCCGTCGTCGTCGAGCGACTCGACGACGGCGCGCGCCAACAGCAACTCACGCTGCGACAACGGCAGCAGGTAGAGCTGTGCGTGAAGGTGCGCGTTCAGCGTGGCGTCGATCGCCATCCGGTTCAGCGCCGACGACTCGCCGTCGTCGGCGTGCTGCGACGATGAACCGCTGTCGGCGCGCCACAGATCGCGGTCGCTGTCGGCGTCGCCGTCGAAGCCGTCTGCGGGCATCGCAAAATCGAGCGACGGCTCATCGGCCTCGGCGGATGCGGAACGCGTGTCGGCGGTCTCGGCGTCCGAATCGGAGCTGTCGCCCGGGTCGCCATCATCCGACTCGTTGTCACCCTCTTCCACTTCGAGGAACGGGTTTTTCCCCAGTACATCGCGCACGCTGGCGGCGAAATCCGTCGACGACATCTGCAGCAGGCGCACCGCGTGCTGGAAGCGGGGCGAGAGCGCCTGCTTCTGTCCCTGTATCTGCCGCTGGTCGGCTTGAAAACCCAACGATCCCACGGTGGCCACTCCTCGGTGTGTGTGCTGTGGAAGCGTTGGATTGCAACCGCCGTGCCGTGCCGCCCGATTCGACGCGTTTGGACACAACCGGAAGCCGGCTCACCCGTGAAAACCCTTTTATTACGCGACATCCGATCCGACTTGCAGCGCGTCTCAAGCGCCACGTCGGCGCGGCCTGTTACCGATGCGGTTTGAATTGCGGCAAATCGTGCCGATCGCACAAATATCACCCGGTGTCGGGCGGTGGCACTTACGATCTAGGAGTAGGTGTAACGAGGCGCCAACAGCGCCAACAGCGCCAACAGCGCCAACAGCGCCAACAGCGCCGCCAAGCGCCATTCGCATGTCCATGGAAACTCCCGAGTCGCCTCTGATCACCGCCCCGCTGGCTCACCGAGTTCGGGCGGACGCGCAGCCATCGCAAATCGCCAACGCGATCGAAGCGATCTGGCTCGAACTCGATGCGGCGCTGGCGCCCATCATTGGCGGGCGCGGCGTGCTTGCGCTCTACAAACGCAGCCTGTACCTCACCGCCAGTGCGCATCCGTGGCTGGAAGGCACCCACGAAGGCCTGCAGCCGACGATGGACCTGGCCCGGCTGAAGTCGGTGTTTGCGCTGCAGAGCGGTGCCGACGCGCTGGCCGGCGGGTGCGACTTGTTCCGAACTTTCCACGACCTGCTGGACAGCATGGTCGGACCCTCTCTCACCGAGCGTCTGCTGCGCTCGGTCTGGGCTCTTACTACCCACGGCCCGAACGCCGAGGACGCCACGCCATGAGCACCAAAGTCACCATCAACCGCTTGTCCACCGGCGTGCCCGGCCTCGACGAGATTCTGGGCGGGGGGCTGCCCGAGTTGTCATTCAACCTGATCGCTGGGCCGCCGGGCTGCGGCAAGACCACCCTGGCGCACCAGATGATGTTTTCGCTGGCCACACCCGAGTTCCGCGCAATCTATTTCACCGTTCTGGGCGAGCCGCCGCTGAAAATGCTGCGCTACCAGCAGCAGTTCGATTTTTTCGACGGCGACGAGATCAACCGCTCGATCCAGTTCATCAATCTGTCGGACGACACGCTGAGCGGCGACCTCGACCGCGTGCTCGAACGCATCGTCGCCGAGGTCGAGGCCCACAGCCCGTCGCTGGTGTTCGTCGATTCGTTCCGCTCGGTGGTGGAGGTGGGCGAAGCGGCTGCCAACCCGCACAAGAATTTGCAGCAATTCGTGCAGCAACTCGGCATGCTGATGACGAGCTGGCAAGCCACCACCTTCCTGATCGGCGAGTACTTCGTCGAAACCGACGCCAATCCGGTGTTCACCGTCGCCGACGGCCTGATCTGGCTGCGCCAGAGCCTGCAGCGCAACTCGATGGTGCGCAAGATGGAGATCATGAAAATGCGCGGCCAGCCGACGCTGCCCGGGCTGCACACCTTTCGCATCAACCACACCGGCATCGAGGTGTTCGCACCGGCCCACGTGGTGACGCAGCCGCTGCCGCACTTGAACGGCACCACCCCGACCGCCCACTCACCACAGGATGTGCGCGTCTTGACGGGTGTGCCGGGCCTCGACGACATGCTGGGCAGCGGCTTGCCGCGCGGTTACTCGCTGCTGGTGGCCGGGCCGTCGGGATCGGGCAAAAGCATCCTGGCCGCGTCGTTCCTGGCCGAGGGC
>JANMTL010000257.1:0-6128 GCA_031390425.1 Rhizobacter sp.
CTGGTGATCAAGCAGGCGCAGACGCGCCAGCGCGCGAGCCAGAAGGTCGAAAAACGCAAGGGCTCGGGCGTGGCGGTGCTCCCCGGCAAGCTGACCGATTGCGAGAGCCGCGACTTGGCAAACAACGAACTGTTTTTGGTCGAGGGCGATTCGGCCGGTGGCAGCGCCAAGATGGGCCGCAACAAGGAGACGCAGGCCATCCTGCCGCTGCGAGGCAAGGTGCTCAATTCGTGGGAAGTCGAGCGCGACAGACTGTTCGCCAACAACGAGATCCATGACATCGCGGTAGCGATCGGCGTCGATCCGCACGGCGCGACCGATTCGCCCGACATGAGCGGCCTGCGCTACGGCAAGGTCTGCATCCTCAGCGACGCCGATGTCGACGGCTCGCACATTCAGGTGCTGTTGCTGACGCTGTTCTTCCGCCACTTCCCGAAGCTGATCGAAACCGGCCACCTGTACATCGCCAAGCCGCCGCTGTTTCGCATCGACGCGCCAGCGCGCGGCAAGAAGCCGGCCGCGAAGATCTATGCGCTCGATGAAGGCGAACTGACCGCGACGCTAGACCGCCTGCGCAAAGAAGGCTGCCGCGAACCGCCACACCACAGCGCCTGGAGCATCAGCCGGTTCAAAGGCCTGGGCGAGATGAACGCCGAGCAGCTTTGGGACACCACGCTGAACCCCGACACCCGCCGCCTGCTGCCGATCGCCTTCGGCGAACTCGGCTTTGCTGCGACTGTGGATTCACTGACCAAGCTGATGGGCAAGGGCGAAGCGCAGGCGCGGCGTGACCTGATGGAGCTGCATGGGGATGAAGTGGATGTAGATGTTTGAGTTGCTGGCCGTCAATCTGGTTGTTGGCGGAGGCTGAGTTTTCGGCGTGCTGCGCGGCCCGCCGAAGCCACCGCGCAACCCCCTCCGCGAATGTCCTCCGGCCGGCTGCGCCGACCTCCCCCTTTACTTCGCTGCGGGAATTGCCCGGTGGCTTCGGCGGGAGGGGCAGTGAGGCGCTCCAGGCATGCTGGCCGATGGGCGGCGCTCGACCCATACCTGCCGCCCTTCTGTTGGTGGCCAACGACCGCTATTGCGTCAATACGCCCGACACTTGACCATGCCTCATGGAGTCGTTGCCTCCCGACCGCGCATCCAATTGTGAACAGTCCGGAATTCCGGGGGAGACGTCGGCACGCAGCGGTTTTTCGGGAGGAATGGAGGATCGACCGGTGTCCCAGCAGCTCGTGTTGAACAGGCCGGTCGTTGAGTCGAACCGCCGCCTCATTGATCGAGCGAAGGGCGCGAGTCAGGTGGTCAATGCGCACGACGTCAGTCAATTCAACTCGGACACCGTGAGTAACGCTTCGGGCTTTCCGTCTGAGCCGAGCATCGCATTCGCTCCGTGTTGAGTTTCATCACGGTATGCGCAACGATTGCGTGCGACACCACGTTTGTTCGTGGTCGAAATTCAACTGCCTGTCAGGGCTTCCATGTACTACTTCAGCGTCTTCTTCATCACCGCAGTCAACTGCGCTGTGCTCTTCGTCGCTGGCGTCCTCGCCGTTGGTGGCAATGGCGGCTATGAAGGCCCCGTGACGGTATGGCTCTGCGGAGGGCTTTGGCTGGCGGCATTCACCGCTGCATCGATTGCTCTTGTCGCTCGCGGAAGGTCGGCTGCTGGGATCCTGACGGCCGCGATGGCTATGCCAGCGGCGTACGCGGCCGCGCTAGCGGTCCTTTTCGCCAGCTACGCGTTCGGGCAGATCCGGCCCACATCATCCGAGTTGAAGGAGTTCTGCAAGACCGCTGAGGTTCAGTTCTTGGCAAGACCTGCGCAATCAGTTGGTTCAATCGCCTTTGATTGGAATCGTGAGTTCCCGCCGCAGATCGACTATCTTGAGTTCGCCGACGGCTTCCGGCTGTCCAATATCGGGAGCTTCAATCCAGAGTACCCGACTCAGATCGCCTTCACCGAAGAGGTCAAGACTGAGGTGCGACGCGACCGCACCAAATCCACCACGATTCTTCGTATCCCGCGAGAAGGCGAGGGAACACGCGAGCCAGCTCTTGCCGCCGATGTACTCGTCTCGTACAGATACCTTGTTGGCGAGGGGGAGCTGTGGAAAGTGTCGTCTAGGCAAGGGTTAGTGGGGTATGAAATCACCGTAACCGACCGACGAGATGACAGAGAACTCGCGAAACTTCGCTATTTCACTGAGCTCGCCCGGGACCGGGCATGTGGGCCAGCTGGAACCAAAGTGCTGCATATACGGGCGTTCGTTCTCACCGCGCTGGGAATGCAATGAGCGGCTGCTTGCGCAGACCTGCTCCTTCGCCGGCACAACTCGTACTTCAG
Source organism: Rhizobacter sp. (assembly GCA_031390425.1). Lineage (GTDB taxonomy): Bacteria > Pseudomonadota > Gammaproteobacteria > Burkholderiales > Burkholderiaceae_C > PBB1. The sequence goes on from JANMTL010000257.1 coordinate 2,351, forward strand.
CTCGAGCGACAGAAGACTGCTTTGTAGGCTTGATTGGCCGCTGATTCAGCGAGCGCGAATACGCGCTTTTGGCCAAGTACGGACCACGGCGACCTTGCTCATCCGCATGACTGTCTCGCAGCCTGCGAACACCGCAGTGCCACCCCGATCAAGCCGATGGGGCGCTCTGCGCAGCGAAATAAAGGAGGAGGTCGGGCGCAGCCCGGCCGGGGGAGTAAGCCCGGACACAAACAGTCCAGTGGACTGGTTGTGCCTGGCGAACGCCCAGGGCGCAAGCCCTGGGCATGAGCGGAGCAGAGTGCCCCGTCGGCCTGATCGCGCCCCGACGCCCGCGCGCATTCAGCGACGACACACCGACGGCGCGCGTGCGCCAGACATGGGGTGTTCAACAGTCAGGCATGGCTACACTGAAGAGGATGCATCGGCTGATCGAAACCCATCGCGCCGAACTGCTGGCCCTGGCACGCAAGCGCGGAGTCACCGGTTTGCGAGTCTTCGGCTCGATGTGCCGTGGCGACGACAGCGCAAACAGCGATGTTGATCTGCTGGTGACCCTGGCCCCAGGCACCAGTGCGCTCTCATTGGGTGGTCTGTTGCTGGATGCGCAGGAACTGCTGGGCCGCCGTGTAGATGTCGTCACCGAAGCGAGCCTGCACCCTGCGCTGCGCGAGCGTGTGATAGCAGGCGCCGTGGATTTGCCACTGTGAATCCGAGCTCTGAGGCGGCTCGGGTGCTGCTGGCGCACATGCGTGATTGCCTGAATCGGATCTTCGAATAAACAAACGCCGAACGCTCCCGCTTCGAAGCGTCGCGCCTTGTGCAGGACGCGGTGATCCGCAACCTGCAGACCTTGGCCGAAGCAAGCCAACGCTTGTCGAGCGAGATCAAAGGCACCGAGCCGCAGATTCCATGGCGCGAACTCGCCGGGTTTCGCAACGTGATCGTGCATGGCCACCTTGGCGTTGACCTCGGGGCCGTCTGGCTGGTGGTCGAGAAAGACTTGCCAGCGCTGACCGCGGCTGTAAACCGCATGGCCGCGCACCTCGGCCCTCAGGGTTGATCCGGACGGGTGCCCGGCCGCTGAATGTTAAAGAGCACTACCCCCGAACCGCCGCTCAGGCGCGCCCCGTCGCTGCGACGAGTGGATCACTTGTCTGGCCGTCGGCCAGCAGTCCGACTTGGACGTCGGTGAAACCGGCTCGCTCGAGATAGAGCTTCACCAGTGCCGCCTGACCGTTGATGTCGAGTGCCCGCCAGACCTCCACGGCCTTCGTCGGAAAGCAGCGGTTCGAGAAACTGACGATGAAGGGGGCGCCTGCGACGAGGACCCGGCGCACCTCTTTGAACACTGCTGCGGGTCGCTGCAGGTATTGCACGCCGACGCAAGCCAGAGCGGCATCGAACGATCGATCGTCGAGCGCGAGGACGGGGTTCTGGTTGAAATCTTGCACGAACCAGCGACCCAGCCGCGGATTGGCCCCGAGCTCTTCGGCGTTCATGCCGTGACCGACGACTTCGGCGTAGGCGACATCCTCGGGAAGGTGGCTCACCCAGCTGGACATCAGGTCGAGCACACGTCCGCCCTGGGGGACCGTCGATCGATAGAAAGCGGTGAGCGCGGCCACGGCGGCTTCGTCGATGTGGGTGACCAGTCGCGGCGGCGCGTAGAACGCGAGATCGTCGCCGGTGTCCAGCTTGGCGAAAGCGCTTTTCGGTAATTCCGGAAACGGGTCTTCGATCACTTGTTCTCCTGCTGCCCGACGAAGAAGTCCGTTCAGCCGGTCGCAGGCCTCGGGTTGTCGATCGTCGCTCGGCCGGGCGACGTTTTCGATTTTGATGCCAGGGCATTTGTCGGGACAAGGCTCCCGGTGAACGGCTGCTTTCAATGGGATCGAGGGATGCTTACTGGCCGACATGCACACGCGGTGCGCGGCGACAACCCTGATTTGAGCACCAGTCTCACACATGGCCTCATCGCGGCGCTCCGGCGGTCTGATCGCGCGAGCACGACTGCCGAAGATATACAATTCGCAGATGTATATCCAATTCCGAAGGAGCGCACCATGCAAGTCTGCAAATGGGGCAACAGCCTGGCCATCCGCCTGCCAGCGGCGATTGTCGAAATCCTCGATTTGAAAGAAGGCGATGATGTTCAGATCAGGGTGGCGGACGACGTCAACTTCGATGTGGCGAGATCGGAAAACGTCGAGGCGATCCTGAAGCGTTTGAGGGCGTACCGGGGGCGCTTGCCGGCTGATTTCAAATTCGACCGGCTCGAAGCCAACGAACGCCGTTGATGCCGTCGATGCAACGGGCCGTTGCCCGGCCGTTCCTCGACACCAATGTGCTGCTGTATCTGATATCGACGGACGCACGCAAGGCCGAGCGCTGCGAGGCGCTGTTGCGTGAGGGGGCTGCCATCGGCGTTCAGGTGCTCAACGAATTCACCAACGCGGCGCGACGTCAGTTCGCGTTGTCTTGGACGGAGATCGACGACGTGATCGGCATGATCGGCGCGCGTTGCGAGGTACATGATCTGACCCTGGCGGTGCATGAGCGGGCCAGGCCGCTGGCACAACGCTTCCACTTCGCTTGGTACGACGGGCTGATCGTTGCTGCGGCGCTGGATGCGGGCAGTTCGGTGCTGTACACCGAAGACATGCAACACGGCCTGCGCGTCACGCCGACGCTGACGTTGCGCAATCCATTTCTTGGCGACTGACGTTGGCGACTGACCTCGGCGACTGACCTCGGCGATCGAACGTTCCCTTTTCCTGAATGACTGCCGACCTCTTCGACCTCCCACCCGCTGCCGACCCCACCGACGCCGTCACGCTGGCTCACTACGCCGAACGCGCCTACCTCGAATACGCGCTCAGCGTCGTCAAGGGCCGGGCGCTGCCCGATGTGTGCGATGGGCAAAAGCCGGTGCAGCGGCGCATCTTGTATGCGATGGACCGGATGGGGCTCAGCTTCACCACCGCAGGCGGGCCCCGACCCGTCAAGAGCGCGCGCGTGGTGGGCGATGTGCTCGGCCGCTTCCACCCGCATGGCGACACCGCCGCCTACGACGCGCTGGTGCGCATGGCGCAGGATTTTTCGCAGCGCTATCCGCTGATCGACGGGCAGGGCAATTTCGGCTCGCGCGACGGCGACGGCGCGGCGGCGATGCGCTACACCGAAGCCCGTCTCGCGCCTATTTCCAGGCTCTTGCTCGACGAGATCGACGAAGGCACGGTCGACTTCATCCCGAACTACGACGGCTCGACACAAGAGCCGCGCCAGTTGCCCGCGCGGCTGCCGTTCGTGCTGCTCAACGGCGCCAGCGGCATCGCGGTCGGCCTGGCCACCGAAATCCCCAGCCACAAACTGCGTGAGGTCGCGCTGGCGGCGATCGCACTGATCAAGAACGACACGCTCGGCGATGACGAACTCGCCGCGTTGATCCCCGGCCCCGACTACCCCGGCGGCGGGCAGATCATCAGCCCCGCCGACGACATCCGCGCGGCGTATGCCACCGGCCGAGGCAGCCTGAAGGTTCGCGCGCGCTGGAAGATCGAAGACCTGGCGCGCGGCCAGTGGCAACTGGTCGTGACCGAACTGCCACCCGGCGCCAGCTCGCAGCGCGTGCTCGAAGAGATCGAGTAGCTGACCAACCCGAAGGTCAAGGCGGGCAAGAAGGCACTGAGCGCCGATCAGTTGCAACTGAAGGCGTCGTTGCTCGGTGTGCTCGACGCGGTGCGCGACGAATCGAGCAAGGACGCAGCGGTGCGCCTCG
>JANMTL010000162.1:0-1959 GCA_031390425.1 Rhizobacter sp.
GCCGTGCGCATCGCCAACGATTCGCCGTTTGGCCTGTACGGCGCCGTGTTCACACCCGACCGCGACCGCGCCCTGCACGTGATGCGCGGTGTGCGAACCGGCACGCTCAGCCAGAACAGCTTCCGCTTCGATCCTTCCCTGCCTTTCGGCGGCTTCAAGCAGTCCGGCATCGGCCGCGAAGGCGGCAGGGATGGGCTGGCGGCCTACACCGAACTCAAATCCATGTTGTTGACCACCTGAGGATGCCCATGAGCACGATCGCCTACACCCCCTTCCCGAGCGGCTTCGGTGCCCGCGTCGACTTCGACCCTGCGTGCGTTCCCACGCCGGAACAGGCGCGCGAGATCGCCGCGATCTTTCACCAGCACCTCTTCGTCTACTTCCCGCGCGCCGACATCACGACGCAACAGCTGGCCAATTTCGTGCTGGCCTTTGGCCAGCCCGACGGCCCGCGCGGTCGCCTCGCCAGCGCGAGCGAATACGCAGGCATCCGCATCGTCGAGAACGTCGTGGGCGGCAAGTTCGGCCCCAGCAGCAACAGCGAACTCGATTGGCATTCCGACCGCTTCTACGACCCGGTGGCCGCCGGGCTGCTGCAATCCGTTTTCGTGCCGAACGAAGGCGGCGACACGAGCCTGGCCGACATGGTGGCGGCGCTGGCTGCGATGCCGGCCGATCTGCGGGCCGCCATCGAGGGCCGCTCGATCAAACAAGACGCCGTGTTCGACGCCGAGGGCCACCCCGGCATGCGCCCCGGTGGCGTGGCGCTGGAGGACGTGGTCAACGCGCCGGGCGTGAGCACGCCCATCATTCAGATTCATGCGCGCTCGCAGCGCCCGTACCTGTACCTGGGCAACCGACTGAACTCGCATGTCGACGGCCTCAGCCTTGCTGACAGCGAAGCGCTGCTCGACCGGCTCTATGCGCACGTCAACCAAACGCGCTTTCACTACCGCCACCACTGGGCGCCGCTGGAGCTGCTGCTGTACGACAACCGCTGCTGCATGCACCGCCGCGAGAGTTTCGACCCGAATGCCAAGCGCAAGCTGGTGGCCGCCGTGGTGGACACGTCGGACTTTCTGTGAAGCTTGGCGCGAGTAAGGAGATCGTATGAAGATCGCAATCACGGGCGCATCGGGCCCCTTCGGCAGCGGCGTGACACGCGCCCTCGTGGACCGTCACGGCGTTGATCCGCGGGACCTGATCCTGGTCTCTCGCGACCCCGGCCGCCTGGCCGATTGGGCCGCGCGTGGTGCCGAGGTACGCGCGGGTGACTTCGACCACCACGAGCCCTTGATTGCCGCGCTGCGCGGCGCCGACAAGCTGCTGATGATCAGCACCAACCGCGTCGGCCAGCGTGAACCCCAGCACCGCAATGCCGTGGCCGCCGCCAAGGCAGCGGGTGTGCGCCACGTGGCCTACACGTCGTTCGTCGGCACGCCTGATACGGTGTCCATCGCGCTGGCCGACCACCGCTTCACCGAAGGCCTGCTGCGCGACTCCGGCATGGCCTGGACCTTCCTGCGCAACTCGCAGTACGCCGAAGCCATGCGCGACGCCGGCGCGCCAGCGGCCATTCGCAGCGGCCAGTGGGTCTCGGCCACCGGCGCCGGGCGCATCGCGATGATCAGCCGCGAGGACTGCATCGCCGCGGCCGCGGCGGTGCTGGCCGGCAGCGGCCACGAGGGCCGGGTCTACGACATCACCGGCCCCGAGCTGATCTCCTACGCCGAGCTCGCCGCGCTGTTCAGCGAAATGTCCGGCCGCCCCGTCGACTACCGTGCCGTTGACGACGAAGGCATGTACGCGTTCTTTGACAGCCTGGGCATCCCGCGCCGGGCCCGGGACGACCACGTGGTCGACGGCTTTGGCTGGTGCAGCGACGACATGGTGTCGTTCGAAGCCACCCTTCGACAAGGCGGTTTTGCGGTGATCTCCGACGCCGTGCTGCGCTTGACC
>JANMTL010000274.1:0-11121 GCA_031390425.1 Rhizobacter sp.
CGTGGGCTCTAGTATGTTTCAAACATTCGTCGATTGCGAACATTCGACGAACATCTGCTTAGTGTTCACGCGCATCAAGTGGTCGCCTCGACCAGGCGATGGGCATTGCAACAAACTCCACTTCTGCGGCGTCCGAATAGCCCCTGCCGGCGACGAAAACCGCCCTCGCGACTGTGACGAAAACGTGCCGTGAATCCTGAAAAACAGGCCTCTGGAAGGTATCGTACGGCACAAACTTCATCCCTCAAAATCGCCTGATTAGGTAACCGGATCAACAACTTAGAACACTTTCCTCGACCATTCGGATTTGGCTGTTAATCCGTAGGTCCCTGGTTCGAGCCCAGGTCGGGGAGCCAACAAACACCGAAGTAAGCAGGTTTGCGCCTGCTGGCTTTTTTGTTTTTGGGAATGGGCTGGTGCCAGCCTGGTGCCATTTTTGAAGCGATTGACCATTGACCGCTGTTATGAGCGGCGCGTTGTGGAATCGCTGCATTGAAGTGCAACACACGGCACGACGAGCATCGGTGGCTCCGGCTGGATTCTTGATGACAATCCACTGCGATGGCCGAAGCACCCTGAATCGCCCCGGAATTCGTGGAGGCCGAGCTCGTGCTCGCGGCACTGAACATGGCGCTCGCGCAGCGCAAGCCGCGCGAGGTCATCCACCACAGCGACCAGGGCAGTCCGGGCAGTACACGAGCATCGCCTTCGGCAACCGCTGCACCGAGATGGGCGTGCGTCCTTCGATGGGCAGCGTGGGCGACGCGTACGACAACGCTTGTGGCCGAGAGCTTTTTCGCCACGCTCGAATGCGAGTTGATCGAGCGGCGCAGTATTAGGACGAAGGCCGAGGCGCGCACGGCGTTGTTCAGTTACATCGAGGGCTGGTACAACCCGCGCCGCAGGCACTCGGGGCTGGGATACCTGTCGCCTGCCAACTTCGAGCGGAAACAGCACATGAAAGATGCGAACCCACCGCCTCGCGGCGAACACGGGTTACCCACCGTCGGCTCCAACGTGGCAGGCGCCACGCCGCCGGTGGATAACCCTGCACCCGTGATCATCGGAGCACCAACCCCGGCTTGAGAATCAAGCCCTTACCCGTCCGTGAAATCGGGGCAAATCCAACTTCAGGTCTGATGGACCTGGCCATTCCGGAAGGCTCGGTGACCGGTCATGAAACGCTCATCACCGGCCTGACGCTCCCGGACGCCAAAGACCGCCACGTGCTCGCGGCCGCGATCCGTTTCAACACCAGCGTGATCGTGACCTTCAACGAGAAGGACTTCCCCGCATCGGCCCTGGCAAGCTATGGCATCTAGGCGCAGCACCCCGACCTCTTCATCGACAACCTGTTCGACCTCGACCCAGCAGCGGTGGTGGCAGCGGCCCAACGGCAGCGGGCACAGCTCAAGAATCCTCCGCTTGATGTAGACCACAACCTCGATGTGCTTCTGCGCCCAGGGCTCGTCCAGACCGCCAAGGCACTCACAGCCTACCGCTCGATTCTCTGATCTGGTTGATTGCTCCGGCGATCCGGCCGAATTTCGACAATTCCTTGCCTCGAATGGACCCCGGGCCGGTGCATACGGACTAGGCTGGATGACACGGCGGCGTCACGGCCCCACGCCAACATAGATGGTTACAAGTTGGGGTCGCAGCTGTCATGAAGATTGTGTTGGTGAGCATGAATTTCGCTCCGGAGTTGACCGGTATCGGCCGCTATTCGGGCGAAATGGCCGCCGCGCTGGTGGCGCGAGGTCATCAGGTCAAGGTGGTGTGTGCACCGCCCTATTACCCGACCTGGGAAGTGCAGTCCGGGCATTCGGGTGCTGCCTACCAGACCGAGCACCCGATGCCGGGCCTCACCGTTCACCGCTGCCCAATCTGGATCCCCCGGCGCCTCGGCGGGCTGGCCCGCGTGTTGCACCTGGCCAGCTTCGCGATCTCCAGCCTGCCGGTCGTGCTTCGGCTGGTTGACTGGCAACCGCGTGTGGTGTTCGTGGTCGCGCCGGGGTTGCTGTGTGCGCCGGCCGCCTGGCTGGCGGCACGCCTGTCCGGTGCCAAAGCCTGGCTGCACATCCAGGATTTCGAGATCGACGCCGCGTTCGAATTGGGGCTGTTGAAGCAGCCGCTGCTGCGCCGCTGTGCTCTGTGGGTCGAGCGCAGGCTGATGCGCCGCTTCGATGCGGTGTCGACGATCTCGGGCCGCATGCTGAGCCTTCTCGCCGCCAAGGGCGTGGCCGCATCGAAGCGCATGTCGCTGCCCAACTGGATCGATGTGGCGTCAATCCGCCCCACCGACGACGCTGCGGCGCTGCGTGGCTCGCTCGGCATCGCCGAATCACAGGTGGTTTGCCTGTATGCGGGCACACTGAACCGAAAGTCCGGCGTGGAGGTGTTGGTCGAGGCCGCGCGTCGGCTGCGGGCCGATCCCAGGATCATGTTCGTAATCTGTGGCAACGGCGAGATGCGCGCCTCGCTGGAAGCCTCGGCGGCCGGGCTCGACAACCTGCGCTTCCTCGACCTGATGCCGGCCTCGCAACTCAATGCGTTGCTGACCATGGCCGACATCCACCTGCTGCCGCAACTCCAGGGTGCAGCCGACCTGGTGATGCCGTCGAAACTGGTTGGCATGCTCGCCAGTGGCCGCCCGGTGGTCGCGGCGGCCGCGCCGGGCACCGAGATCGCCTCGATCGTCGTCGCCTGCGGTGTCGTCACCGAGCCCGAGTGTGCCGGCGGCTTCGCGCGGGCAATCACCGAGCTGGCGACCGATGCCACGCGCCGCGATCGTCTCGGTGTGGCCGGTCGGGCCTACGCCGAACTCGAGCTCGATGCACAGCGGATCTTCCAGCGTCTCGATGAGCGGCTCGACGCGTTGAACCGCCCCCCGCAGGCGCCGACGTTGGTGCCGACCGGTCGCCGGGCCTCGCTGCTGTCGATGTTCGGCGGAGGAGCCACCGCTTCACCAGCACGTCACATTCGCTGAACACACTGCGAGGTTGTTCAACGCCCGAGACCGCCCCGCCATGATCCCCGTCCGCTCGCACCGCGGATTCACGCTGCTCGAACTGCTGGTCGTCATGGTCATCATCGGGCTGCTGGCCGCGTATGTCGGCCCCAAGTACTTCTCACAGATCGGCAAGTCCGAGGTCAAGACCACCCGCGCGCAGATCGTCGGGTTTGAAAAAGCCTTGCAGCAGTACCGGCTCGACGTCGGCCGTTTCCCGTCGACCGAGCAGGGCCTGGAGTCGCTGCTGACCAAGCCGGCCAACGTCAACAAATGGGACGGCCCATACCTAGAGAAGGTGCTGCCGATGGACCCGTGGGGCCGACCCTATGTCTATGTGTCGCCGGGTGAGCACGGCGACATCGACATCAGCTCCACCGGCCGCGATGGTCGCCCGGGTGGTGACGGGCTCGATGCCGACATCACCAGTTGGTGAGCGTCCGCGCACCGCACTCCAACGTTCGCATGCAGTACGCCGTCAGGGCCATCCGACGCATGCAGCCGGTGTCGATCACGCTGGAGGCCAGCGACTCGACCGACGCACAGCGGCAGGCCGAATCACAGGGCTACGCGGTGGTCGCCGTCAAGGCGATGCCCGCGCCGCGACGCACAGGATTCGGTGCGGCAGCGGCTTTTCCGCTGCTGCAGTTCAACCAGAGTTTGCTGATCCTGCTGAAGGCTGGGCTGTCGGTAGTCGAAGCAATCGAGACATTGGCCGACCGCGAAGTTCGCGGTGACACCAAGCAGGTGCTGAGCCGTCTGCATGCGCAGTTGAAAGTCGGCCTGTCGTTCTCGGCTGCGCTCGAAGCGCAACCGGCGATGTTTCCGCCGCTGTACGTTGCCAGCGTGCGCGCCAACGAGAAAACCGGCGCGCTGACCGAGGCGATCGAGCGCTTCATCCTGTACCGCTCGCAGGCCGACACGATGCGCAAACGCATCATCGGCGCGTCGATCTACCCGGCGATGATCCTCGGAGTCGGCTCGCTCGTCATCGCATTTTTGCTGCTGTACGTGGTGCCGCGTTTCAGCCTGGTGTTCCAGGATCTGGGCGATCGCATTCCGCTGATGTCGCGCCTGTTGTTGCAGTGGGGGCAGTTCGCGCATGCGCACTGGGTGCAACTGCTGATCGGTGGCGCATTGGTGATCGCGGCCACCGCGTATGCGTTGAGTCTTCCGTGGGTGCGGCTCGCCTTCGCGAAGCAGATTCAACGTGTTCCGCGCGTCGGCGAGACGGTGCGGGTGTACCAACTGGCGCGCTTTTACCGCGCGCTCGGCATGCTGCAGCAGGCGGGCATTCCGATCGTCACCGCGCTCGACATGGTCAGCGGCCTGCTGCCGCCGACCCTGCACCCGTCGCTCGCCGCCGCGCGGCGCGACATCGGTGAAGGCCGCAGGGTCTCGGCCGCGTTCGAGACCCATGGCCTGACCACCGCGGTGTCGCTGCGCCTGCTGCGCGTGGCCGAGCGCACCGGCCAGATGGGCGAAATGCTGGAGCGCACCGCAGGCTTCCACGACGAGGACATTTCGCAGTCGATCGAGTGGTTCATCCGCTTGTTCGAGCCGCTGCTGATGATCGCGATCGGCCTCGTGATCGGCATCGTGGTGCTGCTGATGTACGCGCCGATCTTCGAGCTGGCGGGCAGCATCCAATGAACGCCTTTAGCGAGCAGCAGGTCGAAGCCGAGGTGTCCGCGTCGATGTTGACGCCGTCGGTGATCAGGGCAGCGCGGGCGCGCGCGGCGCGCGAGCAACGCAGCGTCAGCGCAGTGCTCGAAGACGAGCTGTCGCTGGCGCCCGAGGTGCTGATGCGCGTTCTCGGGCTGGCGATGCAGCAGCGGGTGCTCGACAGCCACGCGCTATCGACGCTGACGCCTGCGTTCGATGCGATCGGCTATGCCGATGCGGTCAAGCAGGGCTGCATCGCTTTTCGTGATGCGGGTGGACACAGCGAGCTCATCGTCGTGCTGTCCGACCCGTTCGACGATGCGTTGCAAGCCTGGTGCGTCGAGCAGTTGGCCGCACCGCACGGGCTGTGTCTGGCGACCGCCGACGACATCGCCGCGTTCCTCTCGCGCCACGAAGACTCGATGCGCGCTTTCGACACCGCGCTGCCCACCGGCGAACTCGCCGCAGCCCATGCGGGCGAGCTCGAAGACCTGTCGATCCGCTCGATCGGCGAAGGCACCAGCGTGGTCGTCAAGCTGGTGCACTCGACGCTGTACGACGCGCTGAAAAGCGGCGTCAGCGACATCCACGTCGAGTCGAATCTGAGCGGACTCGTCATCAAGTACCGGCTCGACGGCACGCTGACGCAGGTCGGCGCGATCGAGGGCCGCGAACTCGCCGAGCAAGTGCTGTCGCGGCTGAAGGTGATGTCCGAGCTCGACATTGCCGAGCGCCGCGTGCCGCAAGACGGCCGCTTTCGGGTCAAGGCGCTCGGCCGCGAGATCGACTTCCGCGTCTCGATCATGCCCAGCATCCACGGCGAAGACGCGGTGGTGCGGGTGCTCGACAAACGCTCGCTGGCCGACCAGGCGTCGGGGCTGCGGCTCGATGTGCTGGGCTTCGACGAGACGACGCTGGTCACCTTCCGCCGCATGGCACGCGACCCGTACGGCCTGTTGCTGGTCACCGGCCCGACCGGCAGCGGCAAGACGACGACGCTGTACGCCGCGATCTCCGAGATCAACCACGGCCACGACAAGATCATCACGATCGAAGATCCGGTCGAGTACCAGTTGCCCGGCGTGCTGCAGATTCCGGTCAATGAGAAGAAGGGGTTGACCTTCGCACGCGGGCTGCGTTCGATCCTGCGTCACGACCCGGACCGCATCATGGTCGGCGAGATTCGCGACCCCGAGACCGCGCAGATCGCGATCCAGGCGGCGCTGACCGGCCACCTGGTGCTGTCCACCGTGCACGCCAACAACGTGTTCGATGTGATCGGCCGCTTCACCCACATGGACGTCGATCCGTACAGCTTCGTGTCGGCGCTGACCGGCGTCCTGGCGCAGCGGCTGGTGCGCATCAACTGCGTGCATTGCATCCAGCCGCAGGCCGTGCCAGACCAAGCGTTGCGCGATTCGCTGATCGACCCCGAGCGCGCCGAAGGCCGCGTGTTGAAGGCGGGCCGCGGCTGCGGCAAGTGTCGCGGCACCGGCTACAAAGGCCGCAAGGCGGTGGGCGAATTGTTGATGCTCGACGACGCGCTGCGCGAGCTGATCGTCGCCCGCGCGCCAGTGCGGCAGATCAAGGACGCGGCACGCCGCAACGGAACGCGGTTTCTGCGCGATGCGGCGGTCGAGTTGTTCCTCGAAGGGTTCACCACGCTGGAGGAAGTCAACCGTGTCACGCTGGTGGCTTGACGCCCTCTCCCCGACGGGCCGAGGGCGCGCTGTCGCTCTGGTGATCACCGACACCCAAACCGCGACCCTCGAGCGCGAACTCGACGCACTCCAGTTGCGGCGTGGCACGCGGCTCACCTGCATCCTGGCGGGCGAGGGCGTGCGCTACCGCATCGTGCCCTGGAGCGACGAGCTGAGCCGTGCGTCGCAGCGTCAATTGCTGGCCGAACAGTGCTTCTGCGAAGCCTATGGCGAGGTCGCGCGAACCTGGACCGTGCGCCAGCACGCGGTGCGCCACGGCGCTGCCACGCTGGCCTGCGCGGTCGACACGCCGCTGCTCGATCGCCTCGACGCGTTGACGCGCGTACGCCGATTGAAGCTGGTCAGTGTGCAGCCCTCGTTGATGCACGCCTACAACCGCGTCCGGCGCAGCATCGGGTCGGGGCTGCACTGGTTCGTGGTGGTCGAGTCCGACTGGACCACGCTGCTGCTGATGTCGCCGACCGAGCCGTTGCAGGTGAAGCGCCAGCCGTCGTCCGGCGCCGACCTGGCCCACCTGCTCGACCGCGAATGGTTCGCGCTCGGCATCGATGCGCCGCGCTGCCCGGTCTATATCTCAAGGCCCATGCCGACGGCGGTGTCTGACCAAGCGCTGCGTTCGTCGTCTGGCGGCTGGCGATTCATCGACCTCGACGCTACCGACCCCGTTGTTTCGTCGCGGCCGGTCGCGCCGCCGTCGACCGCTCTGGTGAGCCCATGACCTCGGCCGCCCTGCAACTCGATTTCGTGCGGCCGGTGGCTTCGGCCTGGCGGTGGGTGGGCTGGTTGATGCTGGCTGCTGCGGTGCTCGGCGTCGTCGCATGGTCCGAGGTGTACAGCCAGGTGGCGCAGGCCCGAGAGGCCGCGCAGGGCCGCCACGACCGCGTGGAGGCGCGCCTGCGTGGCAACGGCCCGCGCCGGGCCGTCGCGGCACCCGACGCGCAGACGCTGGCCGATGTGCAGCGCGCCAACATGGTCATCGACCAGCTCACCGTCCCCTGGGACGATCTGTTCAACGCGGTCGAAGCGGCCGATGCGCGCGGGCTCAGCCTGCTGTCGCTGACGCCGAATGCACGCGATCGCAGCCTGCGGCTGGTCGGCGAATCGCGATCGATCGACGAACTGCTGGACTACGTCGACCGCCTGGCAGCGCAGCCGACGCTCAGCCAAGTGCATCTGCTCGGCTACAGCACTCCGGTGCGCGACGGTGTCTCGGTCGTGTCGTTCAATCTGGCGGCCACATGGCGATCGCCCCCATGACACGGGCGCGCTGGACCCTGCGGCAGGCGTTGCAGTCGGTCGGCTTGCCCGGCTGGGTGGCGATGGCGCTCGGGCTCGCTGTTGCCGTCGGCGCCTGGGGCGTCATCGAACCGATGCGTGCCGAAGTGCAACGGCTCGACCACGCGCACGCCGCCCTGCTGCACCGCGTGCAGGCCGGTGCCGGATCGAAGGTGGCTGTCGAAGCGACGCCGCAGCAGCAACTGACCGCGTTCGCTCAGCGCTTTCCGGGCGAGCAGGGCATCGCACCGGCGTTGCGTCGCCTGCATGCGGTGGCACTGCGAAGGGGCGTGCGGCTCGATCAGGCCGAGTTCAAGTTCGCCCGTGAGCCGACCGAGCTGCTCGCGCGCTACTCGATCATCCTGCCGGTCAAAGGCGACTACCGCGCGCTGCGCCGCTTCACCCGCGACGCGCTGCGCGAGTTGCCGGGGCTCGCGGTCGAGGAAGTCAACCTGCGCCGCAACGACCCGAAGACACCGCAGCTCGACGCGCAGTTGCGCTTCGTGCTGTTCGTGACCCAGCCCGCGCTGCCTGCCGCGACGCGTTCGACCGATCGGCCGCTGCCGTCGTCGGTGGCGCAGGCGACTTGAGCCCGCGGTCGACGCCATGGCCGAGCTGACGCCGACCCGCAAGCGTGTCGCGATCCTGATCGTCGTGCTGGGCAGCGCCCTGATCGGCGAACGCGTGATGACGCTGATGGGTGACGACACCGATGGGGTCGAGCCGAGCTCGAAGCCGACCGCACGCGCCCGTTCGGCGGTTCGGCGTGAATCCGGCGAGCCGGAACCATCGGCCTCGCGGGTTCGGCTCGACCGACTCGATGCGCGCCGCCAGATGCTGGCCGACGGCGATGCGCTGCACTCGGGTTCGTCCGAGGCCGCGCTGTTCGGCCCGGTGTCGTGGCAGCCGCCGGTTGCCAAGGCCGCTGCAGCGCCCGCACGGGCGACTGCACCCAAGCCGCAGGCGCCGCCGTTTCCGTACGTCTACGCGGGCGGCCTGTCGGAAGACGGCGTGCGCACCGCGTTCTTCACCCAAGGCAACCGGGTGATTCCGGTCAAGGCCGGCGACACCGTCGATGCGGTTTACCGCGTCGATCAAATGACCGAGAAGCAGATGAAGCTGACCTACCTCCCGCTCAACGAAAGCCTGGTGCTGGCATTCGGGGCCACGCCATGACGATGACCTGCTTGCCGCGCTCACGCTGCCTGCCGCTGCTCGCGCTGGCCGCGCTGCTGTCGGCCTGCGCGCCGGGCAGCGAGTTCGTGCGCAGCGGCCAGAAGATGATCGAGCAAGGCCAGGTCGAAGAAGGCCTGTCGCAGATCGAGAAGGGCCTCAGCCTGGAACCCGGCAACAACGAATACCGCATGCTGGCGATCCGCCAGCGCGATGCCCGCATCGGCAAGCTGCTGGCGCAGGCCGACGCCGCGCGCGGTGCCGAACGCCTGGAGGACGCGGTGGCGCTGTACCGGCGCGTGATCGGCCTCGACGCTGGCAACACCCGGGCGGCTTCAGGGCTGGACGACGTCGAGTCGCTCAGGCGCCAGCAGCAGCGCGTCGACGAGGCCCAGTCGCTGATGGCGCAGGGCCGCCGCGACGAAGCCGGCCAGCGGCTGCGTCAGGTGTTGTCGGAGAACCCGGCCCATCCGCGCGCGCTGATGCTCAAGCGCCAGCTCGACGACGCCCCCGAACGCGCGTCCGAGGCCGCGGCACCGGTGCTGAAGGCCAGCCTGCGCAAGCCGGTGTCGCTGGACTTTCGCGACGCCAATCTGAAGGTCGTGTTCGAGGCGCTGTCGCGCAGCACCGGCATCAATTTCGTGTTCGACCGCGAGGTCAAGCCCGACATCAAGGTCACGCTGTCGATCTCGAACCTGAGCATCGACGACGTGATCGGCGTGCTCACGGTCACCAACCAGCTCGAACGCAAGACGCTCAACGACAACACGGTGCTGATCTACCCCAACACGCCGGCCAAGCAGAAGGACTACCTCGAACTCTCCGTCAAGACCTTCTACCTCGCCAATGCCGAGCCGCAAGCGGTGCTGACCATGCTGAAGGCGGTGTTGAAGACCAAGGATCTTTACGTCAACGACCGACTCAACACCGTGACCATGCGAGACACCGCGGACGCGATCCGGTTGGCCGAAAAATTGATTGCGGCACAGGATCTGGCCGAGCCAGAAGTGCTGCTCGACGTCGAGGTGCTGGAAGTTAAGCGCTCGCGACTGAGCGAGATTGGCATCGACCCGCCGGGCAAGTTCACGGTGCTCAACATCGTGCCGAATCCGGCCACGGTGGTGTCGACCGCAACCGGCAACACCACCGTACAGAACAACACGTTGACCACGACGCAGCTCACGCTTGACCGGCTGCGCAACATCCGCAGTGCGAGTGTCGGCATCGACAATCCTTCGCTCAACCTGCGCGCCGAGAACGGTGACACCAACATCCTGGCCAATCCGCGCATTCGCGTGAAGAACCGCGACAAAGCGCGCATCCTGATCGGCGACCGGGTGCCGGTCATCACCACCACATCGACGGCCAACGTCGGCACCTCTGAATCGGTGACATACCTCGATGTGGGCTTGAAGCTCGATGTCGAGCCCAATGTGTTTCTCGACAACGAGGTCGGTGTCAAGATCAGCCTCGAGGTCAGCAACATCGTGCGCGAGGTGCGCAGCCGCGGGGGATCGTTGACGTACCAGATCGGCACGCGGCTTGCGACCACGACGTTGCGGCTGAAGGACGGCGAGACGCAGGCCCTGGCCGGCCTGATCAGCGACGAGGACCGCAAGGGCTCGGTCGGCTTGCCGTGGCTGATCGATCTGCCGGTGCTCGGGCGCTTGTTTTCCAGCGAGCGCAGCGACCGCAGCAAGACCGAAATTGTGCTGCTGATTACGCCCCGAGTCGTGCGTAACTTGGCCAGCCGCTCCATCGAAAAAAGCGAGCATCCCGGCGGAACTGAAGCGATGGTTGGATCGCCGCAGTTGAGGGTGCGAGGCGACGGCAAGATGGTTTCTCCGCCGGGTGCCAGCGCGAATCAGCCCGTTGCCCCGGTTCAAGAAACGCTTCGGGACGCGGAGGAGGAACCTGAAGCACAGGCCGAACCCGAGCCCGAACCTCCGCCGGTGATTCCGTCGAATCCTGCACCTTTGCGATGAGCCGGCACCTCGAGAAACATCGCGTCTCCTGCGCTGGCTTCACCCTGATCGAGCTGCTGATCACCGTGGCCATTCTCGCGATGCTGGCCGCCGGCGCGATGACGTTTGCCGACCTGGCGGTCAAACGCACGCAGGAGCAGGAGCTGCGCAGCGCGCTGCGGCAGATCCGCGAGGCCATCGATGCCTACAAGGCGGCGGCCGACGCCGGGCGCGTCAAGAAGTCGGCCGATGAATCCGGCTACCCGCCCACGTTGGCCGCGCTGACCGCGGGCGTGCCCGACATCGGCGACGC
>JANMTL010000030.1:0-54543 GCA_031390425.1 Rhizobacter sp.
GCGCGCATGGCGCACCTGTCTCGCGGTGAGGCCGAGGCTTTCTATTCGGTGCACAAGGCGCGTCCGTTCTTCAAGGACCTGGTTGACTTCATGATCTCCGGCCCGGTGATGATCCAGGCGCTCGAAGGCGAGGGCGCGATCACCAAGAACCGCGACCTGATGGGCGCCACCGACCCGAAGAAGGCCGAGAAGGGCACGATCCGCGCCGACTTCGCCGACAGCATCGACGCCAATGCCGTGCACGGCTCCGACGCGGCCGAAACAGCAGCAGTCGAGATCGCGTTTTTCTTCCCCGGCGCGAACGTCTACAGCCGCTGATCCCTGGCCGCTGATTCGTCACCGCATCGGCCACTCGGGCCCTCCATGACCGCCGTCAACCTGCTCGACTTCGATCTGGCTGGCCTGACGGCGTATTGCGAGCAGCAGGGCGAGAAGCGCTTCCGCGCGACACAGCTCTTTCGCTGGATCCATCAGCGCGGCATGTCCGATTTCGCGCAGATGTCCGATCTGGCGAAATTGTTTCGCGACAAGCTCGGCGGCGTTGCCGAATTGCGAGTGCCTGCCGTGCTCACCGAGCAGGCCTCGACCGACGGCACGATCAAGTGGCTGTTCGATGTCGGCGGCGGCGATGCGGTCGAGACGGTGTTCATCCCCGAAGACGACCGTGGCACCTTGTGCGTGTCGTCGCAGGCGGGCTGTGCGGTCGGCTGTCGCTTCTGCTCGACCGGCCACCAGGGCTTCAGCCGCAACCTCACCACGGCCGAAATCGTCGGCCAACTGTGGTTCGCCGAACACCACCTGAGGGCGCGGCTGCGGCTGCCCGCGGGCACGCGCGCCATCACCAACGTCGTGATGATGGGCATGGGCGAGCCGCTGCAGAACTACGCGGCGCTGCTGCCCGCGCTGCGCGTGATGCTCGACGACCACGGCTACGGCCTGTCGCGGCGGCGCGTCACGGTGTCGACCTCGGGCGTGGTGCCGATGATCGATCGGCTGCGCGTCGATTGCCCGGTGGCGCTGGCGGTCTCGCTGCACGCGCCGAACGACGCGCTGCGCGACGACCTGGTGCCGTTGAACAAAAAGTACCCGCTGGCCGAGTTGCTGGCGGCATGCGATCGCTATCTCGACGCTGCACCGCGCGACTTCGTTACCTTCGAGTACTGCATGCTCGACGGCGTCAACGACCGTCCCGAGCACGCGCTGCAACTGGTCGATCTGGTGCAAGGCCGTGCGCGCGACGGTCGCGGACGGCTGGTGCGGGCCGAGCCGCTGTCCTGCAAGTTCAACCTGATCCCGTTCAATCCGTTTCCGGCATCCGGGCTGCTGCGCAGCCCGCGTGCACGGGTGATGGAGTTCGCCAGCGTGCTGCAAGACGCCGGCATCGTGACCACGGTCCGCAAGACCCGCGGCGACGACATCGACGCGGCCTGCGGCCAACTGGCCGGCGAGGTGCAGGACCGCACGCGGGTTGCACAACGCCGCGGCGGCCGCGCCTCGATTCCGATCCTGGCGCTGAACACATCGGTGACACCTGCGAATGCGACACCGATCAACGAAGGGCACGCATGACGATTCCGGTTGCCAGCATCGAGTTGCGGGGCCCGCTCCGGAGGCGCTCGGCGGGCCTGGCGTTGATGGGGTTGTTGCTGTTGGCAGGGTGTGCGGCGCGTCCTGAAGGGGCGCCCGGCCCGGCTGAATCGCAGGTCGGTGGCCCGGTCACCAGCACTGGGACCAAGGACCACGTCACCCAGTCCGATGAGTCCGAAGCCTCGCGGCGCGCCCGCGTGCGGCTCGAACTGGCCGGCGCGTATTTCGGGCGCGGTCAGATGACGACCGCACTCGACGAGGTCAAGAAGTCGATTGCCGCCGATCCGAATGTGGCGGCCGCCTTCAACCTGCGCGGTCTCATCTACGGCGGCCTGGGCGACCACCGGCTGGCCGAGGAGAGCTTTCGACAGGCGCTGCAGATCGACCCGCGCGATGCCGATTCGATGCAAAACTTCGGCTGGTACCTGTGCCAGCAATCGCGCTTCAGCGAAGCCAATGCCCTGTTCGTGCAAGCGTTGAACGTTCCTCAGTATCAGGACAGCCCGCGCACGCTGCTGACTCAGGGTGTGTGCCAGGCGCGCAGCGGCAAGATCGACGAGGCCGAGCGCACGTTGGTGCGGGGCTATGCGCTGGACCCAGGCAACCCGGCGATCGCGGTCAACCTCAGCGAAGTGCTCTACCGCAAGGGCGACCTGGAACGCGCGCGCTTCTACATCCGGCGCGTCAACTCGATAGCGAACCTGGTCAGTGCGCAGACGCTGTGGCTGGCCGCGCGCATCGAAAACAAGTTCGGCAATGGCCCCGGCGTGGCCGATTTCGCCAATCAATTGCGCAACCGTTTCCCGGAGTCGC
The DNA here is from genome assembly GCA_031390425.1 of Rhizobacter sp. Lineage (GTDB taxonomy): Bacteria > Pseudomonadota > Gammaproteobacteria > Burkholderiales > Burkholderiaceae_C > PBB1. Next base: position 2,401 of record JANMTL010000030.1, read on the forward strand.
CGGAAGCCACCTCGTTGGCGGAGGGTCGGTTCAATGAGTGACGCGAAACCGGCCGCCGAGGCGTCAGCGGCGCTCCAGCCTCCGTCCAGAAGTGCGGGCACGATGCTGCGCGACGCACGGCAGGCCAAGGGATTGCATATCGCCGCACTGGCTGCGTCGATCAAGGTCTCGCAGCGCAAACTCGAACTGCTGGAAGCCGACAAGGTGTCCGAGTTGCCCGACGCCACCTTTGCGCGGGCCCTGGCGCAGACGGTGTGTCGCAGCCTGAAGATCGATCCGGCGCCGGTGCTGGCGGCCTTGCCGCAATTGCCCAGCTACCGTCTCGGAGGGGTCGACGAAAGCATCAACGCGCCTTTCCGCGATCGGCCGGGGCGCCACGAACCCGCTGATCTGTCGGCACTGGCGTCGCCTGCGGTGTGGGCGCCGGCCTTGATCGTTGTCGCCGCACTGGCGGTGTACCTGATGCCGTCCGATTGGGTGGCGAGCTTGCAGGCTGCGATGTCGGGTCAGCAGGCGACGCCGCCGCCGGTCCCGATCGCGCCGGTGGCGCCCGGCCCCGCTCCGGTCGAACCGGTGCTGCTCGATCCCACCGCGAGCGCGCCGTCGGTGGCCGTGGGCAGCGCAGCCGGTGTCCTCGATCCCGCTGTCGGCCTGCCGGTCGCCGCCATCGCCCCGCCTGCACCGGATGCGGCAGCGATGCCCGAGGTCACCGCTTCTGCGCCGGCCGCAGGTCCGTTGCAGGTGAAAGCGATCAAAGCGTCGTGGATCGAGGTTGTCGACGCCCAGTCGCAGGTGCTGATGTCGCGCATGCTCCAGCCTGGCGAAACCGTGGTGCTCGACGGCGCGATGCCGTTCAAACTCAAGGTGGGCAACGCTGCGGGCACCGAGGTGGCGTTTCGGGGTCGGGTCGTCGATCTCGCCTCGGCGACCACCGGCAACGTGGCCCGTCTCGAACTGAAATAGGGGATCGGCATGGGTGATCTGCGCGACTTGGAGGCGCCCGACCGGGATGCCTTTTCGGCACTCGACGATTTCATCGAACCCGCGCGGCCGGCCGCGAAGCGCACGCGCCAAGCGCAGGTGCGCTGGGGCTCGCGCGTGGTGACGATCGGCGGTGCGGCGCATGTGCGCGTGCAATCGATGACCAACACCGACACGGTGGACGTGATCGGCACCGCGATCCAGGTCAAGGAGCTGGCCGTTGCCGGCTCGGAACTGGTGCGCATCACCGTCAACACGCCGGAGGCCGCTGCCGCCGTGCCGCACATTCGCGATCAGCTCGACCGCATGGGCATCGACGTGCCGTTGATCGGCGACTTTCACTACAACGGCCACCGGCTGCTGAGTGAGCACCCGGCCTGCGCCGAGGCGCTGTCGAAGTACCGCATCAACCCCGGCAACGTGGGCAAGGGCGACAAGGGCGACCGCCAGTTCGCGCAGATGATCGAGATCGCTGCCAAGCACGACAAGGCGGTGCGCATCGGCGTCAACTGGGGCAGCCTCGACTCTGAGCTGCTGACGCAGATGATGGACGACAACGCCAAGCTCGCCGAGCCGCACGCGCCGCAGCAGATCATGTACCGCGCGCTGATCACGTCGGCGATCTCGTCGGCACAACGCGCCGAAGCCATCGGCCTGTGCGGCGACCAGATCATCCTGTCGTGCAAGATGTCGGGCGTGCAGGACCTGGTCAGCGTCTACCGCGCGCTGGCCAAGCGCTGCGACTACGCGCTGCACCTCGGCCTGACCGAAGCCGGCATGGGCACCAAGGGCACGGTCGCCTCGGCCACCGCGCTGGCGTTGCTGCTGCAGGACGGCATCGGCGACACCATCCGCGTGTCGTTGACGCCGCAGCCGGGCGAGGCGCGCACGCAAGAGGTGGTGATCGCGCTCGAGATCCTGCAGTCGCTCGGCCTGCGTTCGTTCAACCCGAGCGTCACCGCCTGTCCCGGTTGCGGCCGCACCACCAGCACCACGTTCCAGGAGCTCGCCAAGCAGATCGACGACCACCTGCGCGCGCAGATGCCGGTGTGGCGCGCGCGCTATCCCGGCGTCGAGAAGATGAAGGTCGCGGTGATGGGCTGCATCGTCAACGGGCCCGGCGAAAGCAAGCACGCCGACATCGGCATCAGCCTGCCAGGCACCGGCGAAGCGCCGGCCGCACCGGTGTTCATCGACGGCGAGAAGGCGCTGACGCTGCGCGGCGACCACATCGCGGCAGAGTTCCATGCGCTGGTCGAGCGGTATGTCGAGCAGCGGTATGGCGTGCCCAACGCGACAACCGCAGTTTGACTCCCTCTCCCGCCGGGACAGACTGACCCGCATCCCCTCTCCCTCTGGGAGCGGGTCAGGGTGAGGGCAACGAACGGGCACTGACTCTCCGCGCAGCCCCTCACCGAACCCTCTCCCCAAAGGGGCGAGGGAGTGAATGCCGACACATCGATCACCGTCTATCCACTGAAGCCGCCATGAGTGAAACCCTCCAAGCCGTCAAAGGCATGAACGACATCCTGCCGCCGGAATCGGCGACCTGGGACTGGTTCGAAGATCGGGTGCGCTCGCTGATGACACGCCACGGCTATGTGGGCGTGCGCACACCGATCGTCGAGCCGACCGCCTTGTTCGTGCGCGGGCTGGGCGAGGTGACCGACATCGTCGAGAAGGAGATGTACTCCTTCGTCGATTCGATGAACGGCGACCGCCTGACGCTGCGCCCCGAAAACACCGCAGGCGTCGTGCGCGCGATGAACGAGCATTCGTTGCTGCGCGATGGCGGCAAGCGGCTGTACTACATCGGCGCGATGTTCCGCCACGAGCGGCCGCAAAAGGGGCGCTATCGGCAGTTCCACCAGGTGGGCGCTGAAGCACTCGGTTTTGCGGGTCCGGACGTCGACGCCGAGCTGATCCTGATGTGTCGCATGCTGTGGCGCGAGCTCGGTTTGGTCGAAGGGCGCGACCTGCGACTGGAGCTCAACAGCCTCGGCCAGCCCGACGAGCGGCGAGCCCACCGCGACGCGTTGATCGCGCACTTTGAAGCGCAGGCCGTGCTGCTCGACGAAGACGCGAAACGTCGGCTGCACCGCAACCCGCTGCGCATCCTCGACACCAAGAACCCGGCGATGCAGGCGGTGGTGGAAGCCGCGCCGCAGCTCATGTCGTTTCTTGGTGCGGAGTCGCTCGCGCACTTCAACGCGGTGCGTTCCGCGCTCGATGCGGCCGGGCTCGCCTACCGCATCAACCCCCGTCTGGTGCGTGGCATGGACTACTACAACCTGACGGTGTTCGAGTGGGTCACCGAACGGTTGGGATCGCAGGGCACCGTGTGCGGCGGCGGTCGCTACGACACGCTGATCGAGCAACTCGGCGGCAAACCGGCACCGGCGGTGGGTTGGGCCCTCGGCATCGAACGCCTGCTGCTGCTGTTGCAAGAGGCGGGCATCCAGGCTCCGTCGGTTTCGCCCGATGCCTATGCGGTCGTGCCGACGGCAGCGTCGATGCCGCTCGCGCTGCGCACCGTCGATGCGTTGCGCGCCGCCGGCGTGGCGGTGCTGATGCACGCGGCCGGCCGCGACGGTCTGGGCAGCATGAAGTCGCAGTTCAAGCGCGCCGACGCCAGCGGGGCGCGGTACGCATTGATTTTCGGCGACGATGAGGTGGCGCGCGGTGAGGTTGCTGTCAAGGCGTTGCGCGATGCCGATGCGGCACAGCGCAGCCTCGTCATGGCACAGGCCAGCGACTGGGCCGCACAACTGCGCAACGCATAATTCGCTGTCACCCGAAACCGATCCGACGCATGGCCACGCATCTCGACCTTGAAGAACAAGAACAGCTTGATGCGGTCAAGCATTTCTGGAAGCGCTACGGCAACCTCATCACCTGGCTGTTGGTCGCGGTGCTCGGCGTCTTCGCCGCCTGGAACGGATGGACCTGGTGGCAACGCGACCAGGCCACGAAGGCCGGCGCGATGTTCGACGAACTGGACAAGGCGGCGCAGGCCGGCGACGCCGACAAGGCCAATCGTGTCTTCAACGATCTGAAAGAGCGCTACCCGCGCACCGCGTTCGCGCAACAGGGCGGTTTGCTCACCGCCAAGGTGCAGGCCGAAAGCGGCAAGTCCGATGTTGCCCAGACCACGCTGGCGTGGGTGAGTGCGAACGCCACCGAAACCGAGTACCAGACGATCGCGCGCCTGCGACTCGCTGGTGTGCTGTTGGACGGGAAAAAATACGACGACGCGTTGAAGCAACTCGACGCGGCCACCGCCGCAGGCTTCGAAGCGCTGGTCGCCGATCGGCGCGGCGATGTGCTGTTCGCTCAGGGCAAACCGGACGACGCGAAAGCAGCCTACAACCAGGCTTGGCAGGCGATGGACCCGAAGGTCCAGTACCGCCGCCTGATAGAAGCCAAGCTCACGTCGTTGGGTGCCACGCCCGTGTCGAGCGCCGCTTCGGCCGATCCAGCCGCCAGCGCCGGGGCCCCGAAGTGAGACGCCTCGTCAATGGCTGTGTGCTCCTGCTGAGCACGGCTTTGGCGGCGTGTTCGCTCGTTCCCGACAAGCCCAAGCCGAAGGCTGTCGAAGCAGTCAAGCCCGCCATCGCCGGGCGTGTGGTGTGGAAATCGAGCACTTCGGATGTGGAATTCCCGCTGTCGGTGGCGGTGAGCGGGGGCACCTTCACGGTGGCCTCGTCGGACGGCACCGTGACCGCGCTCGATGCCGATAAGGGCACCCAACTGTGGCGCGGCAGTGCCGGTGCGTCGCTCAGCGCGGGTGTCGGCAGCGACGGCCGGGTGGCGGCCGTGGTGACGCGCAGTGGCCAGGTGGTGGTGATCGAGGCGGGCAAGGTGCTGTGGAAGCAGCCCATCGCCACCCGGGTGGTCACCGCGCCGCTTGTCGCCGGTGAGCGTGTGTTCGTGGTCGGGGTCGATCGCAGCGTGACCGCGTTCGATGCACAAAACGGTGCCCGACTGTGGACCGTGCAGCGCCCAGGAGAGGCCTTGACCTTGTCGCAATCCGGCGTGGCAGCGGCCTTTAAGAACACCTTGCTGGTGGGGCAGGGTCCGCGACTCGCCGGGCTCGATCCGTCCAACGGTGCGGTGCGCTGGGAGGTGGCTTTGGCATCGCCGCGTGGCTCCAACGAAGTCGAGCGCCTGGCCGATCTGGTGGGCCCGGCGGTGCGGGTCGGCGATGTTGTTTGCACCCGGGCCTTCCAGGCGGCGGTCGGCTGTGTGAATGCCGAGACCGGCAGCCTGGTCTGGACCAAGAACTTCGGTGGACGCGAGGGCGTGGCCGCCGATGCGCAATCCCTGTACGCGGCCGACGCGTCGGATCGGATCAGCGCCTGGAACGCAAAAACCGGTGAGGTGATCTGGACCTCGGAGGCGTATCTGTACCGCCAGCTTTCCACCCCGTTCAGTCTCGGCCCGGCGATCGTGTTCGGCGATTTCGAAGGCCGCCTGCATTTTTTGTCGGCCGACCGCGGTGTCGCCCAGTTGCGATTGGAAACCGATGGCAGCCCGATCGCCGCACCCCCGGCGCTTTCGGGCATGACGGTGTTGGTTGTGACGCGCAACGGCGGCTTGTTCGGCTTGCGACCTGAATGACGCGGTCCCCGGTGCACGTCGGGCTGCTGCCATGAAGCCGGTCATCGCGATCGTCGGACGGCCCAACGTGGGCAAGTCGACGCTGTTCAACCGCATGACCAAGAGCCGCGATGCGATCGTCGCGGATTTTTCCGGGCTGACGCGAGATCGCCACTACGGCGACGGCCGCATCGGCGACCGCGAGTTCATCGTCGTCGACACTGGCGGCTTCGAGCCGACCTGCGACAGCGGCATCGTCAAGGAAATGGCCAAGCAGACGCGTCAGGCGGTGGCCGAGGCCGATGCGGTGATCTTCGTCGTCGACATCCGTGGCGGCTTGTCGGCGCAGGACCACGATATTGCGCGCTACCTTCGCACCGTCGGCAAGACCGTGGTGATCGCCGCCAACAAGGCCGAAGGCATGGTCGAGTCGCCTCTGCTCGGCGAGTTCTACGAGCTGGGCATGGGCGAGCCGCATCCGATCTCGTCGGCCCACGGGCAGGGCATCCGCAGCCTGACCGACGCGGCGCTGGCCGGCTTCGAGTTCGTCGAGGAGGAAGCCGAGGCGCAGGAGGGTTCGCCGATCCGGCTGGCGGTGGCGGGGCGGCCCAACGTCGGCAAGTCGACCCTCATCAACACCTGGCTGGGTGAAGAGCGCCTGGTGGCGTTCGACATGCCGGGCACGACGCGCGACGCCATCACCGTGCCGTTCGAGCGCAACGGCCAGAAGTTCGAGCTGATCGACACCGCCGGCTTGCGCCGCAAGGGCAAGGTGTTCGAGGCGATCGAGAAGTTCTCGGTCGTCAAGACCTTGCAGGCGATCGCCGATGCGAACGTGGTGCTGCTGCTGCTCGACGCGACCCAGGGTGTCACCGACCAGGACGCGCACATCGCCGGCTACATCCTCGAGAGCGGTCGGGCCGTGGTGATCGCGGTCAACAAATGGGACGCGGTCGACGATTACCAGAAGCAACTGCTGCAGCGATCGATCGAGCAGCGGCTGGCGTTTTTGAAGTTCGCGCCGGTGATGAACATTTCTGCGACCCGGCGCCAGGGATTGGGACCGGTGTGGAAAGCCATCGCCGACGCGCATGCTTCAGCCACCCGCAAGATGTCGACGCCAGTGTTGACGCGCTTGCTGCTCGACGCGGTGGAGCACCAGACACCGCAGCGCGCCGGCATGTTTCGCCCCAAGCTGCGTTATGCGCACCAGGGCGGCATGAATCCACCCATCGTCGTGGTGCACGGCAATTCGCTGGAACACGTCACCGACGCGTACAAACGGTTCCTCGAAGGCCGCATCCGCGATCACTTCAAGCTGACCGGAACGCCGATGCGCATCGAGATGCGCTCGGGAAAGAATCCGTTCGATACGAAAGGCTGAGGGCATTCGCCCAGCCAGGCGATCGGTGGGAAACCCTGTGTTAACGTTTCTTGGTATATGGCTAACAACACGGAGGATATCGTGAGCAACAAAGGTCAGCTTTTGCAAGATCCGTTTTTGAATCTGCTGCGCAAAGAGCACGTACCGGTGTCGATTTACTTGGTGAACGGCATCAAATTGCAAGGGCACATCGAGTCATTCGATCAGTATGTGGTCCTGCTGCGCAACACCGTGACACAAATGGTTTACAAACATGCGATCTCGACGGTGGTGCCGGGCCGCGCGGTGAATTTCCACGCCGCCGAAACGCCCGAGGCGACGTGAGCCGCTTGAGCATCGCCACCGACCGTGGCCGGACCCTGCACCTACTTTGAACCCCGACTCCACGCCTGTTGCCTTCGCCGATCCAGCGCGAGCCATCTTGGTCGGCGTTGCAATCGGTCGCTGCCCGGCGTTCGACGACACACTCGACGAGTTGGCCCTGCTGGCCGAATCGGCCGGTGATTTGCCGGTCGCCCGGGTCATCGCGCGTCGCAAGTCACCGGACCCGGCGTTGTTCGTGGGCACCGGCAAGGCCGATGAAATCAAGGCGCTGATCGCTTTGCACCAGGCCGAGGTGGTGCTGTTCGACCAAGCACTCGGCGCGGCGCAGCAGCGCAACCTGGAGCGTCATCTGGGCGTCGCAGTGGCCGACCGGACGATGTTGATTCTCGAAATCTTCGCCGACCGTGCACAGAGCCACGAGGGCAAATTGCAGGTCGAGTTGGCGCGTCTGCAGTATCTGTCGACCCGCCTGGTGCGCCGCTGGAGTCACTTGGAGCGGCAGCGTGGCGGTATCGGCAACCGGGGCGGTCCGGGCGAGGCGCAGATCGAGCTTGACCGGCGGATGATCGGCGAGCGCATCAAGTCGGTCAAAGAGCGGCTCGAGAAAGTCAAGCGTCAACGCAACACCCAGCGTCGATCGAGACAACGCAGCGAGACCTTCCGCGTGTCGCTGGTCGGCTACACCAACGCAGGCAAATCGACCCTCTTCAACGCCTTGGTCAAAGCCCAGGTTTATGCGGCCGATCAACTGTTCGCCACGCTGGACACGACCACCCGGCAGATGTACCTCGAAGAAGCCGGTCGCAATGTGTCGCTGTCGGACACGGTCGGATTCATTTGCGATCTGCCGCACAAGCTGATCGAGGCATTCGAGGCCACGCTGCAAGAGGCGGCGCAGGCCGATCTGCTGCTGCATGTGGTCGACGCCGCCAGTCCGAATCGCGATGAGCAGCGCGCCGAAGTGGAACGGGTGCTGGTGAGCATTGGCGCCGCAGACGTGCCGCAGATCCTGGTCTTCAACAAGTCCGACCTGCTCGATGATCATCAGTCGCCGCGCAGCTCGGTCGACTCGATCGTGCTCGACAACGGGCAACTGGTGCCGCGCGTATTCGTCAGCGCGACCCAAGGTGTGGGCCTGGCCGCCTTGCGGCGCCTCATCGCCGAGTCGGCCGCAGGGGTTGCGGCGGCGGCTGCCTTGAATTCGGCCCCCTCGCCCCAGACATTCCTTTCTGAAGCCGATGAAATCGACACCGTGCTTCTCCCAGAATCCACCGGAACTTTTCCTCTCCTCGCATGAAGCTCAGCCCCAACGAAGCCACTGTTCGTCCCGTCTCGCGGTTGCGCGCCTTGGCGCAAGCCCTGTCGGCACCTTTCCTGAACAAGGGAGACGGCCCGCCCGACCTGGATGAGTTGTGGCGCGACTTCAACAAGAAGCTGACCGGCATGTTCGGCGGCAAGGGCGGCGGCGCGCGTCCGCCTGCTTCGGGGGGTGATGGCGGTAACTTTCAGCCCGACATGAAAAGTGCCGGCATCGGGGTCGGTCTGATCGCCGGTGTCGCAGCGCTGTTGTGGCTGGGCAGCGGCTTCTTCATCGTGCAGGAAGGTCAGCAGGCGGTGGTCACCTCGTTCGGCAAGTACAGCCACACGTCGGATGCCGGATTCCAGTGGCGCATGCCGTACCCGTTCCAGGCGCATGAAACCGTCGCGGTCACGCAGTTGCGTTCGATCGAAGTGGGCCGCAACGCGGTCGTGCAATCGACCGGTTTGCGCGATTCGTCGATGTTGACGCAGGACGAAAACATCGTCGACATCCGCTTCACTGTTCAATACCGCTTGAAAGACTCGCGGGCGTATCTGTTCGAGAACCGCAACCCGGACGACGCCGTCGTGCAAGCGGCCGAATCGGCAGTGCGCGAAATCGTCGGCAAGAGCACGATGGATTCAGTGCTGTACGAGCAACGCGATGCCATCGCCAACGAGTTGGTGAAATCCATCCAGACACAGGCCGATCGACTCAACACCGGCATCCTGGTCGTCAATGTGAACGTGCAAAACGTGCAGGCCCCCGATCAGGTCCAGGCGGCTTTCGACGATGCCTTCAAGGCAGGTGCCGACCGCGAACGGCTGAAAAACGAAGGCCAGGCCTACGCCAACGACGTGATCCCGAAAGCGCAGGGCACCGCCGCGCGTCTGCGCGAAGAGGCCGAAGGCTACAAGTCTCGCATCGTCGCGCAGGCCGAAGGCGATGCCCAGCGCTTCTCAAGTGTGTTGGTCGAGTACCAGAAAGCGCCCGCTGTGACGCGCGACCGGCTCTACATCGACACGATGCAGCAGGTCTATTCAAACGTCAGCAAGGTGCTGGTCGACAGCCGCAGCAACTCGAACCTGCTCTACCTGCCGCTGGACAAGTTGATTCAACAAGCCGGTGCGGCGTCGGCGCCGACCGCCGTGCTGCCATCGGAGACAACTCCGGCACCTGCCGCTGCGGGCACCCTCGATGTGCGCTCGCGCGACGGCCAACGCGGTCGCGACCGCGACGGTCGCTGAACCTTCTCGGAACCTACCCATGAATCGCATAGGCCTGTATGTCGTCGGTGCGTTGATCGCGCTGATGGTCGCGTTCTCGACGTTGTTCATCGTGGATCAGCGGCAGTTCGCGGTGATCTACGCGCTCGGTGAGATCAAAGAGGTCGTCACCGAGCCCGGTTTGAAATTCAAGATGCCGCCACCGTTTCAAAACGTGGTGTTCCTCGATCGCCGCACGCAAACGCTCGACAGCCCCGAAACCCGCCCGATCTTCACCGCCGAGAAGAAGAGTCTCGTGATCGACTGGCTTGTCAAGTGGCGTGTGACCGACGCGCGGCAGTTCATTCGCAACAACGGCGTCGACATGCGCAACGTCGAAAGCCGGCTGAGCCCGATCGTGCAGGCCGCCTTCAACGAGGAAGTCACCAAGCGCACAGTGCAGGCGATGCTTGCCACCGACCGCGATCGGGTGATGCAGGGCGTGCGCACACGGCTTTCCGACGAAGCCAAGTCGTTCGGCATCGAGATCGTCGACGTGCGCATCAAGCGGGTCGATTTCTCGTCCAACATCACCGATTCGGTGTATCGGCGGATGGAGTCGGAGCGCAAGCGGGTGGCCAATGAGTTGCGTTCCACCGGTGCGGCAGAAGCCGAGAAGATCCGAGCCGACGCGGATCGCCAGCGCGAGGTGATCGTGGCCGAGGCCTACCGCGATGCACAAAAGGTCAAGGGCGAGGGCGACGCGAGGGCCTCGACGCTGTACGCCGACTCTTTCGGCAAAGACCCGCAGTTCGCACAGTTCTACCGCAGCCTCGAGGCCTACCGGGTGAGCTTTCGCAACAAGTCCGACGTGATGGTGCTCGACCCATCGAGCGATTTCTTCAAAGCCATGCGAGGCAATTTCGGCGGCAGCTTCGGCGCCAAACCATCCGGCAAGTGACCGAATCGACCGACGCCTGGAGCGTGCTGCTGCTGGCCGTTGGTCTGATGCTCGTGTTGGAAGGGCTGCTGCCCTTCCTGAGTCCTGCACGGTGGCGATCCGTGTTCGAGCGCGCTGCGAAGTTGTCCGACGGGCAGCTTCGGTTCCTCGGGCTTGCCTCGTTGGTGTCGGGCTGCGCAGTCCTCCTTTTTGCGCTGGGTTGATCTGTGCTTGGCCTGCTTCCGGGGCGGGTCGGGTGAGACGGCCCGCCTACAATCTGCGTTTTAACAGGTGGGTGATTTTTAATGGTGTCTGCTTGGCTGTTGCCGGAGCACATCGCTGACGTTTTACCGGCCCAGGCTCGGCAGGTCGAGCGCATGCGTCGCACCCTGCTCGACGTGGCCGGCGGCTACGGCTACGAGTTGGTGATTCCGCCATTGATCGAGCACCTCGAATCGCTGTTGAGCGGCACCGGACGTGAACTCGATCTGCGAACTTTCAAGCTGGTCGACCAGCTCAGTGGACGCACCGTCGGCATGCGTGCCGACAGCACGCCGCAGGTGGCGCGTATCGATGCGCACCTGCTGAATCGCGAGGGCGTCACGCGGCTTTGCTACTGCGGTCCGCTGCTGCACACCTTGCCCTCGGGGTTGCACGGCACCCGCGAACCGTTGCAATTCGGCGCCGAGATCTTCGGTCACGCGGGGCTCGAAGCCGATCTCGAAGTCATCGATCTCGCACTCGATTGTGCGAAGGCGGTCGGCTTGCAGACGCCGACGCTGGACATGAGTGATGCCCGCATCGTGCGTGGACTGCTGGCAGGGGTGCCGGTCGACGCCGCGCAGATCCACTTGCTGGTCGATGCGCTGGCCGCCAAGGATGCTGCGTTGGTGACCGAGTTGTCACGGGGATACTCGGCGGAGATCCGTGCCGCATTCGACACCTTGCTGCGGCTCTATGGCAACGACGAGGTGCTGTCGCTGGCCGAAAACCTGCTGCCCAAGCGCCCGCTGATTGCTGCAGCGCTGCGCGACCTGCGCCTGCTGGCCCGCCACGTCCGCGCGGCCTATCCCGAAGTCCGGGTCGGCTACGACCTGGCCGACCTCGGCGGCTATGCCTACTACAGCGGCGCGCGGTTCGCGGTGTACGCGCCGGGCTCATGCGATGCCCTGGTGCGCGGCGGTCGCTACGACGAGGTCGGCGCCGTGTTCGGGCGCAGCCGCCCCGCCGTGGGTTTCAGCGTGGTCGATTTGAAAGAACTCGCCGAACGGGCTCCCGTCGGCCACGCGCTGCCGGTGATCCGCGCGCCGTGGTCCGAAGACCCGGCCTTGCGTGCCGCCGTTCGCCAGTTGCGACAGCAAGGCGAGTCGGTGGTGTGTCTGTTGCCCGGCCATGAGATGGAAGGGCCGGGCTTCGATTGCGATCGGGAACTGGTGTTGACAGGCTCCGAATGGACCGTCAGAACCTTGTGATGGCCTCTCGGGTCCCGCTTTAATCATTCATTTGGATTTTCAAGACATGCGCGAGTCAGAAGCAGGCACCGCCGGACGCAATGTGGTGGTCATCGGCACCCAGTGGGGTGACGAAGGCAAGGGCAAGGTTGTCGACTGGTTGACCGACCATGCGCAGGGCGTGGTGCGCTTCCAAGGCGGTCACAACGCCGGGCACACGCTGGTGATCAAGGGCGTCAAGACTGCGTTGCAGTTGATCCCGTCCGGCATCATGCGCGACGGCGTGGCCTGCTACATCGGCAATGGTGTGGTGGTCGATCCGCAGCACCTGCTGCTCGAAATCGAGCGCTTGGAGGCGATGGGGCTCGAGGTGCGACCGCGCTTGTTCATCAGCGAATCGTGTCCGCTGATCTTGCCTTTCCACGTCGAAGTCGACAAGGCGCGCGAGGCGCTGCGCGAGTCCAGCGGCGTCGGCAAGATCGGCACCACCGGCAAGGGCATCGGCCCCGCCTATGAAGACAAGGTCGCGCGTCGCGCACTCCGCGTGCAGGACCTCAAGCACCCAGCGCGCTTCGCGAAGAAGCTGCACGAGTTGCTCGACCTGCACAACATCGCGCTGGCGGGCTACCTGCATTCGCAGCCGCTCGAATTCCAGCCGATTTACGACTTGGCGATGTCGGTTGCCGAGCAGATCAAGCCGATGATGGCCGACGTGGGCTATGCGCTGCACACCGCACACCGAGCCGGCGCCAACCTGCTGTTCGAAGGCGCGCAGGGCACGCTGCTCGACATCGATCACGGCACCTATCCGTACGTGACGTCGAGCAACTGCGTCGCGGGAAATGCGTCGGCCGGTGCAGGCGTCGGACCCGATCTGCTGCACTACATCCTCGGGATCACCAAGGCTTACACAACGCGGGTGGGCAGCGGGCCGTTCCCGACCGAGCTGCCGATGGATGTGCCCGGCACCGTCGGCCACCACCTGTCCACCGTCGGCCAGGAGCGCGGTACCGTCACCGGCCGGCCGCGCCGCTGCGGTTGGCTGGACGCCGCGGCGCTGAAGCGCTCGATCATCATCAACGGCGTGTCCGGGCTTTGCATCACCAAGCTCGATGTGCTCGACGGGCTCGACGAGATCAAGGTGTGCGTCGGCTACGACCTGCACGGAAAGCGCATCGACATCCTGCCGCTCGACGCCGACGACATCGCCGCCTGCGTGCCGATCTACGACTCGTTCCCCGGCTGGACCGAGACGACGGCCGGTGTCACGCAGTGGGATGCGCTGCCGCTGAATGCGCGCCGCTATCTGGAGCGCGTCAAGGCCTTCATCGGCGCACCGATCGACATGGTGTCCACCGGCCCGGACCGAGATCACACCATCTTGCTGCGCCACCCGTACCAGACGCAATCGTCATGACCCTGCGACACGCTGCTCGCCACCTCTCGGAGCCCGCATGCTGACCGACGATGGCAAGCACCTGTATGTGTCCTGGGGCGAGTACCACATGCTCATCGAGCGGCTCGCGCTGAAGATTCACGCGTCGGGCTGGGAGTTCGATCAGATTTTGTGCCTCGCGCGCGGCGGCATGCGGCCGGGCGACGTGCTTTCGCGTGTGTTCGACAAGCCGCTGGGCATCATGTCGACCAGCTCGTACCGCGATGGCGATGGCACCCTGCAAGGCCGGCTCGACATGGCGACCTACATCACGCTGCCGCACGGTGAACTGAGGGGCCGGGTGCTGCTGGTCGATGACCTGGCCGACACCGGCGTGACGCTGCGGGCGGTGGTCGATCGGCTGCGCGGCATGCCCTCGATCAGCGAACTGCGGTCGGCGGTGATCTGGGCCAAGGGCGTGTCTTCATATACGCCCGACTACCACGTCGAACTGTTGCCGACGAGTCCGTGGATTCATCAGCCGTTCGAAGAATACGACGGCATGCGACCCGACGTGCTTGCGAAGAAATTCGCGATTTGAAAGCCTGGTCGAGCATCCGCTCGCCGCGCTTTCCACCCTGTTTTTATCAACCGCAAACGAAGAAGCCAGCGTGAGCTGGCTTCGTTATATTTGGTGCCCAGGAGAGGACTCGAACCTCCACGGAATTACCCGCTAGTACCTGAAACTAGTGCGTCTACCAATTCCGCCACCTGGGCATTCAGGAAGCCTGAGATCATATCATCGACAAGACAATAAACCAACCCCCGTCCTCCGTCGGAGCCGACCTCATAAGCGAGGTCGAAGGCACTGTGCAGGGCCACCGCGACGGACACGGTTTCGTTATCCGCGACGATCGCCAACCCGACCTCTATCTCTCCCAGCAGGAAATGCGCGCGGTGCTGCACCGAGACCGCGTCAAGGCACGCATCGTGCGCCTCGACCGCAAGGGACGCCCCGAAGCCCGCGTGCTCGAAATCATCGAGCGCAAGAAGGCGCCGATCATCGGCCGCCTGCTGCACGAAAGTGGGGTCTGGCTGGTCGCCCCCGAAGACAAGCGCTACGGGCAGGACATCCTGATCCCGAAGAACGCGGTGGCCAACGCAACTGCCGGGCAGGTGGTCGCGATCGAGCTGACCGAGCCGCCCTCGATGTACTCGCAGCCAGTGGGCCGCGTCACCGAGGTGCTCGGCGAGATCGACGACCCCGGCATGGAAATCGAGATCGCGGTGCGCAAGTACGAAGTGCCGCACCGCTTCTCTGCCGAAACACTCGCGCAGGCGGCGGGCTTGCCGGACAAGCTCCGTCCCGTCGATCGCAAATATCGCATCGATCTGACCGACGTGGCGCTGGTCACCATCGACGGCGAAGACGCGCGCGACTTCGACGATGCGGTGTATTGCGAGCCGGCTGCGGTCGGCAAGAGCGTGGGCCGCAGCAAGGCGCCGAACGGCTGGCGGCTGATCGTCGCGATTGCCGACGTGAGCCATTACGTGAAGCCGGGCGAAGCCCTCGACCACGACGCTTACGAACGCGCCACCTCGGTGTACTTTCCGCGCCGCGTGATCCCGATGTTGCCGGAAAAATTATCGAACGGCCTGTGTTCGCTGAACCCGAACGAAGACCGGCTGGCGATGGTCTGCGACATGTTGATCACGGCCACCGGCGAGATCCACGCGTATCAGTTTTTTCCGGCCATCATCAATTCGCATGCGCGCTTCACCTACAACGAGGTGGCGGCGATCCTCGGTAACACGCGCGGCCCCGAAGCCACGCGCCGCAAGGAGCTGGTCGACGATCTGCTGAACCTCAACGAGGTCTACCGCGCACTGGTCAAAGAGCGCGCCAAGCGCGGCGCCATCGACTTCGAGACCACCGAGACGCAGATCGTCTGCGACGACAACGGCCGCATCGAGAAGATCATTCCGCGCACCCGCAACGAGGCCCACAAGCTGATCGAAGAGGCGATGCTGGCCGCCAATGTGTGCGCCGCCGACTTCATCGCCGGGGCCAAGCACCCGTCGCTGTACCGCGTGCACGAAGGCCCGACGCCCGAGAAGAAGACGCTGCTGCAGAACTACCTTCGCGCGCTCGGCCTGGGCCTGTCGATCAGCGACGACCCGAAGCCGCGCGAATACCAGTTGATCGCCGCCGCCACCAAGGACCGCATCGACGCCGAGCAGATTCATTCGATGCTGCTGCGCTCGATGCAGCAGGCGATCTACACCGCCACCAACAGCGGGCATTTCGGGCTGGCCTACGACGCCTACACGCACTTCACCAGCCCGATCCGCCGCTACCCCGACCTGCTGGTTCACCGCGTCATCAAGTCCATTCTCGGCAGCAAGCGCTACCTGCTGAGCAAGGGCCTGGTCGAATCGATGCCGCTGGCGCGCAGTTTGGCCAAACCCTCCAAGCAGGCGAAGCCCGCCAAGACCGTGACGCTGACCGCCGAGGGCGAGGTGTGGGAAGTCGCCGGTGCGCATTGCAGCGCCAACGAGCGCCGCGCCGACGAGGCGTCGCGCGATGTCGAGGCGTGGCTGAAATGCCGCTACATGCGCGAGCACCTGGGTGAGGAATACAGCGGTCGCGTGAGTGCTGCCACCAGCTTCGGGCTGTTCGTGCAGCTCGACGGCCTGTACGTCGAAGGGCTGGTGCACATCACCGAACTCGGTGGCGAGTACTACCGCTTCGACGAGGTCAAGCAGGAGCTGCGCGGTGAGCGCACCGGCGTGCGATATGCGGTCGGTTCGCGGGTGCGGGTGCAGGTCAGCCGCGTTGATCTCGACGGCCGCAAGATCGATTTCCGCATGGTGCGCGACGGCGAAGAAGACGCAGCGATGGTGCGCGCCAAGCGCGAGCGCGGTGCCGATCGAAACGGCGATCGCAACGCCAGCGCAGTGGCCGAACTCGCCAGCGTCAAGGAGACCGACCGCGCGGTCAAGGCCGCGGGCAAACGCAAGGGCTACAGCGCGTCTGGCGCCCGGTTGAATCCGGTGAAGGCGGCCAAAACGGCTGCGCGCAAGGGTCCGGCGAAGGCGGCCAGGCGGCGTTAATCGCCCCGGTTGGCGCCGGTTGATCTGACCACACGGCTGTGCCTCAGGCCGTGCTGCAGCCGCCCGATCAGCTCGCTGGCCGACAAGGCGCCGGGGCGCAACGGTTCGGCCGCAGCCCCGTGATCGGCCACCGCCTGCGAGGCGGTGGCGAAGGCCAGGCTGAGTTCATCGACGCCGCAGCGCCGTCCCGCCTGTGCCCAGCGGCCGCCGAGCCAGCCGGCCAGCACATCGCCGGTGCCGCCGCTCGCCAGTGAGCCGTTGCCGGTGCCGTTGAGGTGGGGCACGTGCCCCGGCGCGGTGGTGATGGTGCCCGATCCTTTGAGCACGACCACGCAGCCGGTCAGATCGGTCAAAGCGCGAGCCGTTGCGAGTCGGTCCGACTGCACGGCGGCGGTGTCGCACGCCAGTAACCGGGCGGCCTCCAGCGGATGCGGGGTGAGCACGGTGGCGATCGAGCGTTTGCCACGAGCGCGCAATTGCGTCATCAGTACCGGGTCGGCGGCGAGCGCGTTCAACGCATCGGCGTCGAGGACAAGCCGGCCGGCCAGGCTCAGCAGCCGGGGCAGCCGCTCGCGCATCGCGTCGCCGCCTCCACAACCGCAGACAACCGTCGCGCTGGACAGGACGGACGGCTCGGACTGCGACCAACCGCTGTGCATCATCAGCTCGGGGTGCAGCCCGTCGACGCCAAACGTGCCTGACGCCGTTTCTTGCAGCCATTCGACGATCACCCGCCCGGCGCCGGCCGCCTGCGCTGCGCGGGCCGCCAGCAAGGCCGCACCGGCCATGCCGGTCGCGCCGCCGATGACGGCCACGTCGCTGAAGCTGCCCTTGTGCTGCGCGTGCCGGCGCGGCGCTGCCAGCGCTGTGGTGCCACTCAGCCAGGCGTCGGGGGCCGTTGCGCCCAACACGCCGAGCGCATCGAGCCAGATCACGCCGGCCTGGTCGCGGCCGCGGGCGGTGAACAGTCCGGGCTTCAGCGTCAGCAGCGCCAGCGTGTGGTCGGCACGCACGCACGCATCGCCCAACCAGCGGCCGGTGTCGGCGTCCAGGCCTGAGGGCAGGTCGACGGCCAGCACCGGGCAGGCGCCGGCGTTCAGGCGTGCGATCGATGTGGCCAGCAGCCCCGTGGGTGCGCGCATGGCGCCGATGCCGAGCAGCGCGTCGATCGCGACATCGTGGGTGTGCGAGGCATCAGGCAAGCCGTCGACGATCCGAACACCGGCGGCGAGGGCGCGGTCGCGCGCCGCCAACGAATCTGCTGGCGCACGCCGGTCGCCGTCGGCAGCACCCAGCCAGGTCACCAGCACCTGCTTGCCTGCCGTTTGCAGAAGCGCTGCGGCTTCGAGCCCGTCACCGCCGTTGTTGCCCGGTCCCGCCGCGATCCAGATGCGCTGTGCGTGCGGTGCCACCGCCACCGTCAGCCGAGCCACCGCTTCGCCCGCCCGGCGCATCAGCGTGTGCGGTGGCAGCGCTGGCGCCGCGTCGGCTTCGATCTGGCGGGTGGCCGCCACGGTGTGCAGCGGCCAGCGTTGGGACGGCGGAAGGATGCGATGCATGGGGCGTTGAAGTGATGCGGTCTCAGAAAGAAAACCGAAGCGACGCCGATGATGCACCGACCCGACGTTGCGTCAGCGGAACCGCTCGACGCCCAGCCCGCCGGTGTCGATATCGGGCGGGATGCCACCCATCATCGCCGCCAGCACCTGCGCCGATCCGCAGGACACGGCCCAGCCGACGCTGGCGTGCCCCAGGTTGAGCCACACGCCGTCGATGCCGCTCGGCCCGATCACCGGCAGGCCGTCGGGCAGGGTGGGGCTGACGCCTTGCCACGGCTGCGCTTGGCCGAGGCGCGCGGCACCCGGGAACCACTCGTCGAGTGCTCGATAAAGCCGACGCAGCGCTGCGGCTGCACGCGAACGCGTCATGTGCCCTGCGACGGCGCCACCGGAGACGCGCATCCGCGAACCGGCCCGGCTGATCGTGACGAGGTGCCGTGCATCGAGCAGCACCGAACTCGGGCCGACGTGCGCATGCACCTCGTCCAGACGCATCGGCGCGGTGACCGAATGCCCGTGAACGCCGATCAGCGGCAACTTCAAGCCCAACGGGGTCAGCAACTTGCGCGATGCCAACGCAGCACACACCAGCACGGCATCGAAGGATTCGCGGACCGGTGGCGCGTCGGACGTCTGGTTCGTCTGCGCCACGGTCAACTCGGGGCGCAGGCCGGGTTGGATGGACAGCACCTGCGCGTTGAACACGAAGCGCGTGCCGTGGCGTTGCGCCTGTTGCCGCATCAGGTGGGCGAACTCGCGGCTGTTGCTGGCGCCTTCATCGGGCAGGTGCACGGCGGCGTGCAGCCGGGCGTCGGGATTCAGTCCCGGCTCGACCGACCGGCACTGCTCGGGCGAGAGCCGGATGGCGCGGATGCCGAGCTCGTCGAGACCGGCCAGCGCGGGCTGCAGGCGCAGCGTGTCCGCAGCGCTTCGGGAGACGATCAGCACGCCGTTCGAGCGCTCGAAATCCAGGTGCAGCGCGCGTGTCAGCTCGACGGTTCGTTCACGGCTGTAGCGGGCCAGCCGATGCAGCGCTCGACGACGCACGTGCTGGGCGGACGAGCGGTTGGCAGCCAGCCATTTCAGCGCCCACGCGCAGGTGGCCGGGTTCAAGTTCAGCGCCAGTGCATCAGGCAGGCGACCGCGCAGCCCGAGCCTGAACAGGCTGCCTGTCACCGACAGTGGCGACCAGGCGACCGCACAGCCCGGGCCGTCGAGCCCGGAGTGGGCGAAGCTGGCTTCGGAGGCGACGCCGCCGGCTTGCTCGAACACCGTCACCTCGTGGCCGGCCGCAGCCAGCTCGTGCGCGGAGGTCACACCGACGATGCCGGCACCGACAACAGCGATCCTCACGTCAGCCCCGCCACGCGCATGGCGGACTCGAACGGGATGCGGTGGCGAGAACAACGAGCCGAGCGTGAAAGGAAGGCGGATGCATGTCGGGGCTGATATGATCAGCGGGTTTTTCCGGTGCGGGAGGCCTTCCCGTCCGAGAATGAACACATCCGCAAATCCGGCTGCCAAAAGGTGTCACCGAGGTGTTGGAAGTCCTCCAGCAGCAATGGCGATTCAAGCCGGATTTTAGAATCAACCTTTGGAGTTATTCATGACCGTCAGCATGCGCGAAATGCTGGAAGCCGGCGTCCATTTCGGACACCAAACCCGCTTCTGGAACCCGAAGATGGCCCCGTACATTTACGGCCATCGCAACAAGATCCACATCATCAACCTTGAAAAGACGCAGCCTCTTTTTAACGACGCGATGAAGTTCATTCGGCAGCTCGCTGCCAAGCGCTGCACCATTCTGATGGTCGGCACCAAACGCCAGGCGCGTGAAGTGGTCGCCCTCGAAGCGCACCGCGCCGGGATGCCGTACGTCGACCAACGCTGGCTCGGCGGCATGTTGACCAACTTCAAGACCGTCAAAGGTTCGTTGAAGCGCTTGAAAGACATGCAGGCTCAGATCGAGGCCGGTACCGAAATCCGCATCAAGAAAGAAGCGCTGATGTTCCAGCGCGAGCTGATCAAGCTCGAAAAAGACATCGGTGGCATCCAAGACATGAGCGCCTTGCCCGATGCCTTGTTCGTGATCGACGTCGGCTACCACAAGATCGCCATCGCCGAAGCCAACAAGCTGGGCATTCCGGTGGTGGGCATCGTCGACTCGAACCACTCGCCACTCGGCATCGACTACGTGATCCCCGGCAACGACGACTCGGCCAAGGCGGTTGCGCTGTACGCCAAGGCGGTGGCCGACGCGGTGCTCGAAGGCAAGGCCAATTCGTCCAACGAAGTGGTGCAGGCCGTGGCCGCCGAAGGCGATGAATTCGTGGAAGTCAGCGAAGCCCACTGAAGCCCTCGGCTCGCCTCACCGAAGTGAGATCGAAAGGGGCTGCTACAGCCCCTTTTTTTAATGTTTGTGCCCTCGGCGGTCCCGCGTTGCGCGGTGGACTGCCGACCCAACGGAGAACAGGAAATGACCGCAATCACAGCAAGCATGGTGGCCGAACTGCGCGCCAAGACCGATGCCCCGATGATGGAATGCAAAAAGGCCCTGACCGAAGCCGGCGGCGATGCCGAGCGCGCTGAAGAGCTGCTGCGCGTCAAGCTCGGCAGCAAGGCCGGCAAGGCCGCGTCGCGCATCACTGCCGAAGGCGTGGTGGCCGCCAGCGTCGATGGCACGGTCGGCGCCCTGGTCGAGGTCAACTGCGAAACCGACTTCGTGACGAAGAACGACTCCTTTTTGGCGTTCGCCAAGGCGTGCGCCGCGCTGGTCGCCCAAAACAACCCGGCTGATATCGCCGCGCTGTCGGCGCTGGCACACGAGCAAGAAGGCTTCGGGCCGACGCTCGAAGACGTGCGCAAGGGCCTGATCGGCAAGATCGGCGAGAACATGGCGATCCGCCGCTTCAAACGCTACGCCGATGGCGGCAAGCTGGCCAGTTACTTGCACGGCACGCGCATCGGCGTGATGGTCGAGTTCGACGGTGATGAAGTAGCGGCCAAGGACGTCGCGATGCATGTCGCCGCGATGAAGCCGGTCTCGCTGGCGGCCTCCGATGTGCCGACCGCGTTGATAGACAAGGAACGCTCGATCGCTTCGCAAAAGGCTGCCGAAGACGCCGACAAGGCCAAAGCCGAAGGCAAGGCGCCGCAGTCGGCCGAAATCGTCACCAAGCGGGTCGAAGGATCGGTGCAAAAGTACCTGAAAGAAGTCAGCCTGTTCAACCAGACGTTCGTCAAGAACGACAAGCAGACCGTCGAGCAAATGCTCAAGGCCGTCAATACGACGGTCAAGAGCTTCGTGTTGTACGTCGTCGGTGAAGGCATCGAGAAAAAGGTCGACGACTTCGCCGCCGAAGTGGCCGCGCAGGTGGCTGCTGCGAAGGGGGCCTGAAGCCCGCTGTGGCTCGCCGAACCGCCGGGGCAACCATCGAAGTCGCAGGCAGCCCCGGTTTAGACTCCATCCAACGTTCAGCAGCACAGGAAATCCACTTCATGCCCGCTTACAAGCGCATCCTGCTCAAGCTGTCCGGCGAAGCCCTGATGGGCGACGATGCCTACGGCATCAACCGGGCCACCATCGTGCGGATGGTGCGCGAGATTCAGGAAGTGTCGTTGATGGGCTGCGAGGTCGCGGTGGTGATCGGTGGCGGCAACATCTTTCGCGGTGTGGCAGGCGGCTCGGTCGGCATGGACCGCGCCACCGCGGACTACATGGGCATGCTGGCCACGGTGATGAACGCACTGGCGCTGGCCGACACGATGCGTCAGGAAGGCATGACCGCCCGCGTGATGTCGGCCATCGCGATCGACCAAGTTGTCGAACCGTATGTGCGGCCGAAAGCGCTGCAGTATCTGGAAGAAGGCAAGGTCGTGGTGTTCGCGGCCGGCACCGGCAATCCGTTTTTCACGACCGACACGGCGGCCGCGTTGCGCGGTGCCGAGATCGGCGCCGAGATCGTGCTGAAGGCGACCAAGGTCGACGGCGTCTACAGCGCCGATCCGAAGAAGGACCCGACCGCCACGCGCTATTCGCAGATCAGCTTCGACGAGGCGATCTCGCGCAATCTGCAGGTGCTCGACGCCACCGCGTTCGCGCTGTGTCGCGACCAGAAACTGCCGATCAAGGTGTTCAGCATTTTCAAGCCGGGCGCATTGAAGCGCGTGGTCCAGGGCGAAGACGAGGGCACGCTCGTCCATGTGTGAATTCACTGTCAGCAGCGATACGAACAGGGTAGGGCGATGAGCATTGCCGAGATCAAGAAGAACGCCGAGTTGAAGATGGGCCGCTCGGTCGAGGCGTTCAAAACCGAGTTGCAAAAAATCCGCACCGGTCGTGCGTACCCGGGCATCCTCGATCAGGTGCAGGTGGACTATTACGGCTCGCCGGTGCCGATCAGTCAGGTGGCCAACGTGACCTTGATCGATGCCCGCACGATCGGCGTCCAGCCATGGGAAAAAGGCATGGGCCCGAAGATCGAGAAAGCCATCCGCGAAAGCGAACTCGGACTGAATCCTTCTTCACAAGGCGATCTGCTGCGGGTGCCGATGCCTGCGCTGACCGAAGAGCGTCGCAAGGAAATGACCAAGCTGGTGCGCACGGCTGGAGAAGATGCCCGCATCGCGGTGAGAAATCTGCGCCGGGACGCCAATGACCACGCGAAGCGCTTGTTGAAGGACAAGGAAATCTCCGAGGACGACGAGCGTCGTTCGCTCGACGAGGTGCAGAAATTCACCGACCGCACGATCGGTGAAATCGACCGGCTGGTCACGGCGAAAGAAGCCGAAGTGATGGCGGTATGACCGGCGCTGTCGTCAGACGCTGAGGTGCCAGATTCAGTGAGTGCCTTGCCCAACGCTTCGAAGATTCCCCGCCACATCGCCATCGTGATGGACGGCAACGGGCGCTGGGCGAAGAGCCGATTCAAACCCCGCTTCCTCGGTCACAAACAAGGCGTCGACACCCTCGTCAACACGGTGCTGGCCTGCGCGGACCGCGGCGTCGAGTACCTGACGGTGTTCGCGTTCTCGTCCGAGAACTGGAAGCGGCCCAACGACGAGGTGTCCGGGTTGATGTCGCTGGTGTTGCTGGCGGTGTCGAAGTACCTCGGCGTCATGCACAAGCACGGTGTGCGCGTGCGCATCGTTGGCGATCGCACCGACATCGCCGAACATGTGCGCGAGGCGTGGGACCACGCCGAGAGCAGCACCCGGAACAACACCCGCATCACGCTGTCGGTGGCATTCAATTACGGCGGTCGCTGGGATGTCGTTCAGGCCTGCCGACGGGCGATACGCGACGGCGTGAATGCCGACGAGCTCGACGAGGCAACGCTCAGCGGCTACATGGCGTTGAGCCATGCGCCCGATCCGGATCTGTTCATCCGCACCGGCGGCGAGGTGCGCATCAGCAATTTTCTGCTGTGGCAGGCGGCGTACTCCGAGCTGTGCTTCTCCGATTGCCTGTGGCCCGAATTCGGCGAGGCCGAACTCGACGCCGCGCTGGCCGATTACGCCCGCCGCGACCGCCGCTTCGGAGCCCTCGAAGAAGCCGCTCCGGTCGAGCTTCCGCTGGCGCGCTGACGATGCTCAAGCAACGCGTGGTCACGGCAGTGATTCTGCTGAGCCTGGTTTTGCCTGCGTTGTTCGCGGTGGTGCCACTGCCGTTCGCCGCACTCATGCTGATCTTCATCGCAGCGGCCGGCTGGGAATGGGTGCGTCTCAATGGCGGCGGCGCACGGCTGTCGATCGGGTTCGGCCTCCTGCTGGGCGCGGCCTGCGCGCTGGCCCTGGGCGCCGGCTGGGAGCACAGCGCACCACCGTTGACATGGTGGGCCGCGATGGGGGTCTGGGTGCTGGGCGGCGCGTGGGCCTTGAAGGCCGGGCCGGCGGGCTGGGGCCGGTTGCCGATGTCTGTGCGCTGGGCGCTGGGCCTGATCGGCTTGTGGCTGGCCTGGCTGGCGCTGGCGAGTGCGCGCCACGTCGGGATCAACTTCGTCCTGTCGATCTTCAGCCTGGTGTGGGTCTCCGACATCGCTGCTTACTTCGGCGGTCGGGCGTTCGGCAAGCGCAAACTGGCGCTGGCCATCAGTCCCGGCAAGAGCTGGGAAGGCGTCTGGAGCGGCATGCTCGGGGTGCTGGTGCTGGCGCTGCTTTGGCTGTGGGCCGATCGCGTGTGGGCGCTGGATTCGCCGAGTCTGTACACGCATCTTCACGCCCAGCATGGCGTTGTCGGGTTGGTGCTGGTGTGTGTCTTTCTGGCGGCGATGGGTGTCGTCGGTGATCTCGTCGAGTCGCTGGTCAAGCGCCACGCCGGTGCCAAGGACAGCAGCGGTCTGCTGCCCGGCCACGGCGGCGTGCTAGATCGGGTCGATGCGCTGCTGCCGGTGTTTCCGCTGGCCTTGGCCCTGAGCTCTGTATGAGGCCGGTGTGACATGAACAACGCAAGCGGTCGCATGCGCATCTGCATCCTCGGCTCGACCGGATCGGTCGGTACCAGCACGCTCGACGTGCTGTCGCGCCACACCGATCGCTTCGAGGTGTTCGCGTTGACGGCGCATCACCGGGTCGACGAGTTGCGGGCGCAATGCATGGCGTGGCGGCCGACGTTCGCGGTGCTGCCCGAGCCCGGCCCGGCGCGCGCGCTGCAGTCGCAGCTTCGCGACGCGGGGTGCGACACCGCCGTGCTGGTCGGCCCGCAGGCGCTGTGCGAGATGGCGTCGCACCCCGAGGTCGATGCGGTGATGGCCGCCATCGTCGGTGCCGCCGGGCTGGCGCCGTGCCTGGCCGCCGCGCGCGGAGGCAAGCGCCTGATGCTGGCCAACAAAGAGGCGCTGGTGGTCGGTGGCGCGTTGTTCATGTCGGCGGTGCGCGAGGGCGGCGCGCACCTGCTGCCGATCGACAGCGAGCATTCGGCGATCTTCCAGTGCCTGCCCGAAGACCGCAGCGCCTGGAGCGCCCGCATCGATCACATCATCCTGACCGCGTCTGGTGGCCCGTTTCGCACGCGCGACCTGAGCACGCTCGCCAGCGTCACGCCCGACCAGGCCTGTGCGCATCCCAACTGGGTGATGGGCCGCAAGATCTCGGTCGATTCGGCCACGATGATGAACAAGGCGCTCGAAGTGATCGAGGCGCGCTGGCTGTTCGACCTGACGCCCGAGCAGATCAAGGTGGTGCTGCACCCGCAGAGCATCGTGCATTCGATGGTGGTGTGCCGCGACAACTCGGTGCTGGCGCAGCTCGGCACGCCCGACATGCGGGTGCCGATTGCGTATGGCCTGTCGTTTCCCGAGCGCATGACCTCGGGCGCCGGCAGGCTCGACTTCCCTTCGCTGGCGGCACTCACCTTCGAGCCGGCCGACTTCCAGCGCTACCCCGGCTTGCCGTTGGCGTGGGAGACGCTGCGCGGGCCCGAAGGCAGCACCGCCGTGTTGAATGCCGCCAACGAGGTGGCCGTGGCAGCGTTCCTAAGCGGTGCGATTCGCTTCGACGCGATCCACCATGTCAATGCCCGCACGCTGGAGTCGGTGCTGCCCGAGCCCGACGAATGTCGATCGGTCGAGGGCCTGATCGAACTCGACGCGCGGGTGCGTTGCGCGGCCTCGCAACAGGTGGAGCGGCTGTCGCGATGATCACCACCGTGCTCGCCTTCGTGCTGACGCTGGGTGTATTGATCGTCGTCCACGAGTACGGTCACTACCGCGTCGCGGTGGCCTGCGGGGTCAAGGTGCTGCGCTTTTCGGTGGGCTTCGGCAGCGTGATCTGGCGTCGTCAGGCGACCCCCGACAGCACCGAGTTCGTCGTCTCTGCGCTGCCGCTCGGCGGCTACGTGCGCATGCTCGACGAGCGCGAGGGGCCGGTCGCCCCATCCGAGCGCAGCCAGACCTTCAACCAGCAGGCGTTGTGGAAGCGCTCGGCGATCGTTGCCGCGGGCCCGATCGCCAACCTGCTGCTCGCGGTCGTGCTGTACGCCAGCGCGCACTGGATCGGCATGCAAGAGCCGAAGGCCGTGCTCGGCGCGCCGCTCGCCGCCAGCGTGGCGGCCGATGCCGGTCTGCGGGCCGGCGACTGGGTTCAGGACACTTCCGCCGACGGTGAAGACTGGACCGAAGTCCGATCGATGACCGACCTGGTCTGGCGTGTCACGCAGGCGGTGCTGCGCGACGAGACCCTGCACCTGCGGGTCAGCGATGCTGCGGGCCACCATGAGCGCAGCGTGGTGCTGCCGCTCGATCGCGTCGAGGGTCGCGATGTCGATGCGCAACTGATGCGCCGAGTTGGCCTGGGCGGCGTCTACACCGAACCGGTGATGGGGGAGATCAAGCCGGGCGGTGCGGCAGCAGCGGCCGGCCTGCGCGCTGGTGACCGCGTGTTGTCGGTCGACGGGGTCGCCATCGCCGATGCTGCGAGCCTGCGAGAAATCATCCGAACCAGCGTCGCCGCGGCCACGTCGGCAGCGCAACAGTGGCAGGTCGACCGCGCCGGGCAGACGCTCGATCTCGTCGTCGAGCCAGCGGTGGTCGCCGACGGCGACCGCCGCATCGGGCGCATCGAAGCGTTCATCGGCGGGCCGCCGGAGATGGTCATGGTGAGCTACGGCTTCCTCGACGGACTGGCGCAGGCGGCCACGCGCACCTGGGACACCTCGGTGCTGACGTTGAAGATGTTCGGCCGCATGCTGACCGGCGAGGCCTCGCTGAAAAATCTCACCGGCCCGCTGACCATCGCCGATTACGCCGGCCAGTCGGTGCGTGTCGGCTTCGCCTACTACCTCGGCTTTCTGGCGGTGGTCAGCATCAGCCTCGGCGTGCTGAACCTGTTGCCGCTGCCGATGCTCGACGGCGGACACCTCATGTACCATCTTTTCGAAGCGATGACGGGGCGACCGGTCCCGGACTTGTGGCTAGAACGCCTGCAGCGCGGGGGGGTGGCCATCATGCTGATGCTGATGTCCATCGCTCTCTTCAACGACGTGGCCCGACTGATGGGCCTGCACTGATTTTCTTATGCGACCCACCCTGCGTATTGCTCCCCGCTCGATCCTTCTTCGCCCCACGTTCGTCGGTCTCGTCCTTGCAGCGGCCTTGCACACCGGCTCGGCCTGGGCGGTCGAGCCCTTCAAGATGGCCGACATCCGCGTGGAAGGCCTGCAACGCAGCGACGCCGGTACCGTCTTCGCATCGCTGCCGTTTCGCATCGGTGACACCTACACCGACGAGAAGGGCGTGGCGGCGCTGCGCGCCTTGTTCGCCACCGGCTTGTTCAAGGACGTGCGCATCCAGATCGACGGCTCGGTGGTGGTGATCGTCGTCGACGAACGATCGGTGATCGGCAGCCTCGATTTCGTCGGCACGAAGGAGTTCGAGAAGGACGTTCTGGTCAAGGCCTTGAAGGACTTCGGCGTCAGCGAGGGGCAACCATTCGACAAGGCGCTGGCCGACCGGGCCGAGCAGGAGTTGAAGCGCCAGTACCTCAGCCGCAGCCTGTACGGGGTCGAGGTCGTGACCACGGTGACGCCCCAAGAGCGCAATCGCGTCAACGTGACCTTCACCGTCACCGAAGGATCGGCGGCGAAGATCAAGGAGCTGCGCATTCTCGGCAACAGCGCATTCAGCGAAAGTACCTTGAAGGGCCTGTTCGAACTCAACGACGGCGGCTGGTTGACCTGGTACACCAAGTCGGATCGCTATTCGCGCGCCAAGCTCAACGCCGACCTGGAAACGCTGCGGGCGTACTACCTCAATCGCGGCTATCTCGAATTCAACGTCGAGTCGACGCAGGTCGCCATCTCGCCCGACAAGCAGGAGATCACGATCACGATCAACCTGAAGGAAGGCCAGCCCTACACCGTCACGGCGGTGAAGCTCGAGGGACAGTACCTGGCCAAGGAAGAAGACTTCAAGTCGCTGGTCACCATCAAGCCGGGAGAGCCGTATCGCGCTGAAGCGGTGGCAGAAACCACCAAGGCATTCACTGAAAAATTCGGCACCTTCGGCTATGCGTTCGCGCGTGTCGAGGCCCGCCCCGACATCGACCGGGTCAACGGACGGGTCGAGCTGACTCTGGTGGCCGCACCGCAGCGGCGCGTCTATGTGCGGCGAATCAGCGTGGCGGGCAACACCCGCACCCGCGATGAGGTGGTGCGTCGTGAGTTCCGGCAGTTCGAGTCGTCGTGGTACGACGGACGCAAGATCAAGCTGTCGCGCGACCGGGTCGACCGCCTCGGCTACTTCGCCGATGTCAACATCGACACCAACGAGGTGCCCGGCACCTCCGACCAGGTCGACCTGGTGCTCACCATCAAGGAAAAGCCGACCGGCAACCTGCTGCTGGGGGCCGGCTTTTCCAGTGCCGACAAGGTGTCGCTGACGGCCTCCGTCAAGCAGGAAAACGTCTTCGGCACCGGCAATTACCTGGGGCTCGAGTTCAATACCAGCAAGTCGCAGCGGTCCATCGTGCTCAGCACCGTCGATCCGTATTTCACGATCGATGGCATTTCCAGAGCCTTCGATTTCTACTACCGAACCTCGTCGCCGCAGAACAGCCAGGGCGAGGACTACAAACTGGTCACCCCCGGTGCGTCGGTGCGCTTCGGCGTGCCGTTCAGCGAGTTCGATACGGTGTTCTTCGGCATCGGCATCGAGCGTACCGAGATCAAGGGCACCAACAACCTGCCCGACAGCTACTTCCGATACCGCGAACAGTTCGGTGCGAGCAGCACGTCGATGCCGCTGACGATCGGCTGGACCCGCGACCAGCGTGACAGTGCCCTGGTGCCGACTCGCGGCCGATTCCAGCGCGTCAACGTCGACCTCGGCATCGCCGGCGATCAGCGTTACGTGCGTGCCAATTTGCAGTTCCAGGAGTACTTCACGCCGTTCAGGCGCGTGACGCTCGGCGTCAACGCCGAGGTGGGTTACGGCAAGGGCCTGGGCGGCCGCCCGTACCCGATCTTCAAGAACTTTTTCGGTGGCGGCCTGGGCACGGTGCGCGGCTTCGACCAGGGCTCACTCGGTCAGGTCGACAACCTCGGCGCCTACGTCGGCGGCAACCGCCGACTCAATATCAACACCGAGTTGTACCTGCCGATTCCCGGCACCGGCAACGACCGGACGTTGCGCTGGTTTGCCTACACCGACATCGGCAATGTCTGGGCCGTGAGTGACAAGCTCTCCTTCGACAGCCTGCGCGCCTCGATCGGGCTCGGCGTGAGTTGGGTGTCACCGGTCGGCCCGCTGAAGGTCAGCTACGGCTCACCGATCAAGAAGTTGCCAACAGATAGAATTCAGCGTCTTCAATTTCAACTCGGGACCGCGTTTTGATGAACAGGTTACTTACGAACGCGTTGGCCGCGTCGGTGCTGCTGGCACTCACCTGGAACGCCCAGGCCCAGGAACTGAAGATCGGCTATGTCAACAGCGATCGGGTGCTTCGGGAAGCCATCCCGGCGAAGGCGGCCCAGGCCAAGCTCGAAACCGAGTTCGCCAAGCGCGACAAAGACATGGCCGAGCTGGCCAGCAAGTTGAAATCGAGCAGCGAAAAACTGGAAAAGGACGCGCCGACCCTCGCCGAATCCGAGCGCAGCCGACGCCAGCGCGATCTGGTCGAGGCGGACCGCGAGTTCCAGCGCAAGCGCCGCGAGTTCCAGGAAGACCTGACGCAGCGCAAGAACGAAGAGTTGTCTGCGGTGGTCGAGCGTGCCAACAAGGTCATCAAGCAAATTTTCGAAGCCGACAAGTACGACCTGATCATCCAGGAAGCGGTTTTTGCCGGCCCGAAGATCGACATCACCGACAAGGTGGTCAAGGCGCTGAATGCACAGGGCGCCAAGTGACCCAGTCACACGGTTCACGCTGGGTGAACTGGCAGCGCAACTAGACGCCGAACTGATCGGCGATCCGGCGCGGGTCGTCAGCCGCATCGGGTCTCTCGATAGCGCGACACCGGACACGATCTCCTTCGTCTCCAGTCCGCGTTACCTGGCTCAACTCGCCGAATCCAAGGCGGGTTGCGTCATCGTCTCGCCCGCGCACCGCGATGTAGCGGTGCAGCGTGGCGACGCGCTCATCGCTGCCGATCCTTACCTGTGTTTCGCCAGGCTCACGCAGTGGTGGGTTGCGAACGCCCGTGGCGCGGTTGTGGCTGCGGTTCATCGCAGCGCGGTGGTGCACCCTGAAGTCAGCCTGGGCCGCGATGTGTCCATCGGCGCGTTGGCCGTGATCGAAGAAGGCGCGGTGATCGGCGACGGTGCGGTGATCGGTGCGCAGTGCTTCGTCGGCGCGGGCGCATCCATCGGTGCACAGACGCGCCTCGCGCCGCAGGTGGTGCTCGGCGCGCGCTGCCACATCGGCGCACGCGGCATCGTCCACAGCGGCGTCGTGATCGGCGCCGACGGTTTCGGTTTTGCGCCGAATGCCGGCCGCTGGGAAAAGATCGAACAGCTTGGCGGCGTGCGCATTGGCGATGATGTCGAGATCGGTGCCAACACCTGCATCGACCGCGGCGCGCTCGACGACACCGTGATCGAAGACGGCGTCAAGCTCGACAACCTGGTGCAGATCGGGCACAACGTGCACGTCGGCGCGCACACCGCGATGGCCGGCACGGCCGCCGTGGCAGGCAGCGCCCGCATCGGCGCGCACTGCACGCTGGCGGGCGGCGCCGGTGTGTCGGGTCATGTGACGCTGGCCGATCACGTGCACATCTCGGCGCGCTCGGTGGCGTCGCACTCGATCGGCAAGCCGGGCGTGTACACCGGCCTGTTTCCCATCGATGACAATGCATCGTGGGAAAAGAACGCAGCCACGCTGCGTCAATTGCATCGATTGCGCGACCGTATTCGGGTCCTCGAGAAGAACAGCAAATCATGACGATGGACATCCACGAGATCCTGAAGAAAATCCCGCATCGTTATCCGATCCTGCTCGTCGACACGTGCTCGAACTCAAGAAAAACGACTTCATCAAGGCGCTGAAGAACGTCAGCATCAACGAACCTTATTTCAGCGGCCATTTCCCGCAGCGACCGGTGATGCCGGGTGTGCTGATGATCGAAGCACTGGCGCAGGCCGCAGCGATCCTGGGCTTCGAGACGCTGGACCTGTCGGCCAGTGACAACTCGCTGTTTTATTTCGCCGGCATCGATGGTGCGCGTTTCAAGCGGCCGGTCGAACCCGGCGACCAGTTGATCCTGGAGGTCACGCTGGAACGCCAGAAGTCCGGCATCTTCAAGTTCAAGGCGCGTGGCACGGTGGATGGTGAGCTGGCCGTAGAGGCCGGGCTGATGTGCACCGTGCGCAAGATCGCCTGAGCACGATGGCACGGCTGTATGGCGCGGCGCATCTGTTCTGGTGACCCTGAGACCTTGTGACGCTGTGACATGTCGCTGATCCACCCCACCGCGATCATCGAAACGGGCGCCGAGCTCGACGACTCGGTCAGCATCGGGCCTTACAGCATCGTGCGTGCGCAGGTGCGCATCGGTGCCGGCACGGCGATCGGCCCGCACTGCGTGATCGAAGGCCGCACCACGATCGGCCGCGACAACCGGATCTTCCAGTTTTGTTCGCTCGGCGCAATACCGCAGGACAAGAAGTACCGCGACGAGCCGACCGAACTGCACATCGGCCATCGCAACACGATCCGCGAGTTCTGCACCTTCAACATCGGCACCGCGCAAGACAGCGGCGTGACGCATGTCGGCGACGACAACTGGGTGATGGCGTATGCGCACATCGCGCACGACTGCCAGGTCGGCAACCAAACCATCCTCGCCAACAACGCGACGCTGGCCGGCCATGTGCATCTGGGCGACTGGGTCATCGTCGGTGGCTTGACCGGTGTGCACCAGTTCGTCAAGGTCGGGCCGCACGCGATGATCGGCTTCGCCAGCGCGGTGTCGCAAGATGTACCGCCGTTCATGATGGTCGACGGCAACCCGCTCGCGGTGCGTGGATTCAACGTCGAAGGCCTGCGCCGACGCGGATTCGGCGCCGAACGCATCGCCGCCGTCAAGCAAATGCACCGGCTGCTGTACCGCCAGGGAAACACGCTAGAACAGGCCCGCGAGGCGATCGCCGAGCTGGCGGCCAGCGTGCCAGACGCGGTCGCCGACGTCGCGGTGATGACCGAGTTTCTCGCGGCCTCGCAGCGCGGTATCGCGCGCTAAGAATGTCTGCCCCCACGTCGCTGCGCTCCTGCCCCCCGAGGGGGCGCCGGTCGCCTTGGGAGCGGCCCGGCGGTGGCACGTCTGCCCCCACGTCGCTGCGCTCCTGCCCCCCGAGGGGGCGCCGCTCGCCTTGGGAGCGGCCCGGCGGCGCCCGCCATGTTGCCGGGTGAGCCGCGCCTCGCGATGGTGGCGGGCGAAGCGTCGGGCGATTTGCTGGCTGGGCTGCTGCTCGGCGGCCTGACGCATCGCTGGCCCGGGCTCGCCTCGATGGGCATTGGTGGGCCGAAGATGGCGGCGCACGGCTTCGACGCCTGGTGGCCGAGCGACAAGCTGGCGGTGCGCGGCTATGCCGAGGTGCTGCGGCATTACCCCGAGCTGCTCGGCATCCGCAACCGGTTGGCCGCGCGACTGCTGCAAGACCCGCCGGATGCGTTCATCGGCGTCGATGCACCGGACTTCAACCTCGACCTCGAAGCGCGGCTGAAGGCGAGCGGCATCCGCACGATCCACTTCATCGGTCCGTCGATCTGGGCCTGGCGCGGCGAGCGGATCGAGAAGATCAAGCGCGCCGTCGACCATGTGCTGTGCATCTTCCCGTTCGAGCCCGCGCTGTACGCGCAGCACGGTGTCGCGGCGACGTATGTGGGCCATCCGCTGGCCGATGCGATCCCGCTCGAGGTGCCGCGGCAGGCCAGTCGCCGTGCGCTGGAGCTGGACGACACCGACACCGTGGTCGCGCTGTTGCCGGGCAGCCGCCGCTCCGAAATCCAGTACATCGCGCCGACGCTGCTGGCTGCCGCGCGCGAGATGAAACGCCGCCGCCCCGAGCTGCGCTTCGTGCTGCCGGCTGCGCCTGGTTTGCGTCCGTCGATCGAGCCGTTGTTGGCCATGCATGCAGCGGGCGTCGATGTCACGCTGCTCGATGGCCGCTCGCACGAGGCGCTGGCCGCCTGCGATGTGACGCTGATCGCCAGCGGCACCGCCACGCTGGAGGCGGCGCTGTTCAAACGGCCGATGGTGATCGCCTACAAGATGCACTGGCTCAGCGCGCAGATCATGAAGCGCAAAAACTACCAGCCCTGGGTCGGCTTGCCGAACATCCTGCTGCGCGAGTTCGCCGTGCCTGAATTTTTGCAAGCCGCCGCCACACCCGAGGCGCTGGCCGACGCGGCCTTCGGCTGGTTGGACCACCCGGCGACCTGCCTCGCGCTGGCGGCCCGCTTCGACACCTTGCACCACACGCTGCGCCGCAACACCGCGCAGGCGGCCACCGATGCGATCGAAAAGATTCTTGCGCGTTGATCAGCTCGGCCTCGGCTGGGACACGCCCGCTTTGATGGCGGGTGTCGACGAGGCCGGTCGCGGCCCGCTGGCTGGCCCGGTCGTTGCCGCCGCAGTGATCCTCGACGATCTGCTGCCGATTCGCGGGCTCGACGATTCGAAGAAGCTCGGCCCCCGCACACGCGAGCGCCTGTACGACGAAATCCGTGCCAAGGCCCTGTGCTGCTGCATCGCCGAGGCCAGCGTCGAAGAGATCGACCGCCTCAACATCTTGCAAGCCACGCTGCTGGCCATGCGCCGCGCGGTCGATGGCCTGCGCCTGCGGCCGCACCGCGTGCTGATCGACGGCAACCGGCTGCCGGTGTTGACCATGTCGGCCGCTGCCATCGTGCAGGGCGACTCGAAGGTTCAGGCCATCTCGGCCGCGTCGATCCTCGCCAAGGTGCACCGCGACCGGCTGTGCCTGACGCTGCACGAGCGCCATCCGCAGTACGGCTTCGACGGCCACAAGGGCTACCCGACCGCTGCGCATCTCGCTGCGTTGCGCGAGCACGGCGCCTGCGATGTGCATCGGCGCTCGTTCGCGCCAGTGCGTGCGGTGCTGGCGGCCGTGACGGTGGTGCTTCCGTCGTGACTGCCGCACCGACCGTCCAGCCGATCACCTCGCGCGACAACCCGCTGCTGGTGCGGCTGCGCAAGCTCGGGCGCGATCCGTTGGCGTATCGCAAGCAAGGCGAGTTGTGGCTCGAAGGCGATCACCTGTGTCGGGCCTTCCTGCACCGCGGCGGCGTACCGCTGCACGCGGTGATCACCGAGGCGGCCTGGGCGACACCGCTGCGCGATCTGGCGCTGGCGGCGCCTGCGGTGTCTGTGCTGGCGGGCACCTTGATGGTCGGCATCAGCACGCTCGAATCGCCGCCGCAGATCGGCTTCGTCGTGCCGTGGGTCGGTGCGGTCGAGCTGCTGCCCGATGCGCCGACGGTGGTGCTCGATCGGTTGCAGGACGCCGGCAACGTCGGCACCGTGCTGCGCAGCGCGGCTGCCTTCGGTTTCACGCAGGTGGTCGCATTGAAGGGCACCGCCGGCCTGTGGTCGCCGAAGGTGCTGCGCGCCGCCATGGGCGCGCATTTCGGCTTGACGTTGGTCGAAGGGGTCGAGGCTGCGGCCTTGAAGGCGCTGACCGTTCCCTTGCTCGCGACCAGCTCGCATGCGGCGCCGGCGATTCATGAAGTGACGCTGCCCTGGCCGTGTGCCTGGGTGCTGGGGCATGAAGGCGAGGGCGTCTCTTCGGCATTGCAGGCGCGTTGCAGCCAGTCGCTGCGCATTCCGCAGCCGGGCGGCGAAGAGTCGCTCAACGTCGGTGCGGCGGCCGCCGTGTGCCTCTACGAATCGGCACGCCAGCGGCTGAGTCGCTGAGGTGTCTCTGAGGCGCCTCACGCGGGGGCCGACAGCCAGTCAAGCTGTCTACACTGCGCTCGATGTTGCAAGTGCTGTGGTTCAAGAAGGATCTGCGCTGGACCGATCACGCCCCGCTGGTGCGTGCGGCGCAGGCCGGTCCGGTGCTGCCGATCTGGGTCGATGAACCCGAGGCCTGGGCGCAGCCCGACGCCGCCACCCAGCACCGCGCGTTTGCGCACGAATGTCTGGTTGAACTCGACGGGTGGTGTCGGCAACGCGGCGGTGCGTTGCGGCGCTTCCAAGGTGCGGCGCTGGTTGCGCTGCAGCGCCTGCACGACGGGCACGGCCCGTTCGTGCTGTGGAGCCACGAGGAGACCGGCAACGGCTGGAGTTACGCACGCGATCGTGCGGTGGCGCGCTGGTGCGCCGACCACGGTGTGCTGTGGCACGAACTGCCTTGCAATGGCGTCGTGCGTCGGCTGCGCGATCGCAACCTGTGGTCCAAGCTGTGGACGCAGCGGATGGAGCCGCCGCCGCTGGCCGCGCCGGAGGCGATCGAGTGGGCCGCGTGGCTCGAGCCCGGTTCGGGTGGCACTGGTACTGGCACGATCTCCTGCCGCGACGCCGACAAACCGCTGCGCCAGCGCGGCGGGCGCAGCCAGGCACTAGCGCTGCTCGACAGCTTTCTCTCGTGGCGCGGCCAGCGCTACCGCACCGAGATGTCGAGCCCGCTGACCGCCGCCGAAGCCTGCTCGCGGCTGTCGGCGCACCTCGCCTGGGGCACGCTGTCGATCCGCGAATGCGCGCACACGGTGTGGCGACGGCGCAGCGAGCTGATGGCGCTGCCGCTCGATCAGCGACCCGCGGGCGCACTGGCCTCGCTGCACAGTTTCGAGAGTCGGCTGCACTGGCACTGCCACTTCATCCAGAAGCTCGAAAGCGAGCCGGGCATCGAGTTTCGCAACGTCAACCGCGGCTTCGACGGCCTGCGCAACGAAGGTGCTTTGTCAGTCGACGAGGCAGGGCGCTTCGGGGCGTGGTGCGCCGGTCGCACCGGCTTTCCGTTTGTCGACGCCTGCATGCGCAGCCTGCACGCCACCGGCTGGATCAATTTCCGCATGCGCGCGATGCTGATGAGCTTCGCTAGCTATCAACTGTGGCTGCACTGGCGCGAACCCGCGCTGTTTCTGGCGCGGCAGTTCCTCGACTACGAACCCGGCATCCACTACGCGCAAGCGCAAATGCAGAGCGGCGTCACCGGCATCAACACGATCCGCATCTACAACCCGGTGAAGCAAAGTCGCGATCAGGACGCCGACGGCGTCTTCATCCGCCGCTGGGTGCCCGAGCTGCGCGATGTCGCCGGTGATGCGGTGCATGAGCCCTGGTTGTTGGGCGCCACGCAACTGCGCCCGGTGGGCTATCCCGATCCGGTGGTCGATCTCGTCGCTGCGACGCAGGACGCCAGGCAGCGCATCCACGACCGCAAAGCCGATGACGCGGCGCAGCGCGAGGCGAGGGCGGTGTACGACAAACACGGCAGCCGCAACCCGCGGCGCGAAACGATGGCTCGGCGTTCGAAGCCGGTGAAGCCCACCGACGACGCTCGGCAGTTGAGCCTGCTGGGCGAGCCGGACGGGTCGTGATCGCGTGCCCCTTTCTGGCGGCGACGGTTGCGCGAAGCCCCCAGGTACTCAGGCACTGAGTTCGCGCACCTGCCGACGGGTCAGCACCTGCAAGGCACTCTGTAGGCAATCGACTTGGCGGGTCAACGGGCCCGGCGCCGGTTTTTCACCACTGACCACCGACTGGATGTAGAGCGCCGTCGTCGCTGCATCGATGCCGCGCGGCAGCACCGGCAGCTCGGTCAGCACGCCCTCCTGGGCGGGTGCCGACAGCTCGGGACGCAGCTCGCCTTGCAGGAACACATCGAGCTTCGGTGAGCGGCGGGGGTCGGCCACCGGCTCGCCTTCGGTGCCGCGCAGCAGCATCGCGTTGGCGCACGAGCGTTGCAAGAATGCGGTCAGCGCTGCAGCGTATTCCGGGTGCGTGTGGTTGACGACGCGCAGCGCCCGCGCGCCTGGCGTCGGGTCGAGCAGCTTGGCGACGGTGTGGCCGGGGTTGCGCAGGCCGATGACCCAGCGCACATCGAGCAACCGCGCCAACGGTGGGCACAGCGTCTCGGTCGCCATGAACACCGGCTCGCGGCGCGCCCAGCCGTTGCGCACGTCCTGGGCGTCGCGGGCAGTCGGCAGGCCGAGGTCGCGGAAAATCGATCCGGTGGTGACGCGGCCGGGGTCGCTGGCTGGCCCGTGCACGAGCACCGACGTCCCTTGCTGCGCCAGCAGCAGCGCCAGCAGCGCGGTCAGATTGGGCAGCTTGCGGGCGCCGTTGTAAGACGGCAGGATGACCGCCGGGCCGT
Source organism: Rhizobacter sp. (assembly GCA_031390425.1). Classification (GTDB taxonomy): domain Bacteria; phylum Pseudomonadota; class Gammaproteobacteria; order Burkholderiales; family Burkholderiaceae_C; genus PBB1. The sequence continues at coordinate 39,906 of JANMTL010000030.1, forward strand.
TCGGGCTGAGCGGCAGGCAACGCTCATGCACCGCACGCAGAAAGCCGCACAACTCGTCGACCGTCTCGCCCTTGATGCGCATCGCCATGGCGAAGGCGCCGACTTCGAGATCGGACACGCGCCCATCGAGCACCTGGCTCATCAGGTCGTGCGCCTGTTCGCTGGAGAGCGATCGTGCGCCTTCCTTGCCGCGGCCGATTTCCTTGATGTATGGGGCGATGCTCATGGTGAGTGGTGGGGGCGGCCGGTGTCGCCGACCTTCCAAAATCGATGAGAAAGATCAGGCAATTTCCAGGCCCAGACGCGATTCGACACACATCGGGAAACACCGAAAGCTCGGCGGTGAGCGGGCCCGAACCCGGACATTGAGGCACGAGATGTCGGATGTCAGGGAATTTACGTTGATCGGCGTGTTGCCGCGCGGTCGCGCAAGTCAGAGAATGCGGCTCGGCGATTGCTCGCGGTGCCGTCGCGATCAACAACACTGTCACAGGTTGTATCAGGAGACCCTTCCCACATGAAATCACTGGCCCTCAAACTCACCGCCGTCGGCTTGCTGTTCGCAACCGGGAGTTGCTTCGCCGCTGGCGCCATTTCGGTGACGCGCGAAGTCACGGTCGACAACTCAACGGCCACCGTCTGGAAGCTGGTCGGCAATTTCAACGCGCTCGACGTGTGGCATCCGGCCGTGACGAGCAGCTCGGTCAACGGCAACGGCACCAAAGTCGGCACACGGCGGCTGCTCACGCTGGGCGACGGGGCCACGATCCTCGAAGCGCTGACGTCGTACAGCGCGGCCAAGACCAGCTACAGCTACTCCATCCTCAAGAGCCCGCTGCCGGTCGCGAATTACAAATCGACCCTCACGCTGACGCCGGTCGATGAGGGTCACACGCTGATGAAGTGGAGCTCGACCTTCGATGCCAACGGCGCGAGCGACGAGCAGGCCACCGCCGTCATCGCGGGCATCTACGACGCCGGGCTGGCCAAAGTGGTCGCCAATTTCAAGAAGCAATGATCCGGAGCCACCGCACATGAACACCACCGCACTGAATATCGCCGCCGCCAGCCTGATGCTCGCCGCCGGCAGTTGCCATGCCGAAGGCGCTATTTCGTTCTCGCGCGACATCACGATCGATCGCTCACCGGCCACGGTCTGGAAGTACGTCGGTGATTTCAACGCGATCGATCTGTGGCATCCGTCGGTTCGGAATTGCACCCTCAAAGGCAACGCCACCAAGGCAGGCGCGATCCGCACGCTGAAGCTGGTCGACGGTGGCGAACTGGTGGACAAGCTGCTGGCCTACAACGCGGCCAAGACCAGCTACACCTACACCAACTTGAAGAGCCCGTACCCCATCAAGAACTATGTGTCGACCATCTCGGTCAGCCCGACCGCCGATGGCAAGACGCTGCTGACCTGGAGCGCGACCTTCGACGCCGTCGGTGTCGACGAGGACATCGCGACCGAATGGGTCGGGGTGGCGTTCGACGGCGGGCTGGGCAAGGTGTCCACCAATTTCGAAAAGGCGCCGCCGCCCGTCAGCCCACCCTGAGTCGGTCGTCGTTCCGCTCTGAGGCGCCACTCCCTTCAAACAAGGGGGTGAGTGCTCGTTTTCCACCCCCAAGTTCTTGGCTTTCATGGTGTCGTGCCTGGCGATTGCGCTAGGCTCGCGCATCGAAAACAGGTTCGTCGGCGGACCCGACAGAACAACGACAGCGCGCACGCGCTGGGCAAGGACGAAAGGGCGGTGATGAACCAGACAACGCAAGCTCCCTGCGCCGACGCGACGGTCTCGCTGCGGCAGACGGCGGCTGGTCTGGGCCTGGACCCAGCGGCGTGGAGCGATGTGCTGTCTGCCTGGCTGACCGGTGTCGATGCCGCTCTGGGCGTCAAAGACGTGACCAGTGGCCGTTACGTGTACGCCTGTCCGAAACTGGCACGACTGTTTGGCCGGAGTCCTGAGGAAATACTCGGCCGCACCGATGCCGACTTGCTCGGCGCCGATAGCGCCGCACCGCTGCGCGCCGCCGACCTGACCACCGCGACCTTGGGCATGTCGCACAGCACCGAGCACCCTATCGATCGCGATCGGTTGCGTCGCCAGTTCAACGTGACGCGCGTGCTGCTTGCAGGTGTCGACGAATCCAGCGGCGCACCCGCCAGGTACCTGTGCGCCATCTGGATGGAAGTCACCGCCGTGCGTCAACGCGATGCGCAACTCGCGCTGGCGCTGCGGCAACTCGAGCAGCAACAGGAGGCCGGCGAAGAACTGCGCCGCGAGACGCAGGATTCCGGTCTGCGTGATGCGGTCACCGGCCTGATCCAGAACGTCCACTTCGAAGACCAGTTGCGCCGCGAGGTCGATCTGTCGTCGCGCGAGCACCGTGAGTTCTCGCTGGTCTCGATCTCGATCGATCCTGCATTCGGCGCCGCGCAATCTCTCGGCGCCCCTGCGCGCTTGCGGGTGGTCGAAGCGCTGGGCCGGCTGCTGCGCGGCAACACCCGCGCCATGGACGCATCGTGCCGCGTGGCCGACGACCACTTCGCCGTGCTGCTGTCAGGCGTCGGATTGGCAACCGCCCATGCGCGCATGGAGGGTCTGCGGCGCCAGTGCGCGACGCAGATCGTCGTGTTGGACGGACAAGACTTCGGTTTCACGGTGGCGATGGGCGTCGCCAGCTTTCCGCACACCGCCCACACACAGGAACAGCTGCTGCTGGCGGCGGACAGTGCTTTGGCGACTGCCCAAGGACGCGGTGGCAACCACGTCACGCTGGCGAGCATCCGCTTCGACGGTTCGGTCTGAAACGTCTCGTCATCGCGCGACACCGCGAAGACGACGAGAAGAGGTGTCCGTTGCGAACCGTGAGCCGCATTCCTGAACCCAGGGGATTCAGGTGGGCCGGGTCAGCCGTGCTTCGGGTTCATCTGACGCGAGACGATCACACCCACTCGGCTATGTTCCCAGCCCGGGCTCGCGAGAGCATCGGTTCAAGGAATTAAGAACTCACGCGAACGCAACGGACGAGCAAAGTCTACGCCGCGGCAACGTAGCAATGATGTCGACAGGGTGACAGCGAAGCCGACTGCGTCACAACAATTGCCCGTGTTCGCCGAGTGCTTTGTCGATGCGTGAAATCAGCGCGTCGACATCGACAGCGGCCGGTTCTGCATCGCTGTCCGACGCCGAAGCCGGCCGCTGCTCCAGCCTGTAGGCGAGGTTCAGCGCGGCGAGCACCGCGATGCGCTCGCGCGCCTTCACCTTGCCGGCATTGCGGATGGTCGTCATCTCGCGATCGACCGCTTTCACCGAGGCCTGCAACAAGCCCTCGCCGCCTTCGGGACAGCCGAGCACATAGCTCTGGCCGAGAATGGAGACTTCGATCTGTTTCATGGGGCGGCCTCGTTGGCAGGCGGTGCAAACGCGATGGCGCTGTCGGTGAGGACGGCCGTTGCATCGGCGGGCAGGCGGTCGAGCAGCGTGTCGATGCGGGCGCGCGCGGCGTTCAGGCGTGAGCGAAGGCTGTCGCGTTCGCTGGTCAACGTGCCGAGTTGCTGTTCGAGCAGCGCGGTGGTGCGTTGCAGTTCGTCGAGGCGCAGCAGCAGGCGTTCGACCCGGTCGGCGAGGTCTTCGATCTTCGACATGGCACGGCCCCGATCGACAAGTGAATCTCTATATTCGATTGTAGGCGGGTGCATAGAATACGAAGCTGTTTGGTGCCCGCGCCGATGTTCTTGTCGGTGCAGTTAAACGGGAAGCAGAAAGCGCCTCACGGTGCTCAAACTGCGCTGCCCCCGCAACGGTACGGTGGACGAAAACCACGCCAGTCAGCACACCGACCGGCGGCGGAATTCAGCTTTCGCGCTCACAACCACTGGAGACACGGCGTCTCTGGGAAGGTCGCGAAGGTCGCTCCATCAGCCCGGATACCGGCCAACAAGGGGGTGCGACTTCGTGTCGCACCTGCATCGCATGCGCCTGCGGGGAAGCGGGTCGCTTGCATTTCTTGTCGGACTTTTCTCATCATGCCTTTTTTGCATCCGGCGCCGTGCGCGCCCGTGGCTGCTCGCAGCCGGTATTCCCGCGTTCTTCTCTCCGCAATCGCTGCGGTCTGTGTTCCCACCCTCGATGCCTTGGCGCAAACGCGGCTCGCGCCGGTGGTCGTCATCGCCACCCGCGAGCCGGTGCCGCTCGATCAAATCACCGCCGACGTGGTGGTGATCGATGCGCAGCGCATCCGCGATTCGGCGGCCGATTCGATCGAAGACCTGCTGCGCCGCGAGGCCGGTGTGCAACTGTCGCGCACCGGTGGGCCCGGTCATGCAGCCGGGGTGTTCATGCGCGGCACCAGCACCAGTAGCACGCTGGTGTTGATCGACGGCGTACGCGTCGGCTCGGCCACTCTCGGTCTGCCCTCGCTGGAGGCGATCGGCCTGGCGCAGATCGACAGCATCGAGGTGCTGCGCGGGCCCGGCTCCAGCCTTTTCGGCGCCGATGCGCTGGGCGGCGTGGTGCGCATCACCACGCGGCGCGGCGTGGGGCCGCTGAATTTCTCGGCGCGCGTCGCCGCGGGTGAGTACGGGTCTGATGAAGGCGATGCGTCGGTCAGCGGCGCCGGTGGCGGCTTCGACTACACCGCCTCATTCAGCCGCGAAGGCAGCGGTGGTGTGTCCACGCTGCGCGCCGGTGATCAATTCGGCAACTACAACCGCGACCGCGACGGCTACAGCCGCCACACCGCGCAAGGGCGACTGGGTTACACCGTCGCGCCGGGGCATCGTGTGTCGTTGGCGGTGACCGACGCGCTGCTGCGCTCGCAATATGACGCGTCCGAGTATGTTGCGCCGAATTTCACGCAGGACCCGTCGCCCGACTTCCGCACCCGGCTCGACACGCAAACCGTCTCGCTCGGCTACGACGGCGTCGTCAACCGGCACTGGACCACGCGCGTGCAACTGGCGCACAACGCCGACGAGTCGCGTGACGGCGCCAAGCTGCCCGATCGTTTCGTCACGCGCCGCGATCAATACACCTGGCAAAACGCGTTCACGCTCGACGCGCGCCAGCAGATCGTCGCGGTGCTCGAACGGCTGGAAGAGCGGGCCGAGTCGTCTTCGTTTTCGTCCGACAAGCAACGCCACAATGATTCGCTGGGCCTGGGCTACGCAGGCAGCTTCGGCGCGCATCGGCTGTCGGCCGACCTGCGCTACGACGACAACTCGGTGTACGGCGACAAGACCACCGGCCGCCTGGGCTACGGCTACGAACTCGGCCACGGAGTGACAGCGCGCGCGCTGGTCGGCACCACGTTCCGGGCGCCGAGCTTCAACGATCTGTTCTTCATTGGCTACGGGGTGGACACGGTCCGTCCCGAGCGAGGGCGCAGCGCCGAAATCGGATTGAACTGGCTGTCCGGCGACAGCAACGCGTCGGTCACGCTGTACCGCAATCGGGTGCGCGACCTGATCGCCTACGAGTCCGACCGCAGCTTCTGCCCGGCCGATGCGTCTTACGACTTCGGCTGCGCGCGCAATATCAACCGCGCCCGGCTGCAAGGGGCAACGCTGAGCGGCGGCCACCGCATCGGCGCGCTCAGCCTGCGTGCCACGATCGACGTGTTGAACGCGAAGGACCAGCGCACCGGAGATCGCCTGATCCGACGCGCCAAGCACCAGCAAACGATCGGCGCCGATTACCAGATCGCCACCTGGACCTTCGGCGCGACCTTGTTGACGCTGGGCGATCGCCCGGACGGTGGCAAAAAGCTCGGCGCATACACCACACTCGATCTGCAGGCGCGTTGGCGCTTCGCGCCGCAGTGGCAGGTCGAAGCCAAGGTGCTGAACGTCGGCGACCGCGACATCGAACCGGCCCGCGATTACCGCGCGCTGGGTCGGCAGGCGTGGCTCGGGCTGCGTTATAGCGGGGTGGGTCTGTAGCCGCGCCGGTTCGGCGCGACAGTCCGGGGCGCAACAGGATGTCGAAGGAGATGCGGTGCACGAACTGATCCTCGGAGGGCAGCGCAGTGGCAAATCGCGTTGCGCCGAGCAGCGTGCTGCCGCTTGGCTGGCGGATTCGAGTCGCGCCGCGATGGGCGACGAAACGCCGCGTTCTGCCGTGCTGCTTGCGACCGCCCGCACAGGCGACGATGAGATGCGCCTGCGCATCGCGCACCACCGGCTCGAACGCGCCGAGCGCGTGCCGCGACTCGAATCCGAAGAGGTCCCGATCGAGCTGGCCGAGGCGCTGTTCCGGCACAGCGCGCCGGGGCGGTTGGTGGTCGTCGATTGCCTGACGCTGTGGTTGACCAACCTGCTGATGCCGCTCGATGGTGAGGCGCTCGACGACATCGAATGGGACACCGCACGCGAGGCCTTGGGCGATGCGATCAGCGATGCCAGCGGCCCGCTGTTGCTGGTGTCGAATGAAATCGGTCTCGGTCTGTCGCCGCTGTCGCGAGAAGCACGAAATTTCGTCGATCAGCTCGGGCGGTTGCATCAGGCGGTTGCGGCGCGCTGCACCCGCGTGACCTTCATGGTTGCGGGCATCGAGGTGCCGGTGAAGCGGGCGTTGCGGTGAGGGCCCGCAGGGTGGTCGGTGCCGCCATCAGGCTGCTCGCCGTGGTGCTTTGTTCGACGGCCCTCTCGGTGCATGCGCAGTCCGCCGCGATCCGCCTGCACGACGACCGGGGCGGCGAGCAAACGCTGGCCGCGCCGCCGCAGCGCATCGTCAGCCTGCTGCCGTCGTTGACCGAGAGCGTGTGCGCGCTCGGCGGCTGCGACCGGCTGGTCGGCACCGACCGCTATTCCAACTCGCCTGCTGCTGTGAAGACGCTGCCGAAGCTCGGCGGCATCGAAGACGCGAACCTGGAACGCATCGTCGCGCTGAAGCCCGATGTCGTGCTGGCCGCACCGTCGGCGCGCGTGATCGAGCGGCTCGAATCGCTGGGCGTGAAGGTGTTGGTGCTCGAATCGAAGACGCACGCCGATGTGCAGCGCTCGCTGATCGTGTTGGCTTCGATGCTGGGACGACCCGATGCGGCCGGCCCGGTGTGGGATGCCATCCAGCAAGACGTGCAGCAAGCGGCGGCGCGCGTGCCGCCAGCGCTGCGCAGACATCGCGTTTATTTCGAGGTCGATGCGACGCCCTATGCAGCCGGTGAGGCGTCGTTCATCGGCCAGACCTTGCTGCGCCTCGGGCTCGCGAACATCGTTCGCGCCGAAGACGGCCCGTTCCCCCAACTCAACCCCGAGTTCGTCGTGCGCGCGCAGCCCGACATCGTGATGGCGGTGCAGCGCAACCTCGCCGAGATGCCGCGCCGACCTGGCTGGGCGCGGCTCAACGCACTGCGCGACGGCCGCACCTGCGGCTTCAGCAACGAGCGTTATGAAGTGCTGGTGCGGCCCGGTCCGCGCCTCGGCGAAGCGGCGCTGCTGCTGGCCGACTGCCTGGTGGCGCTCGGCGTCCCGTCGCGATGATCGGCTCATCGCGCGCCGATGCAGGCAGCGCTGCACGCATCGGCATCGGCATGGCCCGGCGTCGCCGACTGATGGTCGGACTGCTGACGGCGAGTCTGGTGTTGGTGGTCGCCGGGCTGGCGACCGGCAGCGATGGCTGGTCGCTGGCAACCGCCGGTGGCGCCGACGCCGAGCTGATCCTCGGCCACATTCGCGCGCCGCGCACGCTCAGTGCCTGGCTCACCGGTGCGCTGCTCGGTCTGGCCGGAGCGATCGCGCAGGGCTTGTTTCGCAACCCGTTGGCCGATCCCTACCTGCTCGGCTCGGCGGCCGGTGCGTCGCTGGCCGTGGTGCTGGTGCTGGCAGCCGGCTCGCTCGGCGGCCTGGCAATCGGTGGACCGGCGATCGGCGGGTCGGCCGCCGACGGGCTGGCCCGCTTGGGCCTGGTCGGCGCGGCCTTCGTCGGTGCGTTTGTCGGGGTCGGGCTGACCTTGACGCTGGCGCGCGGCGCGCAGCAAACGCCGCGCTTGCTGCTGGCCGGCGTGGTGGTCGGCGTGGTGCTGTCGGCGCTCGGCGATCTGGTGTCGACGGCCGCGCCCGAGGCCTTGCGCGGCAAGCAGGTGTTCATGCTGGGCACGACCGGCTTCCTCGGCTGGAGCAGCGTCGGCGTGCTGGCCCTCGGGCTCGTCCTGACGCTGCCGATCGCCTGGCGTCTGGCCCGCGTGCTCGATGCCCTGACCCTGGGCGAAGACAGCGCACGCAGCCTCGGCCTGGCCCTCGTGCGCTGGCGGCTGGTGCTGGTGGCTGTGTTGGCGCTGGCGACCGGGCTCGCGGTCTCGCAGGCCGGACTGATCGCGTTCGTCGGCCTCGCGGCACCGCATCTGGTGCGCCGCTGCGCTCCAGCGCCCAACGGCTACACGCTGCTCGCCAGCGCGGCCGCTGGCGGAACGTTGCTGTTGGCCGCCGATGTGCTGGCGCGCAGCCTGATCGCGCCGCAGGAGTTGCCGGTCGGTGTGGTCACCGCGGTGCTCGGTGGTGGCTATTTGCTGTGGCTGCTGCGACAGCGGAGGCTCGGGTGATTTCATCGACTGCAGTTCCGTCTTCGCTGTCAGCGACCTCGACGCTGCCACCGACTGCTGTGCTGCGCGTCGACGGGCTGCATGTGCCGCTGGGCGGGCTGCCGGTGCTGCGCGGCCTGTCGCTGTCGCTGCATCCCGGCTGGACCGCGATCGTCGGGCCCAACGGCGGCGGCAAATCGACCCTGCTGCGAGCACTGGCCGGTCTGCTGGCACCACGCGCCGGGCAGGTGTGGCTCGACGGGCGTCCGCTCGGTGATTACAGCGCCCGCGCGCGCGGCCAGCGCATCGCCTGGCTGGCCCAGCACGAGTTGGGTGACGCGAGCGGCGAGCTGACGGTGCGCGACGTGGTGCAGCTCGGTCGGCTGCCGCATTTGGGTCTGTTTGCAGCGCCGGGTCCGCTGGACGATGCGGCGGTCGACGCGGCGCTTGCCACCACCGAATGCACCGCCTGGCAGTGCCGTCGGCTGCACGAGCTGTCCGGCGGTGAACGCCAGCGGGTGCTGCTGGCGCGCGCACTCGCCGTGGAGGCGCCAGTGCTGCTGCTGGACGAGCCGACGACCCACCTCGACCCGCCGCACCAGGTTGCGGTGGTGCGCCTGCTCAAGCGCCTGGCCCAATCCGGCACGACCGTCGTCAGCGTGCTGCATGACCTGCCGCTCGCACTGCAGGCCGATCGGCTGGTGGTGCTGCAAGACGGCCGGGTGCGTGCCGACGGCTCGCCGCGGTCGACCGAAGTGCAGGGCAGCCTGGTCACCGTGTTCGGCGGCGCGCTGTCGATCGAGCGGGTCGGCGGTCGGTTGACCGCCGTGCCGCGCTTGTGAATCGGTCGCCCTCGTCGATGGCTGCGACGCCGACACCAAGCAGCCGACTCGGATCGGCCCCGGGCCATCGGCCCATCGATTCAACCCGTCTCTAAAAGGTGCCGTTGCCATGTCCGCCGCTGCCGACCTCGACCCGACCGCGCTGCGCGACCGGCTGCAACACCGCCTCGATCACAAGACGAAACCGCTCGGCTCGCTGGGCCGCCTCGAAGCGCTGGCGCTGCAGATCGGGCTGATCCTGCGCAGCGAGCAACCGGTGTTCGTGCAACCTCAACTGGTGGTCTTCGCCGGTGATCACGGGCTGGCGGCGCGTGGTGTGTCCGCGTATGCGTCGGACGTGACCTGGCAGATGGTCGAGAACTTTCTGTCGGGTGGCGCTGCGGTCAGCGTGCTCGCACGTCAGCACGGGCTGGCGTTGACGGTGGTCGATGCCGGCGTGCGCCATGATTTCGCCACGCGCCCGGGGCTGCTCGACCGCAAGATCGCGGCCGGCACCGCCGATGCACTCGACGGCCCGGCGATGACCGAAGCGCAGTGCGCGCAGGCGGTGCGCACAGGCCGTGACGTCGTGCGCGATCTGCCCGGCAACGCGCTGCTGCTGGGCGAGATGGGCATCGGTAACACCTCCAGCGCGGCGTTGCTGCTGGCGCGGCTGACGGGCGAGCCGATCGAGCGCTGCGTGGGGCGCGGCACCGGGCTCGACGACACCGGCATGCTGCGCAAGCTGGCGGTGCTGCGCGGCGTGCTGGACGCGCACCGGCACGCGGTCGAACCGCTGCAGGCGCTGGCCGCCTTCGGTGGCTTCGAGATCGCGATGCTGGTGGGTGCGGTGTTGCAAGCCGTCGAAGAACGGCGGGTGGTCGTGGTCGACGGCTTCATCACCGGCGCGGCCGTGCTGGTGGCGCAGCGCTTGTCGCCTGCGGTGGTGCAGGGCTGCGTTTTCGCGCACCGGTCCGACGAAGCCGGTCACGCACTGATGCTGGAAGCGCTCGGCGCGACACCGTTGCTCGATCTGGGCCTGCGGCTCGGCGAAGGCTCGGGCGCGGCGCTGGCGTGGCCGCTGCTGGAGAGCGCGGTGCGGCTGCTGCGCGAAATGGCGAGCTTCGAATCGGCCCGCGTGTCCAGCCGGATCGATGGCGGCGCGTCGGCATGACACCGATCGATCCGCCGCCAAACCCGAGCGCGGCCGCGCCACCCAGGGCAGCGCGTTCACTGCCGACCCGTGCCATCCACGAACTGCGGCTCGTCTTCGTCGCGATGCAGTTTTTCACCCGCGTGCCGGTGCCGCGCTGGGTTGGTTTCGAGCCCGAATGGCTGCATGAAAGCGCACGCCACTTTTCGCTGATCGGCCTGCTCGTCGGGGCCTTCGGCGCGCTGGTGCTGTGGGCGTCGAGCCAGGCGCTGTCGCTGCCGGTCGCGGTGGGGCTGTCGATGGCCGCGACGATGCTGCTCACCGGCGGTTTTCACGAAGACGGCTGGGCCGACACCTGCGATGCGCTGGGGGGTGGTTCGGGCGGTGCCGTCGGCCGCGAACGCGCGCTGGAAATCATGAAGGACTCGCGCATCGGCGCCTACGGTGCGATGGGCCTGGTGACGATGCTGGCGCTGAAAGCCGCGACGCTGGCCTCGCTGCCCGTCGAGTGGGGCTGCGCGGCGCTGCTGATCGGCCACACCGCGTCGCGTGCAGCGGCGGTGTCGTTGATTCGTTTTCTGCCGTATGCCGGTGATGTCGAACATGCAAAGGCCAAGCCCTTGGCGCAGCGCATCTCGACGGCGGGCTTCGCCGTGGCGTGTGGCTGGGTGCTGGCGGTGGCCGGGGTGCTGGCGCTGTGGAGGCCGCTGTGGACCGTGCCGGTGGTCGGCGGCATCGTGTCCGCAGCATTCGGGGCGCTGTGGTGCGCGCGCTGGTTCCGCCGGCGGCTGGGCGGCGTCACCGGCGACACGCTGGGCGCGACGCAGCAACTCACCGAACTGCTGGTGCTGCTGTCCTGGGCAGCGGCCTGGGGTGGTGCAGGACGTGGGTGAGGACACCGAGCGGTCGGCCGGGCCCGAGCTGGGCGGGCTGCACCTGTGGCGCCACCCGAAGCCGATCGGGGCCGCCGGGCGCTGCATCGGCCGCACCGATCTGCCGGTCGATCCACGCAAGGCCAAGAGGCTGGCGCATCGCATTCGCCAGCACGCGCGACGGCAGGCGCTGCCGCGCGAAGTTTTTACTTCGCCGCTGCGGCGCAGTGCCGATGTCGGGCGCTGGCTCGCGCGCTGGGGCTGGCAGCATCGGGTCGATGAGGCGTTGAGCGAGATCGACTTCGGCCACTGGGACGGCCAACGCTGGGACGACATCGGCGAGCCCGCCGTCACCGCCTGGTGTGCGGATTTCGCGCACCACGCCGGGCACGAAGGTGAAAGCGTGTCGATGCTGTTCGATCGCTGTACCGCGTGGCTCGGCGATGCCCGCGGCCCATCGACGGTCTGCATCGTCACTCATGCGGGCTGGATCAACGCGGCGCGCGCCGTGCTCGACGGCCGTGGGCTGCCGCGTGCCGCGAACGAATGGGTGGCGCCGTTGGCGTACGGGCGCATGTTGCGGATGCGCCGGGATGCGATGCCGACCGAGCTGTAGTCGTTCGGACGCGTTCGTCGGGTGGTTCTGACAGCCCTCAGCGAGCGCGGTGCTGGCTGCGGCCGAACACCGTCAGCGGTGCGGTCGTGCCGCGCAACCACCGCTTGCCATGGGCATACCAGGCCTGACGCGCGCAGGCCGTGATCACGTGCCAGCCGGCCCGCTGGTTGACCGGTTCAGGAGCCAGCACTTCGGCGGCTGGGGACAGCACGCAGCGCAGCGAGCGTGGGTGTTTTGCCGGTCTGTGTTTCTCGATCAGGTGCACCGTGTACCCGGCCCGCGCAGCGGTGTTGGCGAGCGTGTCGGGACCGAAGTGGTACAGGTGCGCGATGTGCAGCGCGCTGAGCTTGTGGTACTCGAAGATGTCCGGCACATCGATGTAGACACGCGCGTTCGGTGTCAGCAAGGGCTTCAGCGACGCCAGGAATTCCACCGGATTCTTGATGTGCTCGAGCACGTGATTCATGATCACCAGATCGACCGGCGACGGCTGCGATTCAACCAACTCGCGCAGGCTGGCGTGTACCTGGCAGCCTGCGTGCTGCACCGCAAAGCGGCCGAGCCCGGTGTCGGGTTCGATTGCGTAGCGCTGCGTGGTCGGGACGCGATCGCTGACGGCGTGCAACATCGAACCTTCCGAGGCGCCCACGTCGAGCACCACCATGCCGGGCGCCAGATCACCGCGTCCGATCAGGAAATCGACCGTTGCAGCGGTGCGCTCGTCGATGCGCAGCGCGCGGATGGAGCCCAGCGTCGGCGCTTCACTGCGGTGGTAGCAGTGGCGGTAGTGATGCGCATAGAAATCATCCAGCGCTTCGGACGTCGGCTGGGGGTTCGTCATCACCAGACCGCAGCCCAGGCAGCCCACGGTGACGATGCCCATGTCGTAGCGGTCGGTGGCGGCGAGTCGCTCGAACTCCAAACCGTGACACAGCGGGCAGGCTACATGTTCGAGGCGGCTGCGATCGAGTGTCCAGGATGAGTTCGACATAGGAAAAAAAAGGGTTGGGGGTCACGCCCGACGGGCGCAGCAACCTGGGGGTGTTTATACCTCCGTCCATGACCGTCCCGTGACTCGGGAGCGCCGATTGCACAAGTAGGACAACGCCGACGCCACGGTTCGCGCGAGCCCGACAGCGCAGCGCGGGCGTCGAGTAACACACTTCCTGAGCTTGGTGACCCCGCATTTCAGGAGCGTTTCGTGTCCGTTTTCTTCGACATCACCCACACCACGCACTACCAATACACGCAGCCGGTGGCGTTGGGTGAGCATCGCGTGATGTTTCGACCGCGCGGCAGCCACGATCTGCGCGTGCTGGCCACCGACATGCAGGTGACGCCGACGCCGCTCGACATCCGCATGGTGCAAGACGTGTATTCGAACTCGGTGGCACTGGTGCAGCCGCAGAGCCCGGCGACCGAGCTGAAGGTGGTGTCGTCGTTCACCGTCGAACACACCGGCACCCGCGCGCTCGACCTGCCTCTGAATCCGAACGCCGTGACCTACCCGTTCGCCTACAGCGACGAAGAGCGCTTTGCTCTGGCGCCGTATCTGGCGCCCTACTACGACGACCCGACCGGCGAATTGATGGCCTGGGCGCGGCACTTCATCCAAGGCGATGGGCCGACCGGAACGACCCGGTTGCTGATCGACATGACTCACTTCATCCGCACCACGATGCGCTACCAGGCACGCTTCGACGAGGGCGTGCAGTCGCCCTACGAAACCCTGCGCTGGGAGAGCGGCACCTGCCGCGATTTCGCGACGCTGATGATCGAGGCGATCCGCCAGCTCGGCTATGCGGCGCGCTTCGTATCGGGCTATCTGTACACACCCTGGCTGGACGGCGCCGAGGGCAGCCAGATCGTCGGTGCGGGCGCCACGCATGCGTGGTTGCAGGTTTATCTGCCCGGCGCCGGCTGGATGCCGTTCGACCCGACCAACAACCTGATCGGCGGCACCGACCTCATCCGCGTCGGCGTCGCCCGACACGCCAGCGGCGCCTCGCCCATCTCCGGCTCGTGGCACGGCTTCCCCGGCGATCACCTCGGCATGTTCGTCGACGTTCAAGTGCGAAAGCGAAGCTGATGACCACCGCCCTTGCGCCTTCGATCTCCCCGCGCATCGTCACGTCCGAGATCGATTGCGGGCTGAGCTACGTGCTGGACGGCCCGTGCGACTTCATCTTTTCGGTGCATGCCACGCTCGGTTTCGGTCAAACCGTGCTGAGCGAATCGATCGTCATCCACCCGCCGCTGGCGCACCGGGTCAACACCGATCCGCAATCCGGCAATCGCCTGCTGCGTTTGCATGCCGAAGCCGGCCCGCTCGGCCTGCGCTATCGCGCGACCGTGGTTCGACGCCTCGACGACATCGACATGCATGCCGGTGAAGTGGCGATCGATGAGGTGCCGGACGAGGTGCTGCACAACCTGATGACCACGCGCTACTGCGAATCGGATCACCTGTCGGCGGTGGCCTTCAAACTGTTCGGCAGCGTGTCGCCCGGGCATTCGCGCGTCGCCGCCATCACGGAATGGGTGCGCACGAACGTCGATTACCGCATCGGTGCCAGCACCGCGACGACGACGGCGCGCGATGTGTTCGTGCAGCGCGCCGGCGTGTGCCGCGATTTCGCGCACCTGGCCGTCACGT
>JANMTL010000033.1:0-23345 GCA_031390425.1 Rhizobacter sp.
CTGAAGCTCCGTGCGGTCTCTCCCGGCAACGCCCGATGATGCTCGCGGAAAGCGCATGCCGATGTGCGAGACGGGTTGACCCGAGCCGTGGAAAATACGGGTTCCATAGATTCGGCCTGACCCATGAGTGCATTCAACGAAGAGCGCGTGCTGAGCGTCCACCACTGGACCGAGCGCCTGTTCAGCTTCACCACCACGCGCGACCCGAGCCTGCGTTTTTCCAACGGGCACTTCACGATGATCGGCTTGCGCGTCGACGGCAAGCCGCTGCTACGCGCCTACAGCATCGTCAGCCCGAACCACGACGACACGCTCGAGTTCCTCAGCATCAAGGTGCCCGACGGCCCGCTGACTTCGCGCCTGCAACACATCCAGGTGGGCGACATGGTGATCGTCGGCAAGAAACCCACCGGCACCCTGCTGATCGACTACCTGCTGCCCGGCAAGCGGCTGTATCTGATCGGCACCGGCACCGGCGTGGCGCCGTTCCTCAGCATCGTCCGCGACCCCGACACCTACGAGCGTTTCGAGAAAGTGATCCTGGTGCACGGCGTGCGCGAGGTGAAGGAGCTGGCGTACCACAGCTACCTCAACGACGACCTGCCGGTGCATGAGTTCCTGGGCGAGATGGTGTCCAGCCAGTTGTTGTACTACCCGACCGTGACGCGTGAGCCCTTCGTCAACCAGGGCCGCATCACGGCGCTGCTAGAGAGTGGCAAGCTGACCGGCGACCTCGGCCTGCCCGCGCTAGACCCCGAACACGACCGCATCATGCTGTGCGGCAGTCCGGAGATGCTGCGCGACTTGAAGGGGATGTTGGAGGCCCGCCATTTCAAGGAAGGCAACACCTCGAAGCCGGGCGATTACGTCATCGAACGGGCGTTCGTGGAGCAGTGATTCGCGCTCGATGAGCGGCTCACCACGGCAACGCCTCGCCGTGGTGATTAAAAAAGCCGCCGCTGTCGGCAGCGGTTAACCCGTCGATCACTGAGAGCAGGCGCGCCGCCGCCACCTCGGGGGTTTGAACGTCGAGCCCCGACTTCGAAAACGGTGACGACAGCGCGGTGGCGACGGTGCCGGGGTGCAGCGCGACGCAGATCGCCTGCGGTTGGCGGCGCGTCAACTCGATGGCCGCCGTGTGCACCAGTTGGTTGAGCGCCGCTTTCGACGCGCGGTAGCTGTACCAGCCACCGAGCCGGTTGTCGCCGATGCTGCCGACCTTGGCCGACAGCGTCGCAAATACCGCTTTGCCCGATCGCGCCAGCAGCGGCAAGAAATGCTTCATCAGCAGCGCCGGTCCGATCGCGTTGACCGCGAAGGCGTGCGCCATGTGCGCTGGATCGAGCTGCCGCAAGGACTTCTCGGGCTCGAAGCCCGCACCGTGCAAAAAGCCGGTCGCGTCGATCACCAGTCGCAACGCCGAGCCGGTTTGCAGCCGTTCGGCGATCCGCGCGGCGGCCGCCTCGATGCTCGATTCGACGGTGATGTCGATCGACAAGGCGCCTTCGCCACAGCGACTCAGGCCGCGCACTTCGGTGAAACGGCTGTCGCCGCTCAAGCGCTGACAAAGCGCTGCACCGAGACCGCCGCTGGCACCGATCACGACGGCCCAGCCACCGGGTTCGAGGTCGCTGTCAGTCACGTTCGCCTGCCGCAACCCGCGGGCGTGCGGTCAAGTCGCGGTCGGCCCCGACGCAGCAGCCGCTGCTGCCGCCGCCGCCACGGCCACGGCCAGACACGCATTGCACTTGCCCAGACCGGGCATGCGCAGGTCGGGTTTGCCGTCACCGGTTTTGAAGTTGGCGTGGCAGCGGCGACACACGTACATCTTCGAGCTCGACATCATCGGCCGCGCGCCGGGCTCGGCGGCCGGCCGAGACGCCGAATACTCGGCCTGCGTTTGCCGCAGTTTCTGCGCGCCCTCGGCAGGCGGGCTGGTTTTCGAGTTGCGTGTGGCCATGGCGAGCAGACAAGTCACGTTGAGCGAGGTCGACGCGCGCGTCGCCGACGGAACGCTGATTGTCTGCGTAATCAGAACCATTCGTCTTTCCCCGTGAAGAGGGAGGCGGGGCGGCCGATCACCGGGTAAGCACCGGCATCGCAGCGGTCAAAATTACCGCCTTCACACCTGATGGCGTTCGATGCACCGCGACACCACCTTCCTCCCCGCTCAGGTTCGACTCACCTTCCCCGCTGTTGACATGCTGCGCGGCTTCGCCGCCGTGCTGGTGTTGATGTACCACGTCACCGTGCACGGCAGGTGGCAACGCTCGTCCGAGACGGGTCTGTGGCTGCTCTGGGGCCGCGGCTTCGCCGGGGTAGATCTGTTTTTGGTGATCAGCGGCTTCGTCATCGCACTGACCGCCTTGAACAGCCACGCCGAACGCGGCAGCGCGTTTCGCGCCGATTTCGCGCGCCGCCGGTTCTGGCGCATTGCACCGCTGTACTACCTGACGAGCCTGGTCTTTTTGGTGCTGGTCCAACCCGTCCTGATGACGATCCCCTGGGGTGCCTTGGCCCTGCACGTCGGCAGCCACTTCTTCTTCGTCCACAACCTGTACGCCGAAACCCACGGCTCGATCAACGGCGTGAGTTGGTCGGTGGCGCTCGAAATGCAGTTTTACCTGCTGATGCTGCTGGCCACGCCCTGGATCGCCCGGGCGCCTGCCGGACGGACGCTGTTGATGGTGGCTTTGTTCGCCCTGGGTTATCGCTACCTGAGCACCGTGATCTGGCCGCCCATCCAGACGCGTCCGATCGTGCAGTTCATCTACGTGACCCAGTTGCCCGGGGTGATCGATGAGTTCGCCTGCGGCATTTTCGTGGCTTTGACCGTGCACCGACAGCAGGGCTTTTTGCTGCGACATCTGCAGGCGGGCTGGATGAATTTCGCCGGCTGGGTGCTGATCGCCCTGCCCTTCTTGCTGCTGGCGGCCTTCCTGGACAAGGCCTATCTGTATTGGAACGAGTTGCCGATGATCCTCGGCTGGCGCGTGCTGGTCAGCCTGGGCTTCACCGCGCTGCTGGCCGCTGCGCTGGTCTTCCCGTGGGCCTCGCTGCGGTTGCTCGCGCCGCTGCGCTACCTCGGACAGATCAGCTACGGGCTCTATTTGTGGCACATGCCGGTCATCGTGGTGCTCAACAGCCGGCTGCCCGACCTCACTGGCTACCGTTTCCTGGCCTGCGTTTCGTTCGGCAGCATCGCGTTGGCATCGTTCACCTGGCACTGGTTCGAGCGGCCGTGCATCGAACGGGGCGGCTTGAAGATCAAGGCAGCGACCGGTTGACAGCGGCCCGACGAACCGCTCACGCAGCCTGCGGCGGCGCCCACGGCGTCAGCGCCAGCTCGACCAGCCGCTCGACCTCGATCGCGGCAGCCGGGCTGCCCTCGGGCTCGCAGCGCTCGACGACCTGCATGACACGGCCCGGCGCGTACAGCACCAGCGCATCGGCGAGGCGGCGCACGTCGTCGGGATCGTGCGAGATCAGCAGCATCGGCACATCGAAGCGGCGTCGGATGTCTTCGAGTTCGTCGCGCACCCGGGCGCGCAGGGCGCCGTCGAGCGCGGCGAACGGTTCGTCCAGCAGCAGCAGGGCCGGCTCGCGCACGAGCGCGCGCGCCATCGCAACGCGCTGCCGCTGGCCGCCCGACAGCTCGTGCGGAAAGCGCTGCCGCAAGCCCTCGATTTCGAGCTTGCGCAGCACCTCGTCGACCGCTGCCTGATCGACTGCGCTCAAGCGTCGGCCAAAGGTCGGCAGCAGGCCGAAACCGACGTTGGCTGCGACGCTCAGGTGTGGGAACAAGGCGCCGTCCTGGAACAAGTAGCCGATGCGCCGATCGCGCGCTGGCAGGTCGATGCCGGCAGCATGGTCGAACAGCACCCGGTCGCCCACCACGATGCGGCCGGAGTCCGGGTGCAGCAGACCGGCAATCGCCAACAGGGTCAAGGTCTTGCCCGCGCCCGACGGACCGAACAGCAGGCTGCGATCGCGGGCCGTGGTGAACTGCGCGTGCAACTCGAAACGGTCGGCGCCGCGGCCTGCCGTCACCCGGATGTTCACGTCCAGCCTCATCCGGGCGACTCCTGCGCCGCGCTCGGCTGCGCCGAGGGGGGGCGTTCGCCGTTGCGATGGCCCGGCGCACTCATCTTGGATGCCAGGCGCTCGCCGACCCGGCCCGCAGCAGGCTGCCCGAGATCATCAGCACCGAGATGCACAGCACCGAGATCACGATCACCAGCGCATTCGCCAACGCGTCGTTGCCGGACTGCACCGCGTCATAGACCGCCAACGACAGTGTTTGCGTCTTGCCCGGGATGTTGCCCGCGATGATCAGCGTGGCGCCGAACTCGCCCATCGACCGTGCGAACGCCAGCATCGCGCCGGCCGCGATGCCGCGCGAGGCGAGTGGCAAGGTCACGCGCACGAACACCTTCGTTTCGCTGGCCCCCAGCACGCGCGCGGCCATCTCCAGGCGCCGGTCGATGCCCTCGAACGAGGCCCGAGCCGTCGCGAACACGAACGGAAACGCCACCACCGAGGCCGCCACCACCGCGCCCTGCCAGGTGAACAGCAGGCTGAAGCCGAAGTGGTCGGCCATCCAGCCGCCGAGCGCCGAATGTCGGCCCAGCAGCACGATGAGGTAATAGCCCAGCACCGTGGGCGGCAACACCATCGGCAGCAGCAGCAGCGCTTCGATCAGGCGCTGGCCGGGCAGTCGCGTGCGTGCCATCGCGAAACCGGCTGCAACCCCCAGCAGCAGCGCCACGGCGGTGGCCCAGCCGGCCACTTTCAGCGTGAGCCACAGGGCGGAGAAATCGATGGCGCTCCAGCTCGACAACATCGGTCGCGGCTCGCCCCGCCTCAGGGCCGACCGAAGCCGTGGCGCTTGAGCACCGCCTGGCCCGGCGGCCCCGCAACGAAGCGGACGAAGTCGGCGGCCGCCATCGGCTGCGTGCTCGCGGCCACCGCTGCAATCGGGTACAGCACGCGGGCGGCCACCGGCACCACCAGGTCGATGCGCACCTTGTGCTTGTCGAGATGCGCGTCGGTGCGGTAGACGAAGCCAGCGTCCGCGTCGCCGCGACCGACGTAGTTCAGCACCTGCCGCACGTTGTCGGCGTAGACCAGCTTCGTCTGCAGGCTCGCCCACAGACCCTGCTTTTCGAGGGCCGCCTGGGCATAGCGACCGGCGGGCACGCTGGCTACAGTGCCGATCGCGATGCGCTGCACCGCAGGCGCGGACAGGTCGGCCAGCACCTTGAGCGCGGCCGGCTGCGCCAGCGGCGACACCAGCACCAGCTCGTTGGCGGCGAAGTTGGCACGCGTCGCGGCGACGATCAGTTGCTGCGCCTGCGCGCGGTCCATCGTCTCCAGGTCGGCGCTTGCCAGCACATCGGCGGGCGCGCCCTGCGCGATCTGCGCCAGCAAGGCGCCGGACGCCGCAAAATTGAAATTGATCTTCGCGCCGGGATGCGTTGCCTGGTAAGCGCTGCCGATGTCGCGCATCGCGTTTTGCAGGCTGGCGGCGGCCGACACGGTCAGCTCCTGGGCCAACGCGGCCGAACTGAAGGTGAGCGCGAGCACCCAGGTCAACACGAACGCCGAGATGCCTCGCTTCAACCCGGTTTCCATGGTGTCGTTCGCTTCGATGAGTCAAAAATTCAGGCGCACGAACGCGTCGATGCGTTATGTACTCTACTATACAACGACGGTTTTCGAGACCCCCGATGAGCACGCGACCCCGATCCCCGTCCCCCGCTGTTGAAAAGACGTCGCCACGCCGTCGGCGCGCCGCCTCGGCAATGGCGCTCGACGGTGCGCTTTCATTGCGCCAGGGCCTGCAGACGCTGGGCGGTGCCGACCGGGTCGCGCTGCTGGAGGCCATCCGCGACAGCGGCTCGATGACACGCGCCGCGAAGGCGGTGGGCATCAGCTACAAGACCGCGTGGGACCGGGTGCAGGACATGAGCAACGTGTCCGCCCAGTCGCTGGTCGAGCGCAGCGCGGGCGGTGCGGGCGGCGGCGGCACCACGCTGACGCCGTACGCCCTGCAACTGATCGCCGCCTTTCGCCAACTCGAAGGCGAGCACACCCGGATGCTGGGTCGGCTGTCGAAAACCCTGGCGGCGCCGCGCGATGCGCTGCACACGCTGGCCGCGCTCGGCCTGCGCACCAGCGCGCGCAACCAGCTCGCGGGCACCGTCACGGCGGTGCAAGCGGGCGCGGTGAACGCGGTGGTCGAGCTGGCGCTGCCCGGTGGCGTCGACCGCGTTCGCGCCACGCTGACGATGCGCTCGCTGGCCGAACTCGGCATCGCCGTCGGCACGCGCGCAGTGGCGCTGATCAAGGCACCGTCGGTGTTCATCGTGCAGCCCGACGCCGGGTTGCGTCTGTCGGTCGGCAACGGGCTGGCAGGCCGCGTGTCGGCGTTGCAGGTCGGCGCGGTGAACACCGAAGTCCAGGTGGCACTGGCAGGCGGCCAGACGGTGGTCGCGATGCTCAGCCGCGACAGCGCCGAGCGCTTGAATCTCGCCGTCGGAATGTTGGTTCAAGCGGCGTTCCTGGAATCGAGCGTGGTGCTGGGGGTCGTTTGAACGCTTGCAAAGCGTTACGTTTTTGACACCATGTCCCCCTAGTTTTTGGCCCGGATGAGCGGTGTTACAGGACTACCGTTTCATCTCCGCGCAGACAACAAAAAGGGGGCGCCATGGCCACATCGTCCGGGCGAGGGATACGGGGCAAGCGCGGGGGCGTTTCGATCCGCGACCGGGTCGCCGTGAGCACGGGGCGCACGTCGCCGTTGGTCGAAGCCACAGTGCGGTTGCCACCGGAGCTGGTGTTTCGGCCCGACCCGGTCGGCAACCTGTTCGACCGGGACCGCGCGGGTCGGCCTGTCGTGCGGCCCGACGATCTACTGGCGCTGCGGGTGCAACTGATCAACCTGACGATCGCCCCCGGCGCCCCGCCGCGCGTGAGCCGCAACGGCAGCGCAGCCGCTTTTCTGGTGCTGCACTTTCCGCCGCAATCGATCGCCGAGGAGGTGTTCTACGAAGCACCGGCACCCGGCACCGACGACAACAAGCCGGACCAACCGCCGCCCGCACAGGGTCAGCCCGCGCCGCAACCGCCAGGCGACAACAACGTAGACCCGCCCCCGGTGCGCGCCCGCGCCGCAGGCGAATCACGCCTGGTGTTCGAATGGCCGATCGACTTCGAGGCCGACTACACCGTGGCCGGGCTGTTGGTCGCGGTGCAGCAACTGGCGATGAAGGTGCCGCGCGGCGCCCGGCCGCGGCAGGCGCCGTTGAGGGTGTTGCCATGGTGGCCCGGGGCCTTGCTGAGCGCCCAGCTCGAAAGCGTCAACGCACAACGGGTGCTGACCAGCTCGCGCACGCTGGCACTCGGCAGCATCAGCCTGCGCCAGGCCAGCATCGCGCTGCGCGGCGGCCCGGCTGCCGAGGCCACGCTGGCGCGGCGGCTGTTCGATGTGTCGCCCGGCCTCGCGGTCGGCGCGGCGGTCGGTCGGCGGCCGCCTCGACCGCCACGGGGTGAGCCGCAACCGGCGCTGCCGAGCGACACCGAAACCGCGCTCGAGCTGCCGTGGCGGCTGATCGTCGCGCCACATGCCGATGAACGCTGGCGCCACGCTGCGCAAGCCGTCACCTCGACCGCGACGCAGCGCACCGAGCTGTGGCATTCGCGGCTGGTCGGCAGCGATGCCAGCGGCGCGGCGGCGATCGAGCCCCCGCACCCCGACGCCGCCCGCACGCTGCGCGCCGTCTGGGCCACCACCGGCACGTTCGGCAAGCCGATGCAATCGGCGTTTCCGCAAGGCATCACAGAACTGCCGTTGCCGGGTCAGGGCGACCCGTTCCTAACCACGCTGTCCGATTACGACCGCTACCAGGTCAGCCACTTGTCGGCCAATTTCTCGATGAGCAACTACGCGCCGCAGCCGGTGGACACCAAGCTGCTGATGCTGAGCGCGCTCGGCGGCTGGCTCGACAGTCGGGGCGCGTGGGAGCCGCCGGGGCTCGATGTCGAAGAATGGGTGCACCGCGCATCGATGGGGCGCGACCACTATGTGCGTGTCGTCTACCGCGGCGTGCTGTTTCCCCTCGGGCACCGGGTCGCGCTGATCAAGGTCAGCGAACGCAAGTTCCACGGCATCCACGGCAACGCCGCCTACCTGCGCCAACGCATGTTCATGGTGGTGCGTGAGCGTGAACGGCGCTACGACGATGCGGGCAGTCTGAACCCCTACGGCTCGAACAACCAGCGGGTCAAAAACGAGTTCCCGTTCACCCAGGTGCGCATGTTGACCACGGTGACACCCGACCTGAGCGCACCGGTTCACACCCAGATCAATGGCAAGGGCCAACTGCTGTTCTGGCCTGCCGTCGGACCGGGGAACACACCGTCACCGTTCAAGTTCCGCATGTCGGCCACCGACCTCGACGGCCGCCATGTCGAGTTCGAGCTGCCGCTGATCTTCATGTCCAACTCGCTGGCCAGCCCGCGCACGCGCAGCGGCAAGAAGCTGGTGCCGCTGTACACGGGGGCTGCGGCCGGTCCCCCCGCGCTGGTCGGCGCGGCCGAAGCCGCGAGGATGGCGCTCGATGACTGGAACGCGACACAGACGCCCGACGGCATCGCCACGCCGAACGCCAACGACCGCACCGTCGCGGCGATGAAGCGCCAGCGCATCGCGATGGCGCCGAGCGCGAAAGCGGGCGACACCTCGATCGAGGCGGTCAGCCTGAGCTTCGGCGCACACATTCCGGACGCCGCCAACGCGACCTCGCTGAATGCGTTCAAGGGCTTCAGCGACGGCCTGCGACGGCCGTTGTTCTTCCCGCGCATCGTGCGGGCGCAGACCCGCATCGGCGCGCTGGCGCAACTGTCGGGTAACGACAAACTGAATCTGCTGCGCTGGAACGACACCTACGCGCGGCTCGGCTTCAACGCCGGATCGAACAAGGGCGAGGTGTTTGCCGATGTGGTCGACACGCCCGAGATGGCGAAGCTCGATTTTTCGAAACAGGGCGACCGCAGCGGCGGCTTCGTGATGCCGAACCTGAGCCCCAGCGCGCTGTCGCGCGCGCTCGGGCCGACGGCCGGGCCGGTCGGCGATGTGCTGGCTGGCAAGGTCAAGCCGGCCGGCTTCTTCCCGGCCAGCGGCGGCCTGGGCGATCTGCCGTTGCCGCTGCTGTTCGGTTGCATCCCGCTCAGCGCGGTGATCGAGGAGGTGTCCGATCTGCTCGACAACCTCGACAAGGCGCCGAAGTTCGCGTCCGAGGCGAGCACCAAGGTCGAATCGTTCTTCAACGACCTGCTGCGGCTGTACCAGTTCGTCAGCGCTTTGGTCGAGCAGCCCGCGAGCCTGGCCGATGCGGCGCTGGCGGTGGTCAAGGGGACGCTGAACGATCTGCTGTCGCAGGCCACGGCTTTTGCGGCGGCGCAGCGCGCCGAGATCGAGACCCGGGTCGACTCGGTGCTGTCCTCCTTGGACGTTATTCGTGCGCAGCTCGCGACGCTGTCCAGCCGGACCTTCGACGCAGCCGACCCGCTGGCCGGCATCGACCTCACCGAGGCGCTCGATGCGCCGCAGGGCAACGGACAACTGCGCGCCGCACTGACCGATCTGCGCAATGCCGTCGCCGCGCAACCGATGCTGCCCGCCGGCTTCCGCCAATCGGTCAATGCGGTGGTGGCCCAGGCGCACAAGCTGCTCGATGCGTTTGCTGCGCTCGCCGGGCTGTACACGCACGGAAAGGCGCTGTTCGATGCGCTGAAGGATCTGCTCGACAACCCGGCGCCCGGCCAGGCGATCGGCGAGCTGATCACCAAGCCCGATCAGCTCGCGCCAAAGATCCAGGCGATCGCCGACTCGCTCGGCGCGGTGCGCGACGACGTGGCGCTGTTCCCGCTGCTCGAAGGTGCGCCGCGCAAGACGATCCTCTCGGTGATCGATGCGGTCGAGACCGCGCTCGGCACGGTGGCCGACCTGCTGCAACTGCTTCAGAACCTGCTCGGCGAAGAGCTCGTGATCCGCTTCGACTGGAAGCCCGAGATCAAGAGCTGGGGGTTCGACCCGAGCGCGCCGCTGTTCGTCGTGCACGACAAGCACGCCTTCATCGTCGCCGTCGAA
Organism: Rhizobacter sp.; assembly: GCA_031390425.1. Classification (GTDB taxonomy): domain Bacteria; phylum Pseudomonadota; class Gammaproteobacteria; order Burkholderiales; family Burkholderiaceae_C; genus PBB1. The sequence goes on from JANMTL010000033.1 coordinate 10,154, forward strand.
GCGCGCGTGAAGAAAAGTGGCGGCCCGCCGAAGATCCAGGTGCTGTGCGGCCTGCACCACTTCGATCTGGTGCTGATCGCACCGGCCAGCTTCATCGAGCTGAACTTCGACAAGATCGAGTTCACCGTCGATTCGTCTGCCAAGATGAATGTCGACGTGGTGCTGACCGACATCAAGTTCGTCGGCCCGCTGTCGTTCGTCGAGACGCTGCGCGATCTGATCCCGCTCGACGGCTTCTCCGACCCGCCCTACCTCGACATCAGCGCGCAGGGCATCGACGCCGGGTTCTCGGTCGCGCTACCGAGCATCGGCATCGGCGTGTTCAACCTGTCGAACGTGTCGCTCGGCGCCGGTTTCACCGTGCCGTTCATCGCCCAGCCGCTGTCGGTGCGGTTCAACTTCTGCACCCGCGAGCAGCCGTTCAACCTGAGTGTGTCGATGTTCGGCGGCGGTGGCTTCTTCGGCATCACGCTCGACCCGAGCGGCATCCAGATTTTGGAGGCCGCGTTCGAGTTCGGCGCCTGCATCTCGATCGATTTCGGGGTCGCGTCGGGCGGCGTGTCGGTGATGGCGGGCGTGTACTTCCGCATGGAAAAAGACGCCGCGTCGCTGACCGGCTACTTCCGGCTCGAAGGCCATGTCGACGTGCTCGGCATCATCACCGCGTCGATCGAGCTGTACCTGGCGCTGAGCTACGAATTCGAGACCGGCAAGGCGGTGGGGCTGGCGCAACTGACGATCGAGATCAGCGTCTTCATCTTCTCGGGCAGCGTGACGATCACCTGCGAACGCAAGTTCGCAGGCTCCAACGGCGACCCGACCTTCCGCCAGTTGATGGGCCTGTCGACCGACCCGACGCTGCCGCTCGCCGACGAGCTGATAGCGATCGACGCCGACACCGCCTACGCCTGGCGGGACTACTGCGAAGCGTTCGCCTGAACCTCGTTTGCAAGTGAACGCCGGAGACCCACCATGGCACAACAAAAAATCATTTGGACCGTGCTGCCCCACGGGCGCGAAACCGGCGACAACGAACACCGCGGCAAGTGGCGCGTGTCGATCGTGGCGTCGCCCCGGCTCACGCCCGAGTCGCCCGCCGAACAGCGGCTCGACAGCTTCCCCGAATGGCTGGACTGGCCGGCAACGATCGCGCAGCAAAAGTTCGCGCTCGACATCGGCGGCGCCACGCTGGGCCTGATCCCGATCAGCGCCCCCGAGACCGCGCCCGACAGCGCCGTGTGGCAGCGCCTGTTCGGCCCGACGCTGCCGGTCGCAGGCTTCCAGTTCAAGGACATGAGCGCGGTGAACCTGCGGTCGTTCCCGGTGCGCAACGTGCTGGGCTTCGTGCGGCGGCACTACCGCGACATCTCGGCGCAGGCGGGCGACGATCACCCGACGCTGTTGCCGTGGCGCGCGGCCGACCCGGCGCTCAAAGACATGCTCGGCGAGGCCGGCACGCGCACCGAGAAGTTCAACCTCGGACACCGCTCGATCGAGGTGCTGGCGCCCGGCTTCGACCGCTTCCAGCGCGAAGACGACGCAGGCCGGGGCGTGCGTCTGCACGACGAGTTCATCAACCGCCGGGTGTTCAACACAGCGAGCTGCATCAAGGCCCCGGTGCGTCAGCCCGGCCTCGAAGATCGCAACCGCGAATTCGCGCTGCGCGCGTTGCCACCGGACTGGGAAGACCCGGCTGCGCTGCGCAGCGGTGCGATCGCGGTGTCGAACGCTGCCGACCGCGAGCCACGCGCGCAGTTGATGGATCAGTTTTCCGGCCCGGCCGAATACGCGCTGTGGCAGTCCGAGCGCTTCTACCGGCGCACGATCCCCACAAAAACCCAATTGGCGATGCGCCGACCGCAATTCGTGGGGGGGTCGGAGCCGGTGAAGCCGCCGGAATACGACTTTCACCAGCGCGTCGCGTCCTACGGCGACCATCCGCAGTTGCTGCGCCGACTCGGGCTGATCATCGACTGCGTGCTGGAGTCCGACGAGCCGATCGACACGTTGCTGGGCGCAGGCATTCCGGCGCAAGGCTTCATGCGCTTGCGGCTGTCGGGCAACCCGCCGCACGACGAGGTCGGCGACACCTTTCCGAGCACCGCGTGGTGGGCGACCCAGCGTCGTTTCGTCGTGCGGCCGCGCACCGACGACCATGCGGGCGGCCTGCTGAACCTGCACCGCGCGAACGACAGCCACCAGCCGGTTCATCCGCGCGAGGGCAGCGCGTTCGATGTGTTCCAGGTCGATCCCGACGGTGCGGCGCTGAAGACGGTCGACTTCGTGCTCAGCGCGCAGCGGCTGGTCGGCAAAAGCCTGGCGCTCGGCGCCGACGGCCAGGTCACCTACACCACCGGCGACCGCCAGCCGGTGGCTGCGCTGCGCTCGGGCGGGCTGGGTGTGTCGCGCCACGGACGCGCCGGCCAGGTCGCCACCAACGCGGCGTCCGCAGTGCTGAACCACGGCCGCATCAACACCGGCGGCGCAGCGGCGGCGCAGGTGACGCTGTTCGCCGAAGACGTGTTGCGCGGCTACCGCATCGACATCCACGACCGCGAGGTCGATCGCTGGAAGTCGCTGTGCCAGCGCGAGGCCCGCTACACCGCGCTGCCACGCGATCCCGGCGATCCGGCGGTTGCCATCCCCTTGCCGGCCGACGAAGGCTGCGTCAAAGGCGCTTCGACCACCGGCTCGGCAGACGCGCCCGACGACCACTACCTGCACGAGACGCTGTTCCGCTGGACCGGCTGGAGCCTGGCTGCACCGCGCCCCGGCCGCACGATCCGCGACCGCATCGAGCCCGGCACGAATCTTCAAACCGAAGAGGTGGTCGAAATCGATGACACCGCCGCCCCGAACGGCAACGGTCTGGCCGTGAAAGTGACGGCCGCGAAGGGCTCGCTGCCCCGCCTGCGCTTCGGCCACGAATATCGCGTGCGCGCGCGCCTCGTCGATCTGGCCGGCAACAGCCTCGACCTCGACGACCCCGATGTCGCCGACGACGAGCAGGCCACCGACCCGCTGACCTACGGCCGCTTCGAGCCGGTCGACCCGCCCGCGCTGGTGCTGCCGCGCAAGCTCAGCGAAGGCGAGTCGCTCGAACGGCTGGTGCTGCGCAGCAACTTCGACCGCAGCGCCCCCGACTACACGGCCGACATCGCGACCGATGCAACGCTCGCGCCGCTGTACGCGAATGCCGACTTCGAATACACCGCCACCGCCGATCGCCATGTGGTGCCGCCCAAGTCGGCGCAGCAGCAGTGCGAATTGCACAGCGTGTTCGACTTCGCGATCGGCAGCGCCGACCCCGACGCCGCGAAGCAGGCCTACGCGATCGCGGCACGCGAATCGGGCTCGCTGATGCATCCGGTGCCCGGCGCGCGGATCGAACTGGTCACGCCCGCCAAGGCAGCCGACGCCGCCACGGTGCAGGGCCCGGGCGCGGTGATCGCGCCACCGGAACAGGCCGACGCGACCCGCGACCGCTTTGCTGCCGGGCAGTACCTGATCCACCGCGAATCGATCGTGCCGGTGCCCTACCTCGCCGACCCGGCCTGCGGCGGCATCGCGCTGCACAACGTGCCGGGCATCCAGCCACTGGTGCAGGGCCTGCCGCTGCAGCAGCTCGCACCCGGGCTGCTCGGCGTGGTCATCGCCCCCGGGCTGCGCGCCGCGCTGGTGCCGAGCAAAGAGCGCTGGGTGCTGCTGGTCGATTTCGACGCCGACCCCGGCGACGACCCGGCAACCGATTGGCCCGACGACGTGCAAAGCCTGCGGCTGGTGCTGGCCGAGCAGCCCGGCGAGGTCGATGCGCCGCCGTGCGGGCCGCAGCACACGGCTGCCGACCCGCCCCAGTGGAGCCTGGCCGATCGCACGCTGGTGATCTTTTTGCCCAAGGGCCACATCGCCCGGCTGCGCTATGCCAGCTTCGTGCACGACCGGTTGATCGACCACTTCGGCCTGCCGCGCTGGCACGATGCCAACGGCGCCACCAAGCTGCGTGCCGAGGCCATGGCGGGTTCCAACTGGACGATGACGCCGTGGCGCGCGGTGACGCTGGTGCACTCGACGCAGCAGCCGGTGTGTCTGCCGACGTTGAACTTCGTTTCCGTCAACCGCGGCATCGGCGATCCGCACGCCACGCTGCTGGCGCGCCAGGTGCTGCTGCACGGGCCGAGCACCGGCAAGTTCGAAATCGTCGGCGAGTGGGAAGAATGGATCGACGATCCGCTCAACGACGACCCCGCCAACCCCGGCCCGCGCCGCGTGACGCACCAGGCGCAACTGTCCGAGATCCGACTCGACGACAACCACCCGAACGTGTTCTTGCTGCAAGACGCGGTGGAGGCCCAGCACGCGTTCCAGCCGGTCGGCGGGCAAGTCGATGCCAGTGGCGTGGCAAAACGACCGGCCGTGCCGGGCAACCGGCACGAGTTCGGCGACACGCGTTTTCGCTTCGTGCGATACCACCTGCGCGCGACCACGCGCTTTCGCGAATACCTGCCACCGAAGCTGTACGCCGATGCGGCGCGGATCACCCGCGACGGACCGCTCATCGATGCCGATCGCGTCGAGATCCGCGCGCTGCCCACGCTCGACGCCGCTACCGATGCGGGCGCGCCAGTGGTCGAAGTCGGAGCCAGCAACCCGGCCGGGCTGATCGGCGCGATCGTGCCGTCGAGCGCACCGCCCGAGGTGCCCGAGCTGATCTACACCGTGCCCACGTTCCGCTGGGACCGGCCGGCGTCCGACGGCGTCACCGTGCAGAGCACCCGCCACGGCAACGGGCTGCGCGTCTACCTCGACCGGCCCTGGTTCAGCTCGGGCGACGGCGAGTTGCTGGGCGTCGTGATCCGCGGCGACAACGCTGCTTTCGCCGGCATGGACGCGGCGCTGTTGCCGTACGTCACCCAGTGGGGCCGCGACCCGATTTGGCTCGGCGGCCGGCCCGCTGGAACCTCACGCGTGGCCGACTTTCCTGCGGCGGTCGGGCACGAAACGGTCAACCTGCTCGAACAAGCCGACACGCCCGTGGTGGTGGTTGGACACCGGGTGCATTTCGACGCCGCGCGCAAGCTCTGGTACTGCGACATCGAGCTGAACCCCGGCACCACCTACATGCCGTTCGTGCGACTGGCGCTGGTGCGCTACCAGCCGAACGCGCTGGCAGAGGCCAAGGTCTCGAAGGTGGTGCTGGCCGAGTTCGCGCAGGTGCTGCCGCGCCGCCGCGCGGTGCTGCAACGGCAAGCTGCCGGGGTGACGCTGAAGCTGCACGGCCCGGTGCCCGAGCGCGGGCCGATGCGCCAGTTCAACCCGAACGGCACACCGGAATCGCCGTATGCCGACATCTCGTTGCAGCCCGGGTTCGGCCAGAACTTCGAGACCGGCCGCAACCGCGTCGAGCTGGTACTGCAAACACGCGATCCGGCGATCGACTCCGACCTGGCGTGGTCCGACCACGCGGTGGTCGGCAGCGGACAGGTCGGGGGCGATCCGCCGCCGGTCGGCCCGACCGTCCCGCTGAACCCGATGCTGGAAATCCCCCGGCGGGTGGTCGTGCAGCCGGTCGATCCCCGGCAGGCCGTGCCGATCCGCACCCGGCTCGGCCGCACGCTGCGCTTCGACCGCATGCTGCAGCGGGCCGATCGCATCGGCGTCTCGCTGACCGACCCGGTTCGCATCTCGCCAGCGGACGGCCTGACGGCGCTGATCCCCGGGCTGCCCGGGCTGCTGATCGACCCGCCGGTGTGGACACTGACGGCCACGCTGCCCGCCCTGCCGACCGACCGCCCGGCGCGCCTGATGCTGCGCGAGTTCGAGCGCTACTACACCGACCGCACCGTGCCCGAAGTGCGCGCAGGCGCCACGCGTCGCCGCGTCGTCGTCGAAGAGCGGCTGGTGTACGCGGAGGTGTTCGGCTTGGATTGAGGCCCGGTCTTACCGCAGCTGAAGGGATTCATGTTTCTAGAATCCGCAATTTGTCCAGTTCGGATGACCCGTCTCACCGCACGCGCTGGAGCCCCTGATGATCGTCCGCATCGAAATCGACACGCCGCAGGGCCAATCGTTCGACTACCGCGTCACCTACGAGGGCGAGGCGCTGTACGCCGATGCCGTATTGCCGTCGCTGGCCGACGCGCTGGTCGCTGCGGTCGAGGGGTTGGCGCCCGAGGTGGTGGGCGCCGAGGTCTGGTATCGCGGGGTGGTGTCGGGCACCTACCCTCTGGAGGTCATCGCCGCCAACCACACGCAGATCGCCACGCACGCCGTCAACACGACGGCTGCCATCATGGAGAGGATGCCGGACTTCGAGTGACTCGGTGGGCTGCGGCGGGGCGGTCGCACCCGGCGCTGGCCTCGATCGGCGATGCGGTATCGATCGCCGCCCGCTCTGCGGCCTGGCAGACCCGGTTGCGGCCTTGCCGTTTGGCCTCGTACAGTGCGCTGTCGGCGCGTTCGACCGCGCCGATGAACGGCTCGCCGACGGCCAGCTCGGCGACGCCGATCGACACCGTCAGCGTCGCCGAGCGGCCGTCCGGAAGCGGGTGCATCGGGTGCGCGATGGCATCCAGCATCTTGTAAGCCACCAGCGTGGCGGACACCAGGTCGGTGCACGGCAGGCAGACCAAAAACTCCTCGCCTCCCCAGCGCAGCACGTTGTCGCCCTTGCGCAGGGCGCGACGCAGCCGCTCGGCCACGCTGCACAGCAGCGAGTCGCCGCCGGCATGGCCGTGATCGTCGTTGACGCGCTTGAAATGGTCGATGTCGACGACCAGCACCGACGCCTGCGGATCGAGCGCATCGGTGCGCAGAATCGGCCGCGCGACGATGTCCACCGCGTGCCGGTTCAGCAGCCCGGTCAGCGCGTCTGAATGGGCCACCTCGCGCAGTTGCGCCCGCTCGGCCGTCACCGAGAGCACCGCGCTGAACATGTCGGCCAGCGCCTCGAACAGGCCAATGCCAACCTGCTCGAAGTAGTGGGGCCGATCGGCATACAGCGCCAGCAGGCCGCGGTCGCCGTTGACGGTCGATGCGAGCGGCAAGGCCATCGAGGCGCGGATGCCGTGCATCGCTGCCGCCTCGCGCCACGGCCCGTACAGCGACATGCGGGACACATTGAACGGCTCGACCTTTTTGCCGGTCAGTGTGCGAAAAGCGGGGCCGATTTCGGTGAAAAAGCTGCGGTCGATCGACAGCTTGTGCGCGTAGTCGGCCGCCGGCCCGACGACCACCTGCGGCTCGATGCGCGCGGTGTCGACCGGGCCGAACCAGGTCCAGGCGAGGCGCAGATGCGGGGTGGCGAAGGTCAGCGCCTCGCACACGCTGTGGATGATGTCGCGGTCGTTGCGCTGTTCCAGCAGGCGCGAGGCGCTGCGCACCAGCGATTCGGCCACGCGCGACTTCTCGACGCCGAGATCGAACTCGGTCGCAACGATCTTCTTGCGCCGAAGTACCAGGGGCAGCCTCATCGGGTCGGTTGCATCGGGGTGAGATGGGTCAATGGGCGGTCAATGGGTGGAACAGGCGGGGACACAGGGAAGACGACGCTGCCATCGCAACACACTGGCCTGTGGGGTATCGGCAGTTTCCGGGCCGCGTTCAAGCCCCGCCCTGCGAAACTCGTCACATGCGACGTTTTCACATGCCTTTGATGTCGGTCCTCCGGGCGGCGCTGACCATCGCCCTCGCCACCGTCCTGCTGTGGCTGGCCCCGTTCGCCGCGGCGCAGGTCGCTCCCGCGTCGAGTGAGCTGACGCTCTACGGCGTGCGCCTGAAAGACGCGCCTCTCGAAACGCTCATCGCGGCGGTGAGCGCCGCGGGTGCCAGGCGGCTCGAACAACGCCCCAACGCGCCGACCAGCTTCGACACCCGCGAGGCGGGCGTGCCGGCGCTGCAGCGCTTGACGCTGATCACCGACCGCAGCGGCCTGGTCAGCGCGCAGTTCGTTATCAAGCCCTACGGGCAGGAGAACGAAGCGCTGCGCCAGGCGCTGGTGCAGAAGTACGGCCTGCCGACCACCGCCGACGGCGCCCGGCGGCTGGCCCTCGGCTTCGACGGTCGGTTCGCGCCGCGCGGCAGTTTCGACTGGGACTTTGCCGGCGGCATGAAGCTGATCTATCGCCAACCGGTGATCGGCGACGCGACGCTGTCTTACACCGATGTCGAAAAAGCGCAGCGTCTGGCCTTGCCGGGGGCCGCTCGCGTCGATCCGCCTGCGGGCAAGGGGGACGTCGGCAACCGGTTTTGACAGTTCCGGGGGCGCCTGTAGAGTCCGAGCCATGATGAACGGATCACCGCTGTTCCTCGACGAGCTCACCGGCCTGCCGCACCGAGCTTGTTTTCTCGACCGGCTCAGCGAAGCGGCTGATGAAGCCCAGGCCCGCAAGCGGGCGCTGGCGCTGCTGCTGGTCGACCTCGACAACCTGTTCCTCATCAACCTGGAAAAAGGCCGCCCCGCGGGCGATCAGGCGCTGATCGCGTTGGCCAGCACCTTGCGGCGTTCGGCGCGCAGCACCGACTTCGTGGCGCGACTCGGCGGCGATCAGTTCGCGCTGCTGTTGCCGGGCACGGCACTGGACACGGCGGCGCAGCTCGCGCTGGCCATCCGCAGCCTGGTCGGGCGGGTGCACGACATCCACCCGGGATTCGGTGTGATCGACGTGTGCATCGGTGTGTCGGCGCGGCCCAGCGGCGACGACTGGCGCGCGCAAGATCTGCTCGATCTGGCGGATTTGAGGCTGACCTCGGCCAAGCGGTCGAGGCACCGCCCGGGCGAACCGCAGCACGTCTGGGCCGGACCGCCGTCGCCGACAGACGACGACAGCGACGAGCGTTGATGCATCAGCGGGCGCGGCCCGCGCCGTCTGGAAACTCAGGTCTCGAACGTCAACTGCCAGCGCGCGATGGCGGCTTCGCACATCTCGCTGGCCCGCACCAGATCGGACAGCAACAAGTGGGCGGCGCGATCGATGCATTGATGCAAGGCGGCTGAGTCGGCGTAGTCGTTGGGCGCGCCATCGATCGCCAGCGTCGGCAGCGCGGTGCGCTTGAGCAGGATGGACCGGATGTGCCGACAGACGACGTACTCGAAGACGAAGGAGCGATCGACGTCGATCTTCGCGGCCACGGCGAAAACGATGTTTTCGAGTTTCATGAGGGCTCCAGTCGGCAATGACCATCACAGAAAACGCCGACGACGAACGTTGTCGGCTTGAGGTGAATATCGGCCGATGCACCCGACTCGTGAGGGAATTACACACACCGGCGCCGCGCGGGTGCTGCGCAGCCGCCGGGTTCGGGCGCCGTTGTCAACGCCGCGTCGGCAGGCGCGTTTTCAGGGACGGGGCGCACGCCCAGACCACGCACTTCCCGCCCATTTTTCGAAGAGGACCGACATGAGAACGACCCCCACCGCCCTGGTTTGCGCACTGATCGCGCTCAACGCGTCTGCCGCGCTGGCGTCGGCGTCGGCGCCAGCGGCGCTGGCAACGCCGACAACGTCAGCCGCGGCGACCACGCCCGCCGCAGCCGCAACGGCGGCCGCACCGCTGTACACCGTGGTCGACGGCTACAAAGTCGATGCGCAGACGATGAAGGGCTTTCGCACCTGGCGCGCCGCCGCCTGCGACCGCTGCCACGGCGCCAACCAGGAAGGCTTGGTCGGCCCATCGCTTGTCGACAGCCTGAAAACGCTGTCCAAGGAACAGTACGTGACCACCTTGACGGTCGGCCGCCTCGAAAAGGGCATGCCGAGCTTCAGCACCAGCCCGCAGGTGATCGACAACATCGACGCCCTGTATGCCTACCTCAAGGGTCGCTCTGATGGCGCGATCACGCGGGCGAAGGTCGAGGAACTCAAGTGAGGCGAAGGGTGATGCCAGCACCCAGCATCTCCCAAACTGATATGCACATAAAAACGTTTAATACCAGCGAGAGTAAAACGTTAAGTCATTGAATGTGAACGTATTTATTCATATTTACTTTTCGGATTTCGACAAATAACGCTTCCCATAGGCAATTGAAAGCCTAATGACATGGGGTTTCCCCGATACAGTTTCATCATCGAAACTACGGGTAAACGCCATGTCCACTCCACCCATTTTTGTCGCGGCCTTGTTGGCGCTGTCGTTCGCTGCAGGTGCGAGCGCCCAGACGCTGACCTTGGGCTCGGGGCCTTATCCGGTGATGGTTCAAGACCCCGGGTCGGTCGTCACCCACTCGTTCTTGATCGGTCACCCGGCGTCCCCCACCGTCCGCAGCGGGCATGCCAACTTCGAGCACCCGGCGTTGGCGGCCCGTGCTGAACACGGGTTGGATGCCAACACCTTCATCGTCGGGCATCCCGCAGCGCCGATGTCGGCTTCGGGATCGACCCCTCGCGCGGTGGCCGTGCCGCTGGCCTCGCTGCCCATCGTGGTTCGCTGAACCGGCGGGCCCGGTGCACTCGAGCACCGAGCCCGTCAGGCGGTCGATTCGATGATCGGCCAGCCCGCTTCGATGGCGGCTCGGCGCAGCCGCTCGTCGGGCCTCACCGCCACCGGGTCGGAGACGGCCCGCAGCAACGGCAGGTCGCTGGCGGAATCCGAATAGAACCACGAGCGTTCGAACGAGTGCAGGCCGAGCGGGTTATTCGCGTCGTCGGTCTGGCTGTTCAGCCACTGCTCAACCCGCGTGACCTTGTGCTGCGCAAAGCAGGCGACCCCGGCGATTTCGCCGGTCAGTCGGTCGCCATGCGTGACCGGCTCGGTCGCCACCACGTGATCGAGGCCGAACAGCCGCCCCAGCGGCTCGGCAATAAAGCGCGTGGTCGCAGTCACCAGCGCGCACCGGTGGCCCGCCGCCTGATGTGAGCGGACCAGCGATCGCATCACGCCCGGCACGCGCGGCGCCAGGTGCGCCTCGAACTCGTCGCCCCACTGCCGGATCTGCGACAGCGAATACCGCGCCAGCGGCGTGACGTGGGCGCGGTGCATGTCGTGGATGTCGAGCGTGCCCGCAACGTACTGGTGGCAGTAGCCGAGGTAGGTGTCGGCGGCCGAAGGTGGCAGCACGCCTTTGGCGACCAGGAACTGCGTCCACGCCATGCCGCTGTCGAACGGGATCAGTGTGTGGTCGAGATCGAACAGGGCCAGGTTCATGCGCCTGCCTCGCGTGCAGCGGATTCGACATCAGTCACCACCCGCGCGGTGAGCGTGCCGCGCAGCGCGTTGCACACCATGATCGCGTCGGCCCGGGTCAGGTCGTCGCGGCGCAAGCTGCGCTCGATCGCCTGCCAGGCCGGGTCTTCCAGCACCACGCCGCGCATCACGCCCGGCAACGCGCCATCGGCGACCGGCGGCGTGCACCAGCGGCCATCGAGCTTCAGAAACACCGAAGTGCGCCCGCCTTCGACGAGGCGCCCGTCTCCGGTGAAGAACAGGCTGTCGAACGCGCCCGCGTGCTCGGCCGCGCGCACGCCGTTGTCGTAAGGCTGCCGCAGCGTGGTCTTGTGCGCGGACAGCGGGTGCGTGTTCGGCAGGCGGTGCTGCGCGATCAGCAGCGACACGGCCGCCGCATCGGTGCCGGGCAGCAGTGCGCAGAGCGTTGTGTGCGTCAACTGCAATCGCCCATCGTGCGCCAACGACAGGCGCAGGCGCGACGCGGCCGCGCCGGACAGGCCGCGCAGCTGCGCATCGACGAGATGCTGCGCTTGGGCGCGATCGAAGGCAAAGCCCAACGCCTGTGCGCTGCGTCCCAATCGCGCCAGATGCCGATCCAGGTGCTGCACGGCGCCATCAGCGTCGGCCCGCATCGTCTCGAACAGCTCGAAGCCGGGCGGCAACCCGGTCAGGAAGCGCGCCTTCCAGCGGCACTCCTCGAACTCGTCGTCGGCCCGGCTGTCGAGCACGATGCCCGCGCCGATGCCCAGCCGCGCTGGGCGCAGGCCAGCGACTTCGGCGCCGAGTGTGATCGTGCGGATCGTCACCGACAGGCAGAAATTACCGAGCAACGCGGCGTCGCGCGGCGCATCGATCCAGCCGATCGCGCCGCAGTACAGACCGCGCGGCGTCGATTCGAGCCCAGCGATCAGCTCCATCGTGTGGTGCTTCGGCGCGCCGGTGATCGAGCCGCACGGAAACACCGCGCGCAGCAGCTCGGGGAAGCCCACCTCGGACCGCACGCGGGCCTGCACCGTCGAGGTCATCTGGAACACCGTCGAGTAAGGCTCAATCGCAAACAGGTCGGGCACCTTGACCGAGCCGATCTGCGCGACGCGGCCGATGTCGTTGCGCAGCAGGTCCACGATCATCAGGTTTTCAGCGCGGTTCTTGATATCGAGCGACAGGTGACGTGCGGTCTCGCTATCGGCCTCGGGCGCACGGATGCGCGACGCGGTGCCTTTCATCGGCCGCGCGGTCAGCACGCCATCGTCGTGGCGCAGAAACAGCTCGGGCGAGCACGACAGCACATGGGTGGTGGCACCCTCGCTCGCGTCGGCCGTCGGCAGCTGGATAAACGCGCCGAAGGCCACCGGCTGGCGCGCGCGCAGCCGCCGGTACAGACCGACCGGCGAGCCGTAGGCCTGTGCATGCAGCCGGTAGGTGTAGTTGACCTGGTAAGTCTCACCGGCTTTGATCGCTTCGTGGATGCGATCGATGGCGCGCGTGAACGCCGCTTGATCGACGCTGGCTTCAAGATGCATCACGCCGGCCGCGCCGCGCACGACCGCATTCACGTCGTCTTCGCCTTCCAGACGCTCCAGCCACTGATCTGCATCGTCGCGCGACAGCTTCGTCAACTCGCCGAACATCAACACCCGCAGCGCCGACCGGTCGTCGTGCGCCAGCGCCCGGTGCCCCGCCTTCAGCAGCTTGGCGCCCCATTCGTAGTCAGACAGCAGCAGTGCGTGCAGCCCGCCGCGCAGATCGGCATCGATGTGCGCCCAACTGGCATCGAGCGTGCTCGGATCGACACAGCGGTGCTCGCGAACGAAGCCGGTGTAGAGACGGCTCGTCGGACGATCGCGGGTCGCATCGCGGTCGTCGAGCAGCGCAAAACAATCCATCAACTCCAGTCGTCCATGTCGTGCTTGATGGTGTGGCGGTTGGCGATCAGCTCATCGACCGACGGCTCGTTGCTCAGTGCCCGCTTGATCGCCAGCATCGTGGCTTCGTGGTTGGTGCGGTACATGTCCTTGCGGTCGAGGTTCGGG
>JANMTL010000052.1:0-1547 GCA_031390425.1 Rhizobacter sp.
CGGCAAGGAACTGGTCAAGAACTACAAGATGCAGAAGGTCAAGGGCCTGGACGAGCCCGTGCCCGACGACATCCTGCGCGAAATCAACAAGAGCGTCTGGACCATCGGCTACACCGGCCAGACGCCCGAGCGGCTGCAGGCGCACATGCGCAACATGAACGTCTTCGACGTGCGCACGCTGCGCGCCAAGGGCGGCATCGACAAGCTCACCGGCATGAGCCTGGACGGCGAGTACTTCGGCCTGCCCTGGCCATGCTGGGGCACGGCAGCCATGAAACACCCGGGCAGCCCGAACCTGTACGACACCAGCCGCCACGTCATGGAAGGCGGCGGCAACTTCCGCGCCAACTTCGGTGTGGAGCGGGACGGTGTGTCGCTGCTGGCCGCTGACGGCTCGCACAGCAAGGGCGCCGACTTGACCACGGGCTACCCGGAATTCGACCACCTGCTGCTGAAGAAGCTGGGCTGGTGGGGCGACCTGACCGAGGCCGAACAGAAGGCCGCCGAAGGCAAGAACTGGAAGACGGACCCTTCCGGCGGCATCATCCGCGTCGCCATGCAGGTGCACGGCTGCCACCCCTTCGGCAACGCCAAGGCGCGCGCCGTGGTCTGGAACTTCCCGGACCCGATCCCGAAGCACCGCGAGCCGCTGTACAGCAACCGCCCGGACCTCATCGCCAAGTACCCGACGCACGACGACAAGAAGGCCTTCTGGCGCCTGCCCACGCTGTACAAGACCGTGCAGGACAAGAACAAGGACATCGGCAAGACCTACCCGCTGATCATGACCAGCGGTCGCCTGGTCGAGTACGAAGGTGGCGGTGAAGAGACCCGTTCGAACCCGTGGCTGGCTGAACTGCAGCAGGACATGTTCGTCGAGATCAACCCCAAGGCCGCCAACGACCGCGGCATCCGCAACGGCGACTACGTCTGGGTGAAGACGCCGCCGATGCTGGCCGTGCCCGACTTCAAGGGCATCCGCGTCAAGGCACAAGTCACCGAGCGCGTCGATGCGGAGACCGTGTTCCTGCCTTTCCACTTCTCGGGCCGCTGGGGCGGCGTCGACTTGGCGCCGTATTACCCGGACGGCGCAGCGCCAATCGTGCGCGGCGAGGCCATCAACACGGCCACCACCTACGGCTACGACAGCGTGACGATGATGCAAGAGACCAAGACGACGGTCTGCCAGATCGAAAAGGCTTGAGGAGAACACCATGGCACGCATGAAATTCATCTGTGATGCAGAGCGATGCATCGAATGCAACGGCTGCGTCACCGCCTGCAAGGCCGAACACGATGTGCCCTGGGGCGTGAACCGCCGCCGCGTGGTCACGCTCAACGACGGTGTCGCGGGCGAGAAGAGCATCTCCGTGGCCTGCATGCACTGCAGCGACGCACCCTGCATGGCCGTCTGCCCGGTGGACTGTTTCTACCGCACCGACGAAGGCGTGGTGCTGCACGACAAGGACACCTGCATCGGCTGCGGCTACTGCAGCTACGCCTGCCCCTTCGGCGCGCCGCAGTTCCCCAGCAACGGCACCTTCGGC
>JANMTL010000110.1:0-1880 GCA_031390425.1 Rhizobacter sp.
GTCGAGAAACTGAAACGATCGATGTTTGCTGGTTTCGACTGTTGCGATGTAGCGATTGAGTCCAGCGATCGCTCCGCGCATGACTCGCCGAGGTTCACCGAAGGTCCACCACGTGTTCCGATAAGTGCCGCGATTGTTTTGGTCTCGCTCAGGCTTTACTCGTTCAAACACCCACTGATAGAGGCTGGGCAATTCCACTCGAACTTGATCGGCAGTGAGGCCATACAAGTCGATCACCAGCATGTCGCGCGGTACGGAGGTCAAGTCGCGGCCGTTGCGGTACTCGCGGATGTGCTTATCGACCGCTGTGTCACGCCCGAGGCCGAGTGCCAAAGCCTGCGCGCGCGTCACGATGAAGCCCGAGCCGAACAGTTGAACGCCGCGGTTGCTGAGAGCCAAATTGGACAGCAGCGGCCGTGTGCTGTCGAAGTCCGCGCCGATACGCAAATCCGCATGGATCAGCCCCGCGCACTCATCGAGATCGACCTCGACGTCGCCGTTCGCCGACGAACGCTCGCCACTCACCGTCAGCAATCGACCAGCAAAGGCGCCGCTGGTTTGAGCCCCTACCGTCATCCCGATCCGAACCGCAGCGCCCTGCGCGTTGTCCACCCCTCGGGTGATCCGGAATCGCGAACACCAGTGAGAGCTTGCCAGCGGCGGAGTGGGGCAGGTCGGTGCCCGATTTCTGCGTATTCCGCAGCATGAGGGCGCCGGCCTGCCCCACTTCGCCGCCCGCGCCGACCTCAGCCAGCGCGCGTTCAACCACCCGTCGATTGAAGGTTTGCCGCAAGCTGTTGGTCGTGATCAGCCCGAACTGCCGAGCGCCGCCGCAGCGCACAACGAACGCCGCCCGCTGCCACCAGTACATGACGAAGTCGGCGCTCTCAGGCACTTCGGGCCACGCGCTGCGCAAGGCTTCGGTGTAGCCGTCGCCCAGCGCCGCGCGCATCGTCGAGGCGCCGATGAATGGCGGATTCCCCACGATGAAATCCGCCGCCGGCCATTCGGCCTGGCGCGGGTTCACATAGGTCCACTGTGGCGTCTGCGCTGCCTCGTCCGGAACCTTCTCGCCGGTCACTGGATGCACCTTGAACGAAACACCATCCCAGCGCGTCACCAGCGCCCCGGCCGCATCGCGTGTCGGCACCACGTCGTCATAGGCCAGCACCGCATCCCGGTGCTCGATGTTTGCGTAATCGTGGATCACCGGTTCGGACACGCTGGCGTGGCCGAAGGTGCGGATGTGCCATTGCAGGAAGCCGATCCACAGCACCAGCTCGGCCAGCGCTGCGGCGCGCTCGTTCAGTTCGATGCCGCGCAGTTGCTGCAAGGTCACCGTTTCGCCTTCCAACCCGAGCCGACTTTGCGTCTCGCCCAAGGCCTGCAACTGATCCAGCACCTCGCCTTCGAGCCGCTTCAAATGTTCGAGCGTCACGTACAAGAAATTTCCGCTGCCGCACGCCGGGTCGAGCACTCGCACAGTGCACAACTGGTGGTGGAAGCGCTTGATTTCTGCGCGTGCCTCGGTCATCTTGTCGTCGCGCTTCTTGCCTTCGAGCGTGTTCGCTTCGGTCGCCAGCAGCAGCGCCGCCGCCTGCGCATTGGCCCAGTCGGCGCGCAGCGGCTCGACCACGGTCGGCAGCACCAGCCGCTCGACATACGCACGCGGCGTGTAGTGCGCACCGAGGGCGTGGCGCTCGGTGGGGTCGAGCGCGCGTTCGAGGAGCGTGCCGAAGATGGCGGGCTCGACCTCGCGCCAGTCGGCATCGGCGGCTTTGATGAGGCCGTCGATCTGCTCGCGGTTCAGCGGCAGCACATAGCCGTCGGCGGCCGACGCCTTGAACAGCTTGCCGTTGAAGCGCAGCACATCTTTGGCC
>JANMTL010000130.1:0-20551 GCA_031390425.1 Rhizobacter sp.
CCCTTCGGGGGCGGGCCTTTGCGGGCGATGCGCTTCGTTCCGAAGCCGGGGGCGGGCAGAGAGCCCGACCCCGACTTCGCGCCTTGCGCCTCATCCCGCAAAGACTCCGCCGCGCACGGCGCGGACTTGTTCAGCGTTGCCCTAACTGCGTTCAGCGTGGCACGACCTGCTGCGCACGGTGGGCCTCGAGAAATTCGAGAATTCGCGCCGCGCGGTTCTCCCAGGTATAGGTGCGCAGAGTCTGTTGTGCCGCCTGCGCGAGCCGAAGCCGCAGCGCACCGTCCGCAGCCAGCGTGCGGATCGCCTCGGCCAGCGCGCTCGGATCGTCGGGACGCGGCATCAGGGCGGTCTCGCCGTTCACAAGAATCTCGCGCAGCACCGGCAGATCCGAGGTCACGATCGGCAGCCCGGCGCCCATGTACTCGAACAACTTGAGCGGCGACATCCAGGCCGCGAGGCTCGCGTGCTCGGGCGTCCTGACCCCGTGCACGACGGCACCGTAAGGCGCCAGTGCGATGTCGTAGTCCAGCAGCCGACGCTGGCATTCGTCGTACGGCAGCGCGCCGAGGAAGCGCACATTGGACGGCGCCCGGCTGCGCAGCAACTCGATCTGCGCGGTCTCGCCGCCGATGACGTCGAAGGCCACCTCGGGCACCCCCGCCGCTGCCGAGAGCAGCGTCTCGACGCCTTTGCCGCGATGAAAACTGCCGCAGTAGACCGCGCGCACCGGATCGTTCGCACGCAACCTCGGCTCGACGATGCGGTCGGCACGCACGCCATCGTGCGCGACCAGAATCCGCCGTGGGTTGAGCGCAGGAAAGCGCGCCAGCAGCTCGACGCGCAGGCTGTCCGTGGTGACGACGAGGCCGAGGAAACCGGGCGCTTCGACGATGCGCCGCAATGCTGCCGACTTTCGTTCGCTGCGCGGCGGGTGATGCAACTCGAAGCCGGTCAAATAGCCCCAGGCCGCCATTCGCGAGAGCACGGCCAGGTTGCGGCCGAAATACAGCGTGCCCGCGCTGCGCGCCTGTCCGCGGCCGAGGTGGCGGCCGAGCATCCAAAGCGCGTTCGCCGTGCGGGACGTGAAGCAAATGTGAAACGCGTGGCGAAGCCCGTAATGCGCCTGCACCGAGGCATCGGTGCCCCGCGTGGCGCGCAATTGCACCGGCAGACCGAGGCCCGCGAAGGCGTCGCACATCTGCGCGACGTGCACCGCGTTGGCTTCGTTCGACGGCAGGGTCGATGCCGACACGTAGACGAGGGAGTGGGGGGAGTGACGTGGCTGAAACATGTCGCTAATCAAGCAAGGTCTTGAGCACGCTGTCGCGTGGCTGCGCACCCACCACCGACCCCGAAGGCGCCGCAGGGTAGCAGACCGTGTCTGCCCCCCGGCCTTCATCGCTGCCGTTCGAAGTCAGGGACCCACAGACGTCGAGCCACCGCGCGAGCACGCGCTCGGCATGGTCGGTCTGCAGGGCCTTGGCCTGCCCTCGGGACGCGTCGGCGACGCGGCGCGCGGGGTCGGACGCATATCGGCGCAGTCCCTCTGCCATGTCGCCGAGCGCGATCACGTCGTCGTAAGCCGCGTAGCTGGGCACCGGGTCCGCCACCACAGCGAGGCCCGCGCGCAACGCGGTGACGACGCGGTTGTCGCTCTTGCAATCGGTGAACTCGTTCGGGCTGGCCGGTATCAGCGCGATGTGCTGTCGACGCAGCACGCTGTCGAAGGTCGCGGCATGCCACTCGATGTATCGACTCGGCAGCGCGGCGGCCTCTACGAGCGATCGGTATCGCTGGGCGCTGTTGCTGATGACCGTCAGATGCAGCGGGTGGCGCCGATGCAGCGCGGCAAGCATCGGAGCGATCCGTGCCAGATCGACCATGCCCGACTGCCGCAAGCGCCCTTCGGAACTGCCGAACCACACGAGTCGGGTCACGCCCGGCGGCGCGATGCGTTCCAGGCAGGCCAGCGCGCGACGCGCCTGCCAGCCACGCCACATCCGACGCCAGCGCGGTGTCTCGACGATCGACAGATCGTCAGGCAGGTCGCCGATCACCACCACCCGGCTCGCTGCCGGGCACTCCCGCGCGACGATCCGGGCCAGCGGAGCGGCCGAGGTGACGATGACATCGGCCAACGCCGCCAGCGCGCGCAGGTTTTCGACATGACGAAGGTGTTGCGGACGCTCGGATGCCGGGACGAAGTGGTTGTCACAAAGGTCGAGAACCAGCCGCCCGCCGTGTTGCACGAAGCGGCGCAACTGCGTCACGGTGTCCTCGTCGTAGCGCTTGCTCACGACCACGCAGCGGTAGCGCGCGACATCGTTGGCGTCGAACCACGCCGTCGCAACGCCTCGCTGCGACAACGAGCGCATCAGCAGGGCCGCCCGCAGGCGCACGCTCGCCACCTGCAGGTCCGTCGATTTGCTCCACCAGGCGATGCAAGGCTCGCTCAACGCATCGCCTGCGGCCGAACGATCGTTCCAAGAGCGAGGACCACGCTCAACCATCCGCTCGTCCTGCGACGTCACCGCAAGACCTTCAGCTTGCGCAGCCGCCGGTAGAGCCCCGGTAACGCCAGCAGCGGATGGCGTCGCTGCCACGCCGTGGTTTCGAGCCGGACGCCGGCGTGACGTTCGACTTTCCACACCACGTAGTCCAACGCCCCTTCAAAGGTGAAAGCCGCCTTCATCAGCCGCAGCAGATTCAGCGGCTTGCCGAGTCGCCTGCGCAGCGCCCAGCGACGCGTCGCGGCGGCGCGCGAGGACGCCGACAGCAGCGGGGCGAGTTGCCCGTCGCCGACGGCCTCGAAGCCGATCCCGGCCGCGCGCCAGGCTTCGGGCAGCAGGCGTGCATAGCGCTCGGCATCGCGTGCCACCAGATCGTCGCCACGGGCCTGTCGCTCGACCCTCAGCTCGGCCGCATAGGTGCGGGTGTACAGCGCGCGCCAATAGGCCAGCGCCTCTCCACGCTCGGGGCCCAACTCGGCCGCCCAACGCGCGGCGGTCAGCACCGCTTGCAGCACTGCATCGATGGCGGCGTCGCGATCGCGATCGCTGCGTGACCACGCACAGCAGCAGGGTTGCGAAAAGCGCGCCCACAGGGTCGTGTCGAGCGCGTCGAACGACACGCCGCGCTGAAACTGTGCAAGGCTGATCAGCGCGTACTTGGCGCGCAGCGGTTTGCCATCGGTGCTGGCTTCGACTGCGGTTTCAACACAACCCACGTTGGGCGGCAGCAAGCCGTTGGCGAACGCAGCCACGCGCGAGCCGGGCCAGGCGCCGACGCGGTCGAGCAGCACGTAAAAATCGAGCACGCCGTCGAGCCGCGCATCGCGCAGGTTGGATCCGTAGAACAGCACCGCGACCGCCGCACCCCCGGCACGGGCCGCGAGCTGCGCGGCGAGTGCCACCACCGCAGGCGGCAGCTCACGCCGCATTTCGGCGCCGAGGATACAGCGCAGCGGCTCGCTGTCGTTCACAGCGCCAACCACGAACGCAGCCGCCCGCGGCGCCGCACCAGCGCGGCCTGCACGATGCGCAGCGCGTGGATCGCCAGACACAACGCGGTCCACCCCGCGACCGCGAGGATGCCCATATCGGGGCGCCCCGCGAGCAGCGACGCGCTCAACAGCAACAGGTTCGGATTGCGCCGCGCCGTGATCAGGCGCAGCCGGCTGTCGAAGCGCTGCCAGACGTGCATGTCCATGCCGAAGCAGGCGATGAAGATGCCTTCTTCGATGCGCTGCAGCACATAGCCACCGACGATCACCGTCAACACCGCGCTCGCCTGCGGCAAGGTGAAGCCGGCCGCTGGCAAACCGACGATCCAGGCCCACCACCAGAACGGCGGGTGGATCAGATCGATCGAGTGGTCGAACACATTGCCCCAGCGCGACGAGGTCAGGGTCACGCGCGCCAGCTTGCCGTCGACGGTGTCCAGAAAGGTCATGCCCCAGGCCGCGAGCAGGCCCCAGGCGTAATGGCCGGTCCAGAACAGCGCCATCGCGGCGAACACCAGCACCAGGCTCGCCGAGGTGACCTGGTTCGGCGTGATGCCGGCATTCGCGCACAGCCGAGTGACCCAGCGGGCCGGCCGTGGCCAGGCGTACAGCGTGACCAGATCGGTGACGCCCTTGTAGGCGCCCGCAAAGATGCGCCGCTCGATCGCGGGCAGGTCGTCGGCAACGAGCGGCATCAGGTACGGCGGTTCGCGCTTGCGCAGCACGTCGTTGTAGCCATCGGCCAGCTGCGCCGGGGTGACCGGGCGCGCCGTGGCGGGCGCACGCCGCTGGGCGAGCAGCACGGCAGCGTCTGCGGCAGGTGCCGCCACGGCCAGCGCAACGACGCCACCGTCGGGCGCCACCAGCGCCACGTCGTCCGACGCCGCAGCGAGGCCGCGAACGAAGGCATCGTCGTAGACCCAGTCCGCACGCAGCAGCACGATTCGTTGCGCATCGGACGCGTCGTCGAGGGCCCCGACTTTCGCGAGTTGCCGTCGCAGCCGGACCTCGGAAGACAGCCCCCAGATTCGCAGCGGAGATTCGCCGACGACGATGCCGACCGTGCGGCGGTCAGGCGCCTCTGAGGCGCTCACCGGGCCGACCCATCGCCCAGCGGCGCAAATTCTTTTGGCATCATCGACAGGTGAGCATCCGAGGCGTGGGAATCGAAACAGCAACCGCAGATTATCGATGCGCGACTTGACGTTCGCGCACCTCTCCGACCTGCACCTGCCGTTCGAGCCGCAGTTGTCGCTGCGGCAGCACCTGTCGAAACGGCAGCTCAGCGTCTGGTCGTGGCGCCGCCGCCACGCGGTGCAAAGCAGCGGCATCCTCGACGCGCTGAAGCACGACCTGCTGACCCATGCAGTCGACCACGTCGTGATCACCGGCGACATCACCAACTTCTCGCTGCCGGGCGAATTCAAGCAGGCGGCCGACTGGCTGGCCGCGCTGGCACCGGCCGAGCAGATCAGCCTGGTCCCCGGCAACCACGACGCGCTGGTGGCCGTGGCCGCCACCGAGGGGCTCGGCCTTTGGGATGCGTGGACCCGGCTGCAGGACGGCTGGCCGTTCGTGCATCGCGTCGGCGATGTGGCGCTGATCGGACTCAACTCGGCGCTGCCGACGGCGCCGCTGCTGGCGCGTGGCCGTTTGGGACCGCAGCAGCTCGCGCGCCTCGAACAGGTGCTCGTCAGCGAAGGCGCAGCCGGTCGGGTGCGCATCGTGATGCTGCATCACCCGGCAGCCGAAGGCGCGATCGGCTGGCGCAAGGCGCTCGCCGATGGCGATGCGCTGCGCGCGGTGCTCAGGCGCGCGGGTGCGGAACTGCTGCTGCATGGACATGCGCGCGATGCCCGCCTGGACACGATTGGCGGGCCTCGCGAAGCGATCCCCTGTCTGTGCGTGCCGTCGTCCACGGCGCTGCCGAACCCGCAGGATCAGGGCGCGCGCTGGCACCGGATGCGCCTGATCGGCAACCGCAGCGATCCCCGCGCAGAGGTGACCGTGCGGCGCTGGTCGATCGACGCACAGGCCTTCCTCACGGACGGCGCCTACGAGCTGTGCCTGCCGCGATGCGCCGCAGTGTCGCAGACGATAATTGAAGCGCCCGAAACCCCATGAATCCGAGCATGGCCAATGCCACCGAGACCAAGTTCGGCGATCCCACCACGCGGCTCGCTCAGACCGATTGCTGGACCGTGCTGCTGCGGCCCAAGCAGCCCACGCTCGGCTCGCTGGTGCTGATCTGTCGCGAGCCGGTGCGCGCCTTTGCCGATGTGAGCCCGCAGGCCTACGCCGAGATGCGCGCGGTGGTGCGTCGCATCGAAGCCACGCTGCACGAGGTGGTCGCCTATGAACGAATCAACTTCCTGATGTTGATGATGGTCGACCCGGACGTGCACTTTCACGTGATCCCGCGCTACGCAAGAACGCGCCTCTTCGGCGGTGCCGAGTTCCCCGACGCCGGCTGGCCCGGGCCTCCGGCGCTGGATGCAGCGGTGTCGCCGGACGCCGCCATGAGCGACGCCTTGCTGGTGCCGCTGCGCGCAGCGTGGCTGCGCAGCGTGGGCTGACCTTGCTGTACTGGTTCACCTTCGATCGACTCGACCGCTACGCGCTGCGCCTGATCGCCGGTCCGCTGGCGCTGTCGCTGGTGGCGCTGTTGCTGGCGCAACTGCTCGAACGCTTG
Source organism: Rhizobacter sp. (assembly GCA_031390425.1). Lineage (GTDB taxonomy): Bacteria > Pseudomonadota > Gammaproteobacteria > Burkholderiales > Burkholderiaceae_C > PBB1. The sequence goes on from JANMTL010000130.1 coordinate 6,195, forward strand.
CTGCGCCTGTTCGATCTGGCGGCGTCTGTCGGTGCGGGGCCGTCGAGCGTGCTCGTGATGGCGGCCACGCTGGTGCCGCACTACCTCGGCCTGGCCCTGCCGATGGCCTTCACTGCCTCGATATTCATGGCCACGGCGCGCATGTGCGACGACAACGAGCTCGACGTGATGCTCATCACCGGTCGATCGATTGCCCGCATCGCGGCGCCCTACTTCGTGCTGGCGCTGATGCTCGGGCTGTTCAGTCTGTACCTGTACGGCCAACTTCAGCCGCTGGCGCGCTACGGCTACCACGTCGCGGTGAACCAGGTGCTGCAAACGAGCTGGAACGCCAAAGTCGAAGAGAACCGCTTCGTCGACATCGGACGGGGCGTCAACTTCAGCGCGGATGCAATCGACGCCGATGGTCGGGGTCTGCGCGGCGTGTTCATGGCGCAGCGCAGCGCAGGCGGCGAGAAGATCCTGACGGCACCGCGCGGTCGACTCGTGCCCACGCCCGAGGGCCTGCAGTTGCGCTTTGAAGACGGGCAAATCATGCATGAGCGCGAAAGCGCGGCGCCGGTCGACGCAGCCGCCAGCGGCGCAGCGGCAGGCGGCACTGCAGCAAGCGGCAACGCGATCTCGATTTCGCGCTTCGCGCACGGTGTCTCCGACCACGATCTGTCGCCCCGCGCGACGCCTTTGGCAGCGCGCGGTGACTCGGTGCGCGAGCGGACCCTGCCCGAGCTGTGGCGGGACATGCACCTGGAAAACGCAGAAGCCAAACCGGCCGCCGAGTTCCACGGCCGACTGGCGCGCGCGCTGATCTTTCCGTTCCTGCCGCTGCTGGCGCTGCCGCTCGGCATGGCCTCGAAGCGGGGCCGCCGCGCGCCCGGCGTCGTCTTCGCCACGCTGGCGCTGCTGGCCGTCGATCACGCGCTGCAGCTCGGCGAAAGCCTCGGCGAGGCGGGCCGGCTGCCGGCCGCTGCCGCCGTCTGGACGCCGTTCGCTTTCTTCGCGCTGATGAGCCTGTGGATTTTCCGCAGCAGCCTGGCCTGGCCGGGCGACAACCCGGTCTTGCGTGCCGTGATGGCGGTCGAGGGCCTGCTCGACCGCACCCGCGCGCGCCACCGCTCAAAGAGCGCTGCATGACGGGACAGTTGCCGGCCTACCTTCGCCGACGCGTCGGACTGCAGATCCTTGCACTGCTGGCGGTGCTGACCGCGATGATGCAGTTGCTCGAACTGCTCGACGTGACCACCGAAATTCTCGAGCGCGGACAGGGCTTGGGCGGCCTGCTGCGTTATGCGTTGCTGCGATTGCCGGCCGAGCTGGGGCTGGCCTTGCCGCTGGCAGTGCTGCTGGGAACGATGACCGCGTTCAACTCGATGGCACGCGCACTCGAAATCACCGCGATGCGCGCCAGCGGCGTCAGCCTGACGCGCATGTTGGGCTACTTGACACCGGTGCTGCTGCTCGCCGCGAGTGTTCAGGGGGTCTTGCTGCAGGCGGTGCTGCCGCGGGTCGAGATCGAACTGAAACAGTGGTGGAGCGCCAGCACGCCGCCGACCGAGAAGGCACCGGCACGGCTGTGGGCGCACACCAGCGGCGGCCTGGTCTCGATCGACACCTTCAGTCCCGATGGTCGCCAGTTGAAGGGCGTCCGCTTGTATGAACGCGAGGCCGGCCTGCTGACGGCGCGCCTGCGCGCGGCCGATGCACGCTGGGACGGCGCGGCCTGGCAGCTCGACGAGGTGACGGAGCTGCGCATCGAGGCCACAGGCATCCACCGGATTCACGATAAGGCGCGCCCTTGGCAGACCAATCTGCATCCCGACGAGGTGCTGCGCCTGGGCGTCGCCCGCCCTTACCTGTCCAGTATCATGCTCAATGATGTGATCGTCGGCTCGCGCGTCGGATCACAACCACTCAGTTACTACCAGACCGCTTTGTACCGTTCGTTCGCGGCGCCGCTCGGCGTGTTCATCATGCTGCTGCTTGCGATGCCGACGGCGGCCACGCTCACGCGAAGCACCGGTGGCGGCAGTGCGATGCTGATGGCACTGGTGCTCGGCCTGGGTTTTTTGCTGACCGACGGCATCGTCGCCGCGCTCGGCTCCAGCGGCCAGTTGCCGCCGCTGCTCACGGCGCTGGCGGCGCCACTGCTGTTCATTTCGATCGGCCTGTGGCGGCTGTGGCTGTGCGAACGCCCATGAATCTCTGGATCGATACCGCCGCCGCTGCGCGCGCCGAAACACTGTTCGGCGTGCCGTCGATCGAGCGCCTGCGGCGCAGCGTCGGCAAGCTCGTCGCGGGCACCCCAGTCGTGCTGTCCGGGCCCGACGCGACGCTTGAAGACTGGCCCGGCGCGCAGGTCGATACCGACACCGCGAGGCTCGGCAGCCGCCTGCGCCTGGCGCTGGCACGGGGCCCGCTGGTGGCGCTCGACGGCGCCGATGTGATCGACCCCCGGCTGATCGCATTCCTCGTCAGCAGCGCACGATCGGGCGTGGCCTCACGCGGCACCGGTGGGCAGCGGGCGGTGGCGCTGCGTCTGCAGCCCGAACTCGCAGAGGCGATCCCGGCCGATGCCGAAAACCTGCGCGCAGTGGCCGACGCACTGATCGCGGCAAGGCGCATCGCACCGATCGACGAAGCCGAGTTCCCGGCCTACATGGACAAGCTGCGGCGCACGCTGCCTTACTGGATCTATGCCGTCGATGACGCCGCCACGCGCCAGCGCCTGGAGCGGCAGATGTTCTGGGACAACTACAAGGGCTCGACCGACCTGCTGACGCGCTACGTCTATCCGCCGCTGGTTTGGCCGTTGGTGCGCCTGTGCGTGCGGCTGGGTCTGCATCCCAACACGGTGACGGTGCTGTCGATCGTGCTGACGATCGCCGCCGTGCCGCTGTTCGCACGAGGCGACTTTCTGCTCGGCTTCCTGTGCGCCTACGGTATGAGCGTGCTCGACAGCGTCGACGGCAAGCTGGCCCGGCTGACCCTGACCGACTCGAAGATCGGCAACGTGCTCGACCACGGAACCGACATCGTGCACCCGCCGTTTTGGTACTTCGCCTTCGCCTGGGGCCTCGGCGCGCGCACGCCCGACGATCCGCTGTACCAGGCGGCCGTCTGGATGATCGCGTTCTATGTGGCGGACCGCATCGTGCTCAGCATCGCGAAGCGCCGCATCGGCTTCGCACTGCATGCGGCGACGCGACTCGACGGCGTCGTGCGCGGCTTCATCGCGCGCCGCAACATCACGATGACCCTCATGGCGTTCGGCGTGCTGCTGGGCGCAGGCCCCGCCGCGTTCTACCTGATCACCGCGTGGCAGGGCCTGACCTTCGGCTGGCACAGCGCCCGCACCGTCTGGCTCGGGTTTCTGGCGCGCGCACGGGCGCGCCCGGTGGCTTGATGAGTCGCATCGACATCATCCCGGTGGCGACGCCAGCCGAGCTGGATCGGTTCACCCGGTTGCCGGCGCGCCTTTATGCGACCGATCCGGCGTTTGTGGCGCCGCTCTTGCTGGAACGGCGCGAGGCGCTGTCGCCCGCCAAGAACCCGTATTTCCAGCACGCCGAGACGCAGTTCTGGCTGGCGCGCCGCGACGGGCGCGATGTCGGACGCATCAGCGCGCAGATCGATCGGCTGGTGACCGACCCCGAGGTCGGCCACTTCGGAATGATCGCGGCGATCGACGATGCCGAGGTGTTCGCGGCCCTCTTCGCCGCGGCCGAGGGCTGGCTGCACGCGCGCGGCAAACACAGGATTCTCGGGCCGTTCAACTTGTCGATCAACGAAGAGACCGGCTTGCTGATCGACGGCTTCGACACGCCGCCGGTGATGCTGATGGGCCACAACCCGCGCTACGCCGCACTGCGCATCGAGACGCTCGGTTATGCCAAGGCGAAGGACCTGATCGCGTACCTGTACGACATCGATCACGAGCTGCCGGCCGCCGCCCGCCGCAAGATCGACAAACGCACGCCCGAGGCGCTGACCGTGCGCAACCTCGATCCGAAGCGCTACCGCGAAGAGTTCGACACCGTCACCTCGATCTTCAACGACGCGTGGTCGCAGAACTGGGGCTTCATCGCCTTCACGCCGGCCGAGATCGCGCACATGGCCAAGAGCATGAAGATGCTGATCGACCCCAAGTGCGTCGCCATCGTCGAGATGAACGGCGAGGCGGTCGGCTTCGGCATCGCGCTGCCCAACCTCAACGAGCTGATTGCCGATTTCAACGGCCGGCTGCTGCCTTTCAACTGGCTCAAGTTGCTGTGGCGACTGCGGCGCGGCGCACGCACCGCGCGGGTGCCGCTGATGGGCATCCGGCGCGGCTTCAGCGGCAGCCTGGTCGGCGGGCTGGCGCCCTTTCTGGTCATCGACGCGTTGCGCAACGGTTTGCGGGCCAAGGGCGTCCGCCAGGTCGAGCTGTCGTGGATTCTCGAGGACAACCGGCCCATGCGGCACGTGATCGAGTCCCTCGGCGCGAAACCGTACAAGACCTACCGCGTCTACGAAAAGACGCTGGCGCCGTGAACGGCCTGACCGCGCTGGTGCTGGCCGGCACACGCAGCGGCGGCGATCCGTTGGCCACATACGCCGGCGTCAGTCACAAGGCGCTGATCGAGGTGGCGGGCCGCACGATGATCGAGCGCGTCGTGGGCGCGCTGGCAGCCGTGCCCGAGGTGTCGCGCATCGTCATCGCGATCGAGCGGCCCGAGCTGTTGCGCGATCTGCCCGGGCTGCAACCGCCGGCTTGCGCCAAGCCGCTTTCGACGATGCCGACCGCAGCCGGCCCCAGCGCCACCGTGGCGGCAGCACTCGCTGGCGAGGGCACGCCGTTGCTGGTGACGACCGCCGACCACGCGCTGCTTCAAACCGGCTGGGTGCAGGAGTTTCTTTCGGCTTGTCCTGCCAGCGCAGACGTGACCACAGCGCTGGCGCGGCGCGACGTGGTGGAAGCGGCCGCACCGCATACGCGACGCACCTGGCTGCGCTTTGCCGATGGCGATTTCTCGGGCTGCAACCTGTTCTTGATGGCGCAGCCGGCCGCCGCCGACGCGGTCGAGCTGTGGCGCGACATGGAGAGCGACCGCAAGCATCCGCTGCGCATGATGCGCCGCCTCGGCTGGACCACGGCCCTGCGCTACCGGCTGGGCCGGCTCACGCTGGCGGCCGCATCAGCGCGCCTGGGAAAACTGGCCGGCGGCGCGCGGCTCTCGATCGTGCAGCTCAACGATGGCCGCGCGGCGATCGATGTCGACAAGCCTGAAGACCTGGACCTGGTGCGCCAATTGACCGACCGCTGAGAAGCGCTCAGATCGTGGCGGAGGCGTCGGGCGAGAGTGACCGCTCTGGGGCGAGCCAGCTCGCGGCCAGTGCGCGCACCTGAATCAGGTCATCCGGGAAATCAAGTTCGCCCCACTGCAGGCCTTCGATCGAGACCACGCGAATGTCCGCACCGGCCTGGGCCAGCCGATGGATCGCCGAGAGATACCACAGCTTGGGACCTTCGGGCGTGCGCATCGTGCGTTCGAGTTCGGCGACGAACAGCGCGGCGCCGTCGGCCTCGAAGCGCAGAAAGCCGATCGACTCGCCGTTGACGCGCTCCGCCGACAGGGTCTTGCCGATGGCGCGCAGGCGGTCGCCTTCGGTCTCGACTTTCATGTCATCGGCGTCGTAATCCGGCTTGCGGTCGATGGTCACGGTGATCGGCGCGGATGGCGCTGCCATCAGCCGACCCGCGATCGCAGGCTCGAACAAGGTGTCACCGTTGAGGATCATGCAAGGGCCTTGCAACTCGGCCCGCGCCATCCAGCAACTCGCGAGGTTGTCGGCCAGCTTGTAGAACGGGTTGTAGAGCGTGCGCACCCGCAGTTGCGTCAAGGGCTGCGACTGCACGATGCACTTCAACTCGGCTTCGACCAACTCGGGATGAAAACCGGTCACGACCACCGCCTCGGCAACGCCCATCTGATCCAGCGCCCGCAGTTGCCAATGGAGCATGCTGCGCCCGGCCAGATCGATCAGGCACTTGGGCATTTGCTCGGTCAGCGGCAGCAGGCGGCTGCCTTGGCCTGCACTCAGGATCACCGCGCGTTGAGGTTGGGGCACGTTGCGGACTTTCAGGAAAGAGTAGAGGACGGTTGAGCTTACAAGACCGCGCAGGACCGGGTGACCGACGCGGCGCCGACCGACACCCGAGCATCACGGCTGAGCGCTGGCCCTCCGATGTGATCGAAGGTCACGTCGCACGGCTCGTCGGCGAGCGCCAGATGGGCAACATGGCCTCGGCCGACCGGCACCGTCGGCGTGCGCCACAGGCGACCTTCAAAGGCAGCGCGCTGCTCGCTCGGCAGGGTGTCGACCCGCGCCACGTCACGCAGCCCCCGGGTGCCGGCGGCCTTGACCACCGCTTCCTTGCGTGTCCAGACCGAATAGAAGCGCCGCACGCTGCGCCCTGCCCAGGCGCGCTCGGCTGCGCTGAGATAGAGGCCGAAGCCGCTGGCCGTCACGCCGGCCAGCCCCTCGACATCGATGCCGATCGGACCGTGCGTCGACAGCGCGCAGACGATGCGGCCGTCGCAATGCGACAGGCTGAAATCGACCGCCACATCGAGCGTCGGTCGAGACTGCGGCGAATAGCGCAGTGAGGCCAGCGCCGCTGCGGGGTGACCCAATCGGCGCAGCCCCTCGGCCAGCAAGCGGCTGCCGAGCAGCGAGCGTCGGCGCGCGCCGGCGTCCCTCCAGCCGCTGATTTGCATGCGCCGCAGCAGCGGCAGGCAGGCCAGCCATTCGGCTTCGAGCACTGTCGGCAGGTCGAACTCGGAGGTGATCAGGACCAATGCGGACATGGGGGAGGCCACAGATTGGCGCGTGACACAATTTGCAGGCCGAAACAGACGAAGAATTATGGTTCAGGACGCTCTGGCTCCCGGCCCCTCACAGCGCTACGACCTCGACGCCAACGACGAAAGCCTGCCCGTGCTGCAGGAACTGATGCGGCGTTACGGCGACGTCTGCCGCGTCTCTATGCACAGCCGCGCCAATGACGGTTTGGTCACGCTCGATCCGGACCACCTGCGCCATGTGCTGCTGACCCACCGCAGCAACTACGTCAAGGGCGTCGGCCTGGAGCGCGTGCGCATGCTGCTCGGCAACGGCCTGATCGTCAGCGATGGCGAGGCGTGGGCGCGCCGGCGCCGCATGATTCAGCCGGCCTTCCACAGCCAGGTGATCCGCAGTTTTTCCTCGCTGATTCAGCGGCTGAACCTGGAACTCGTCGAGCGCTGGGTCGGCCACGCCACGCGCGGCGAGCCCATCAACCTGACCCGCGATCTCAGCGAGGTGGCACTCGGCATCGTGCTGCGCGCTTTGTTCAGCACCGACCTCGATCGCCTGATCGAGGCCGAGGGCGCGAGCCCGTTCGATCTGTTGACGCGCGAGAGCCGACGCGATCTGCCGTTCGCTGTGAAATTCCGGTCCTTGACGCGGTTCGTGCTCGCGATGATCGAGGCGCGCCGCCGGGAGCAACGCGTCGAGATGGACCTGCTGTCGGTGCTGATGGAAGCGCGCGACAAGCACAGCGGCGAGACGATGCCCGATCGCGCGCTGCTCGACGAGATCATGACCTTGATCGTGGCCGGCCACGAAACCACCGCCAGCACGCTCAACTGGACCTGGTATCTGCTGTCGCAGAACCCCGACGTCGAGGCGCGGCTGCATGCCGCCGTCGCCGAAACCGCGCCATCACCCGTGCCACAAACGCTCACGGAGCCGGGCTACGTCGAGCAGGTGTTGAACGAAGCGCTGCGCCTGTACCCGCCGGTGTGGCTGTTCACCCGCCGCGCCCTGGAGCCGGACCGGCTGGGTGGTTACGACGTGCCTGCGGGCACCGACATCTTCATCTGCCCTTACCTGCTGCACCGGCATGCCGCGCACTGGGTTCGGCCCGATGCGTTCGACCCGGAGCGCTTCGCGCCCGCTGCGGTCGAGGCCCGACATCGCTTTGCCTTCCTGCCGTTTTCTGCCGGACCTCGGTACTGCATCGGCGCCGCCTTTGCGATGGCCGAGATGACGACACACCTGCGCTTGGTGGCCCAACGCTTGCGGCTGCAACACGTCGGTGCGGAACCGCCGCAGGCCGAATTCCAGATCAACCTGCGCACCCGTCACGATGTTTACATGCGTGCCGTGGCGCGCTGAAGAAGAAGCCCGATGCCACGATTCGAGACACTCAGCGCGATCCTGCCCGCCGATGCGCGCGAGGATCGCCAGATCACGTTCATCGACGGCGAGCACGAGCAGCGCACCCTCAGCTTCCGTCGGCTGCGGCAGCGAGCCCTCGGAACGCTGGGCGCCTTGCAGCGCAGCGGCTGGGCCGCCGGCGACATGATGATCCTGTACCTGGGCAACAACGAACGCTTTGTCGAGATGTTCTGGGCCTGCGTGCTGGGCGGCATCGTGCCGGTGCCGTTGGCCCCCGGCGCCAACGCTGAACATTGGCGCAAGTTGCTGCGCGTGTTCGCGCAGCTCGATCGGGCTTCGGTGTGCATCGACGCGCCGACGCTGGAGCGCTTCGACGCATTTGTTGCCACCCATGGCTTGACAGCCGAGGCACAGCGTCTGCGCGCCCGCACTGTGATGGCGGGCAGCCTCGACATCACCGGCGCCGCCGGCGAGCCGACGGACACCAAGCCGGACGACCTCGCATTCATCCAGTATTCGTCCGGCTCGACCGGCGAGCCCAAGGGCGTGATGGTGACGAACCACAACGCCACCACCAACATCGATTCGATCGTCACCGGGGCCGCGTACACCGACCGCGATTCGGTGCTGAGCTGGATGCCGCTGTCGCACGACATGGGCCTGATCGGTTTTCACCTGGCCTTGCTGTCGGCCGATGTCAGCCACGCGATCATGCGCACCGAGCTGTTTGCGCGGCGGCCGCTGCTGTGGCTCGAACTGGCCAGCCAGCGTCGCTCGACGGTGCTGTGCTCGCCGAACTTCGGCTTCAACCACTATCTCAGGCAATACGCGATCAAGTCGCCGCAGAACCTCGATCTGTCCTCGATCCGGCTGATTTTCAATGGCGCTGAACCGATATCGGCCGATTTGTGTCGCCGCTTCACACGCACGATGGCACCGCACGGGCTGAATCCGAACAGCATGTTTCCCGTCTACGGTCTTGCCGAAGCCACCCTCGCCGTCAGCTTCACCCGCCCGGGAGCCGCCGTCGAAACCCTCCAGTTGGATCCCGCGAGCCTGCGCGTGGCGGAACCGGTGCGCACTGCGGTGCCGAGCGCGGGCCGCCTGGCCGAGTTCGTCAAAGTCGGTCCGCCGCTGCCCGGCATCGACGTTCGCATCGTCGATGCGGCCGGCATGGCGCTCGGCGAGCGCGTGCTCGGCCATCTGCACATCCGTGGCGATAACGTAACAAAAGGTTACTACCACAATGAAACCGAGACGGCCGCATTGCGTTTGGAAGACGGCTGGGTCGATACCGGCGATCTGGGTTTGCTTTGGGACGACCAGCTGGTCATCACCGGCCGCGTCAAAGACATCTTCATCGTGAATGGACAAAACCACTATCCGCACGATCTGGAGCGCATCGCCGAGCAAGTGGCCGGCATCGAGGCCAATCGCCTGGCGGCGGCAGGCGTGCGACCGCCTGGCGGCGAGACCGAGGAACTCGCGCTGTTCGTGCTCCACCGCGGCGATCTCGCCGACTTCGCACCGACAGCGCTGGCACTCCGACGCACGATCCTCGCGCAGACTGGCCTCGACGCGGCACACGTGGTGCCGGTCAGGCACATCCCCAAGACCAGCAGCGGCAAGCTGCAGCGCTATGCGCTGGCCTCGGCGTTCGAACGGGGTGAGTTCGACAGCGTCTTGGCCGAATTGGCCCGGCTGCTGTCGCCCTGCAATACCGCCGATGCGGTCGCGCCCGAGACCTTGCCGACGACTCAGCGCTTACAAGACATTTGTGCAAGCTTCGTCACACACCGAAAGCTGACTCCGCAAACCAACTTGCTGGAAATTGACCTTAACTCACTGACTTTGGCGCGCATCCACGAGGCCATAGACCGTGAGTTTCCGCAACGGATCGACGTGACCGACCTGTTTGACTACCCGACCCTGGAGCGACTCGCTGAGTTCCTGGACGCCCGCAGAGCCTGATCCGTGGCATTCAAGCAAAATCGGGCGTAGCCGGTTTCCGTTTGGTTACACGAGGGGGTCGTTTGTCATGACATGTTGCTCGCAACATGACAGTTACATTGCAACGTGGCGGCGCTCAAATTACATTTTCGGGCAGTTGAAGTTTTGCAGAATAAAAGGGGGGAGGGTTGACAGCTAACTTGCGAGGCCAGCTTGGCCGAGAGAGGTGCGTCCAGTGAACGGGGCGGCACCCTCCGATAACCGTCCAACCCCGTCCGCGAGCGGCATCGCATTGCGCAGCGCTGATTTTGCGACCCTGGCCGAAGCGCTGGACTATGCCGCTCGCGGTGACTCCGGCTTCAACTACTACGACGGCCGTGGCGAATTGACCGCCACACTGTCCTACCGCGATCTGCGCACGCGCGCGCTCGAGATGGCGCGGCGGCTGGCGCCACTGGGGCGGGGGCAGCGGCTGGCGCTCGTTGCGCACACCCACCCGGACTTTGCGGTGATGTTCTACGCGTGCCAGTACGCCGGCCTGGTTCCGGTGCCCTTGCCGGCCGCCGTGCATCTGGGCGGACGTGAGGCTTACGTCCGGCACCTGCGCCAACTGCTGCGCGACTGTCAGGCTGTGGCTGCGTTTGCGCCGCCGGACTTCATCGGCTTTCTGCGCGAGGCGAGCGATGGCCTGTCGCTGGCACTCGCCGGCACCGTGGAAGAGTTCTCGGCGCTGGACGCGGCGCACACATCGCCTTCACCGCCGTCGCCCACGGAGCTGGCCTATCTGCAGTACACGTCCGGCAGCACCCGCTTTCCGCGCGGCACGATGATCACGCAGTCTGCAGTGATGGCCAACCTGAAAGCCATCTTCAACCACGGCTTTTGCCTGACGCCGGACGACCGCTTCTGTTCCTGGCTGCCGTACTACCACGACATGGGGCTGGTGGGCATCGTGCTGGGCTGCGTTGCCACGCAGCGCTCGGTCGACTACCTGGCGACACGCGATTTCGCAATGCGCCCGCGGCTTTGGCTCAAGCTGATGTCGCTAAACCGCAGCACCGTGTCGTTCAGCCCGCCGTTTGGCTACACCCTGTGCGCACGACGTCTGCGACCCTCGGACACCGAAGCGCTGGACTTGTCGGCCTGGCGTGTCGCTGGCGTGGGCGCCGAGATGATTCACCCCGAATCGCTGCATGAATTCGCTGCCACGCTGGCGTCGGCGGGATTCGATGAACGCGCGTTCCTGCCGTGCTACGGCATGGCGGAATGCTCGCTGGCGGTCAGTTTCGCGCCGCTCGGAGGGGGTGCTCGCAGCGATGTCGTCGACCTCGACAGGCTGGCACACGAGGGCGAAGCCGTTGCCGTTGTGATCAACGGCGTGACCCCAAAAGGCAAAGCCTTCATCGACTGCGGCCATCCACTGCCGGGCTACGAGATGGAAATCCGTGACGAACACGGTCGGCCGTTGGCAGAGCGGCGCTGCGGACGCATCTATCTGCGCGGCCCGAGCCTGATGTCCGGCTACTTCGGCAACGCCGAGGCCACGCGCGAGGTGCTCTCTGTAGACGGCTGGCTCGACACCGGCGACATCGGCTACCGGGCGGGCGGTGCGCTGTACCTCACCGGCCGCGCCAAGGACCTGATGATCATCAAGGGCCGCAACATCTGGCCGCAGGATCTGGAGCACCTGGCCGAGCAGCAGCCGGAAGTTCGGCCCACCGACGCGTCTGCGTTTTCGATCGCCGATGAAGACGACGGCGAAACCGCCGTGCTCGTTGTGCAGTGCCGCGAAGCCGACCCGCGCAAATTGGCCGGGCTGGCCGAGCGGGTGCAAAGGGCCATCCACGTCGAGTTCGGCATTCACTGCCTGATCGAACTGGTGCCACCGCACACATTGCCGCGCACCTCCTCGGGCAAGCTGTCTCGCAGCACGGCGCGCAAGGAATTCATCGAGCGCCGCAGCACCGAGGCACCGCAGCAATCTCGCGGCCGCTTCGCCAGCGACGGCAGACGCACTCAACTTGAAGCCGCGAGCGCCGTGTCGTGAATTCGCCTGCGAGACCTCCCGCCGAGCGCGTTTGCATCAGCGATGTGGCTGCATCGATCGAATCGACGATCCGGCAGGCCCTGAGCGTGATCCGTCCCGACGCTGCCAGTCTCGGGGGAGATGCCGATCTGGCGCAAGAAGCCGATCTGGACTCGGCGGAAGTGATGGACCTGGTCATGGAAATCGAGGATCGGCTGGACCTCTCGATTCCCGTCGAAACGATGGCTCAAGCACGCACCATCAACGAACTCTGCGCGGGCATCGTGCAGTTGAAAAGCCGCATCACGTGAGTCTGCTCGACAAGTTCGCCGCGCAGCGGGTCCTGCAGGCCAGCTTGGCCGAGAACAGTCGGCTGGCGCCGATTGCCACGCCGATGGACCAGGTGCATTCGGCCACGTCGGCCACCATCGACGGCCGCCGCGTGATCCTTGCCGGCACCAACAACTACCTCGGCCTGACCTACGACGCCGAGTGCCGCGCCGCCGCCATCGCAGCGATCGAAGCGCTCGGAACCGGCACCACCGGCTCCCGCATGGCCAGCGGCAACTACGCCGGTCACCGCGCTCTCGAGCAAGCGCTTGCCGGCGCCTTCGGTTGGCCCGCTGCCATCATCTTCTCGACCGGTTACCAGGCCAATCTCGGCGCGCTGTCGGCATTGGCGAGTGAGGGCGATTTCCTGCTCGTCGACGCCGACAGCCACGCCAGCATCCACGATGGTTGTCGGCTGAGCCATGCAACGACGATCCGCTTTCGCCACAACGATCCGGAAAACCTGGACCGGCGACTGGAGCGCCTGGGCGATGCCGCGAGTCGCACCTTGATCGTCGTTGAAAGCCTGTACAGCACCCAGGGTGATCGCGCGCCGCTGCGCGAGATCGTCGAGATCAAGCGGCGCCACGGCGCGTGGTTGCTGGTCGACGAGGCGCATTCGTTTGGTGTCTTCGGCCCGCGCGGATTGGGTCTGTGCGAAGAATTGGGTCTGCTCGACGAGGTCGACTTCATCGTCGGCACCTTCTCGAAAAGTCTCGGCGGCATCGGCGGCTTCTGTCTCGGCAGGCACGCCGAAACGGAACTGCTGCGCATGGTCAGCCGCCCGTACATCTTCACCGCCTCACCGGCGCCTTCGGCAATCGCAGCGACCCATCAGGCACTGCGACGCGTTCTGCAAGGGCACGATCTGCGCGCGCGTCTGTGGCGCAACGCAAATCGGCTGTACGCCGAGGTGGCGCGGCTCGGCTACCGGCTGGGCACCGCCACCCCGGGCCCGGTCGCCGCCCTGCTATTCGAGGCACGCGACCCGGCACTCGCTTTGTGGCAAGGCCTGCTCGACGCCGGGATTTACACCAACCTGATGATTCCACCCGCGACGCCGGCCGGCCTGAGTCTGGTGCGCATCAGCCTCAGCGCCGCGCAAAGCGACGACGACATCACTCAAATCATCACTGCGCTCGACGCGCACGCGCGGCAGACGAAGCCACCGCTGGCCGCCTGACGGTTCGTTCGCGTCCATCGGCGCTCCAGCATCGATGGCCTCAAAAGTCGGCTGACGATCAAGCTGGCGTCTGTCCGTGGAAAACGGATCGAATCCACTCAACGCCACAAATAAAAATGGATCAGCTCCGTTTGAGAGCTGACCCATTGATTGGCTTGGTCGGAACGGTGGGATTCGAACTCACGACCCCTTGCACCCCATGCAAGTGCGCTACCAGGCTGCGCTACGCCCCGACGAATCTTGAGTATAGGTTGGAACGCTCGGTGCTCAAACCGTCAGCAGGACCCGAATGGACATCAACTCGGACCGCATTTGAGTCGGTGACAGTACGCTTGCGTTGATCTTCGACATGAGTGTCGTCGCAGGCGGTACAGACACATCGGACAGCGTGCCATCGGAGGCGCTGGGGTCGGAGTGCGCACCGTTGCCTGAGTCGTGTTCAGCGGAGTCGTCGCCGCGTCGATCGCTCACCAGCGCGGCGGTTGAATGCCCCGAGGCGGGCTCGATCAAGCGGTTGCGCGCACCGCTGATGGTGAAACCCTGTTCGTACAGCAACTCGCGAATGCGGCGGATCAGCAGCACCTCGTGATGCTGGTAATAGCGCCGATTGCCGCGCCGTTCCACTCCGAAGGCGCGGGTGGTGGCCACGCGCCCGACATCATGCGCGTC
>JANMTL010000139.1:0-1975 GCA_031390425.1 Rhizobacter sp.
ATCAAGCTGGTGACCTCGGGCGCCGGTGCAGCCGCGCTGGCGTGCCTGACGCTGCTGGTCAAGCTGGGCGTGCCGCGCGAGAACATCTGGGTCACCGATCTGGCCGGCGTGGTCTACGCAGGCCGTGCCGAGCTGATGGACGAGGACAAGATCGTCTTCGCGCAACCGACGTCGCAGCGCAGCCTGGCCGACGTGATGCACGGCGCCGACGTGTTTCTGGGCTTGAGCGCGGGCGGTGTGCTCAAGAAGGAGATGGTGGCGACGATGGCGGCGAACCCGGTCATCTTCGCGCTGGCCAACCCGACGCCCGAGATCCTGCCGGAAGAAGTCAAGGAGGTGCGCAGCGACGCGATCATCGCGACCGGCCGCACCGACTACCCGAATCAGGTCAACAACGTCCTGTGTTTCCCGTACATCTTTCGCGGCGCGCTCGATTCCGGCGCGACGACGATCACGGTCGAGATGGAGATCGCGGCGGTGCATGCGATCGCCGATCTGGCGCAGGCCGAGCAAAGCGAGGTGGTGGCCGCCGCCTATGCGGGCGCGAACCTGAGCTTCGGGCCGGAGTACCTGATTCCGAAGCCGTTCGATCCGCGGCTGATGATGAAGATCGCACCGGCGGTCGCCGAGGCCGCAGCGGCTTCAGGCGTCGCGGCGCGGCCGATCGCCGACCTGGACGCCTACCGCGAAAAGCTGCAGAGCTTCGTCTACGCCTCGGGCACGACGATGAAGCCGATCTTCAACCTGGCCAAGCGCGCGCTGAAGAAGCGCATCGCCTACGCCGAGGGCGAAGAAGAACGCGTGCTGCGCGCCGCGCAGATCGTCGTCGACGAAGGCCTGGCGCGACCGACGCTGATCGGTCGGCCCGACGTGCTCGCCTCGCGCATCGAAAAATTCGGCCTGCGACTCGAAGCGGGTCGCGACTACGACCTCGTCAACACCGACAACGATCACCGCTACCGCGACTACTGGCAGACCTACCACCGGCTCACCGCGCGAAAAGGGGTGACCGAGCAATTGGCCAAGATCGAGATGCGGCGCCGCCTGACGCTGATCGGCTCGATGCTGCTGCACAAGGGCGAGGTCGACGGCATGCTGTGCGGCACCTGGGGCATCACCGCCTGGCACCTGCACTACATCGACCAGGTGATCGGCCTGCGCGAAGGCGCAAAAACGTTTGCCTGCATGAACAGCCTGCTGCTGCCGGGACGGCAGGTGATGCTGGTCGACACCCACATCAACTACGACCCGACCGCCGAGCAACTGGCCGAGATCACAATGATGGCCGCCGAGGAGATGGTGCGCTTCGGTCTGCGTCCGAAAGCCGCACTGCTGTCGCACAGCAATTTTGGCTCCAGCAACCTGCCGTCGGCGGTGAAGATGCGCGACACGCTGGCCTTGCTGCGGCGAGACGCGCCGTGGCTAGAGGTCGACGGTGAAATGCACGGCGACACCGCGCTCGATGCCGACTACCGGCGCGGCCTGATGCCGACCAGCACGCTCAGCGGCGAGGCAAACCTGCTGGTGCTGCCCAACATCGACGCCGCCAACATCGCCTACAACCTGCTGAAGACAGCGGCCGGTGGCGGCATCGCGATCGGGCCGGTGTTGCTGGGCGCGGCCAAACCGGTGCACATCCTGACCGCATCGGCCACCGTGCGCCGCATCGTCAACATGACCGCCCTGACCGTGGCGGATGCCGAGGCGGGACGTCAGTCAGGCCCTGCGGCCTGACTGTCGCCAGCCGAGGAGGACAGCGCGTCTCGCGGCACCAACATGGTCCGCAGCTCTGCGGGCGGGTCGGTCATTTCTGCCGACATGCAATCCCCCCTCTGTCATGTACATCATGTTCAAACGAACATGTAAGCACACACTCAATTCGCCTTGCATCTGCCCGATCTTTGGGCAGCACCTTGAGTTTTTAGGGGGGCCACGGTAGCATAGCGGATTGATTTTTCAGGGTTAACCCGTGTTT
>JANMTL010000145.1:0-22327 GCA_031390425.1 Rhizobacter sp.
GCGTCGGGCCAGGCGGTGAAGGATGCCGACATCATCGTGCTGGGCATGACCTTCAAGGAAGACTGCCCCGATTTGCGCAACAGCAAGGTCATCGATGTGATCCGCGAGTTGCAGTCGTACGGCGTCAAGGTGCACGTGCACGACCCGATTGCCGACAATGAAGAGTGCCTGCACGAATACGGCATCGCCCTGACCGCCTGGGAGAAGTTGCCGCAGGCCGCGGCCATCATCGCCGCGGTGGCGCATCAGCCGTACAAGGACATGGGGGTGTCGGCCTTGCTGAGCAAGCTGCAACCCAAGGGCGTGTTCGCCGACGTGAAATCGGTCTACGACCCCGGCACGGTGCAGGAGGCCGGCCACGCGTTGTGGAGGCTCTGATGCGTTACGAGGCGCTGCAGTCCGCACTGCGGGCGGCGCCGAAGACCTGGCTGGTGACCGGTGTCGCGGGCTTCATCGGATCGAACCTGCTGGAGACCTTGCTCGGTCTGGATCAACGCGTGGTCGGGCTCGACAACTTTGCGACCGGGCATCAGCGCAATCTCGATGAAGTCGAGTCGCTGGTCGGCGCAACGCGCTGGTCGCGCTTGCGGTTCATCGACGGCGACATTCGCGTGCTGGCCGACTGTCAGGCCGCCTGCAACGGCGTCGACGTTGTGCTGCATCAGGCGGCGCTCGGCAGTGTGCCGCGCTCGCTGGCCGACCCGGTCACCACCAACGCGGTCAATGTCGACGGCTTCGTCAACATGCTGGTCGCCGCGCGCGACGCGAGGGTGCAGCGCTTCGTCTACGCCGCCAGCAGCTCGACCTATGGCGACCATCCCGCGTTGCCGAAGGTCGAGGACCGGATCGGCGCACCGCTGTCGCCCTATGCGGTGACCAAGCTCGTCAACGAGCTGTATGCCGACGTGTTCGCCCGGGCTTACGGGCTGAAAAGCATCGGCCTGCGCTACTTCAACGTGTTCGGACCGCGCCAGGACCCGAACGGCGCGTACGCAGCCGTCATCCCGAAATGGATCGCTGCCTTGCTCGACGGGCACCCGGTGCAGATCAACGGCGACGGCCAGACGAGCCGCGATTTCTGCTACGTCGCCAACGCGGTGCAAGCCAACCTGCTGGCCGCCTGCGTCACCGATGACAACGCCGTCAACCAGATCTACAACGTCGCCATCGGCGACCGCACCAGCTTGAACGAATTGTTCGATCTGCTGCGGCAGAACCTGATCGCCGTTGACCCGCAGCTTCGCGACGCCCAGCCGCTGCACGCCGACTTCCGCGCCGGTGATGTGCTGCATTCACAGGCCGACATCTCGAAAGCGGCAGAGCGCCTCGGATACCACCCCAGCCACCGCGTGACCGAAGGCCTGGCGCAGGCGATGCAGTGGTACGTGAAACAGGCCGCGCGCAACGGCGCGAGGCACACACCGGCTGCGTAAAGACGCTGTTCACCCACGCTCCGTGCGAGGGGCCTCGCACCGATCGCGGGCTCGCATCACCTCCACCGCGAACAGCGTCAGCAGCAACAACAAGAACGCGACACGCGGGACGTCCATCACGCTGCTGACCAGCCCCACGCACAGCCCGCCGCACAGCGACGCGGTCACAAACGGAGCGATCGGTGTGTCGCGCCCGGCCGCACCGACAAGGCGCCGCAGCGTCCATCCCATGCACAGCAGGAAAGCGACCAACGCGAACACGCCGCGCTCGATCAACAGTTCGAGATACAGGTTGTCGATGTGCCACGGCACGTAGTACCCCTGCGCTGCCGGATACCAGCGCGCCAGACCTGCGGAGAAGTCCCGATTCGCCAGCAACTCGATGCGATCCGGTCCGACCAGGCTCAGGTTGTCGATGTCCACTGCGCCGCCGGCATTGACCACCGCGATCGAAAAAACCCCCATGCGCGGTGCATAGGCATATCCGGTGTCGAGCAACGGCCCGCGCAAGCGCACGACGACACGCCGCCATGCCGATCCGCGCGGCGGCGGTTGCACCCACGCCGATTGGCAGTTCCGCGGATAGAGCAAATGCATTTCGCACAACCGAAGGTAGAGATCGGGTTCGCCGACCGCGCGAAGGTCGAAGGCCACCTCATGGGGCCGCACCGGACGCAACGGCACCCGCTGGCCCAAGGTCATCGAACCGTAAGCGTCCGGTTGCGCCTTCGGACCCGACAGCGTGACCGAACCGGACCGCTGGCCCGGGCCCAAGGGATGGAACTGCACCGTGCCAGGAAACTGCCGTTCGGGGACCGCGTTCGCATAGGCCGCCGGCAACCGCCCGAGGCCGATCCCGAGCGCCGCATCGACCGGGCCGCGCATCAGACCGATGCCGCTTTGCCAATGCGCCCACCGGCCGCCCAGGTCGCTGTCGCTCGCGGCGAGGCGCTCGCGCATGAACGTGCCCAAGCCGAGCACGGCCGCCGCTTCCAGGCCCAACGCCACGGTCAGCGCCAGACCGGCCACCACACGCCAGCGGATGCGCTGCAGATGCCGTCCTCGCAGCAACAGCGCCAACAGCACCATCGACCCCACCACCGCGGCATAGACGCCGCGTGAGAACGTCGTCAGGCAGGCATAGCCGGTGAGCAGCGCCAACGCGGCGGCAGCCAGCCAAAGCCACGGCGAGCGCGTCGTCCACAGCGCCCACGCGACAAACGGTGTGGCCAACGCCAGATACACATCGATCGCCGCGCCACCGACATGCATCTCCCAGAACAGCGCGGTCGTGCGGTAGCGGGTCGAGAAATCCCACAGCCCGGTGAAGGCCAGCCGCTCCCACACCACCGCCAGGGTGACCACCGTCAGGCCGACCAGCATGCCGAGCGCGAGGCGCCGCACGGCGCCGTCTGCGTCGGTCTCGATCTCGCGGCGCAGCAGCGGCCAGACCAGCGCGGCATGCAGCAGGCTTTTGAAGACGCGCCAACTGTTCAGCGGGTCGGTGTGGCTCTGAAACCAGCCGGAAGCGTCGTGGTCCGCCACCGACAGTCCGCGCACGAAGGCGACGACACCGAAAAATCCGAACACGGCTGCGAAGCACACGAAACGGCGATCTCGGCGGGCAAGGCGCGGTGCTTGAGGTTGGGGCCGGCCTGCCAGCGCGATGCGCGCATAGCCGCCCGCGAGCGCGCCCCAAACCAGCAGGTCGAACTCCTCGAACACGACCCAGCCGGTCCACGGCCCGAAATTCAGCAGCGGCAGCAGCGCGGGCACGAAGAACAACCAGAGGCCCGGCCGCCACGCAGACAGCACACAGGAGACCACGAAAATCGATCCGACGGCGACCGGCGCAACCGGGTGGTGCCATGCCATTGCGATGCCACCGGCGAGCGCCGTGACGGCGACCAGCAGGGACAGGATCGTGTCGATTCGAACGCCAGTCCGGCTCGTATCAGACATCCCAGGGCGAGGCACCTGAACTCACTCGTGGGGCCCAGCACGGCAAGATACCGAAGGCCGGACGAAACGCTCCAAAATCTCGATGCACGGCAGGTTCCCGACGTTGCTGGGCCAGTGATCGCCCGATTGAAACACGGCCTTCCGGCCGCTCATCGCGCTGTCGTCGGGTCGGCCCGGCGGCGTGGACCCGGGCCCAGGCACTTCTCGGCAGGTGCTGCAATTGCCATGGTGGCGCCGGCCCTCTTGCGCTGCCTCAGATGTTTCACTCGCAAACCCATCAGGATATCTACTCCGCATGACCACCGGCCCTGAGTCCCGGACATTCGCCCGACCTGCGGCGTTTGTCGCTTTGGCGTTTGCTGTTTTCATCGTCTATGGCTCGCTCTTCCCGTTTGAATTCGCATCGAACCCGCTGACGGTGGAGACGGTGTTCGCCGAATGGAATCCGCTGCTCAAACGCTCGGATGCGGTGGACAACATCCTGTTGTTCGTGCCACTCGGCGCCGCGCTGTGGTTCGCCTGTCGATCATCGGCATCGCGACTGGCGCTGACCGCAATCAGTTGGGTGTTGCTCGGCGTCGGGCTGCAACTGCTTCAACTTCACGTGCCGAGCCGCGTCGCATCGATGGCAGACGCCATCAACAATGCGGTCGGGCTGGTCATCGGGCTGCTGGTCAGCCGGGCGTTGGCACCCTGGCTGGCGCGAACGCGCCGGATCAGCGGGTTTGCCGATCCGCTGGCCCTGCTGGTCGTGGCGTTCTGGTATGTCTACGAGGCGTTCCCGTTTCTGCCGACGCTCGACATCGGGCTGCTCGCCGCGCACATCAAGCCGGTGGTGGCGGCGCCGCCCTTTGAAGCCTTGCGTCTGCTGCGCCACGCCCTGGCCGGAGCGCTCGGAACCTTGGTCCTTCTGGAAGCCCGCCCGCTGCGATCACGCCGCGCCTGCGTGATCGCCGCGCTCGCGGTGCTGCTCGGGTCCGAATTGCTGGTGCCGTACGGCGACCTGCGGATCGAGACGTTGCTGGGCATCGTGCTGGGCACAGTCCTCGGCGAGCGCTTGAACCGGGCGATGAAGGCATCGTGCCGCTGGGCGGTGCTCGCGCTGGCCGGGGTGGCGCTCATCATGACGGTGGTGACCGAGTTTCGCGGTCCGTCCGGCGCAGCGCGCTTTACGCTGACACCGTTCTCCCATCTGCTGTGGCAAGGCACGACGGTCGGGATACCGACTGCGGCCTTCGAGGCGCTCGCGATCGGTGGCCTGCTGTGGGCCGGCGTCACCGGCACCGCACCGCTCGGAGCACGTCCGTGGCACTGGCCCGCGACGGTGGTGGTGTCGGTGGTGGTCCTCGAGGGCATTCGCATTGCTCTGGCCAGCGGACCGGCGGACACCAGCATGCTGGTGACGTCGCTCGTGCTGGTACCGTTTGCGACGGCGTTATACCGCCGACCGATCGCCTCGCCCCCTTCAGGCGAACCGCATCCCGAGGCCGGGTTCGACACGGCACGCCGCACCGGCGCGGCCCGACGCGTCAGCGCAACCCGCCTTGCCTTGGCGGCGAAAGGCACACCCAGCCTTCGCGCTGTGGCCTGGCAGGCCTTGGCGGTGCTGCTGGCTCTGACGCTCGGACTGCGGCTGCTGTTGGAAGCACCCGGCGTTCCGTACAACGTGCTGGAGCTTTTCGCCGCGCGCCGCTTGCTGAACGTCGCACTGTTCTCGGTGGCGCTGCTGTGGCTGGGCGCCGGACCGTGGTGCCTCGCCAAGTGGGCCGGCGGCCGGCCGAAGCCATGGCTGTGGTTGCCGCCGATGTTGCCGCTGGCGGCACTGATCAGCCTGCTGTTGCTGCGCCTGTCCGTGACTCAGGAAAGTCTCAACGACATTACCGGCAGCACCGATCTCTATCGCCGCGTGATGTCGGAGAACTACTGGGGAGAGGCCTGGCGTGACGCGATGGCCCGACTCCCGATCACGGTCGTCAGCGCGCTGGAGCGTGGGGTTCGATTCACGGCGCTCTACAGCCTTCTGTTGGCGCCGCTGGCCATGGCTTCCATCTGCACCGACCGGACGTGGTCGATGCGGCACACGCTGCCAGCGCTCGGGTCGCTGACCGTCTGCTGGTGGCTGGCTGCGTGGGTGGTGATCGATGGCGCAGTGACCGACAACCTGACCGAACTGATTGCCCGCGACGGATCGATGTGGCTCGCCGCGTTGACGGCGCTTTTCGCATTGCAGGTGTCGTGGACGTCGGAGCGCATGAGCGTGCGCCGCGGGTTGACGCTCGGCGCGCTGATGCTGGTGGCGTTGCCCCTGAGCTGGTGGCTGCTGAAACAGGGCCTGGAGCAAACCGTTTTGAAGTACGACTCGGTGTGGTCCGCGCAACAGTTCCTTCTCGGCCGCAACCGCACGGACTACTTGTCCGACGCGAGCCTGTTCATGCGCTGGAGCGGCGTTTACATCACGATGCTGGCTGTGTGCGCGCTCGGGATGGCGCTCGCCCGACGGCTGTGGAACGCCCGCGTCGGCATGAAGCGCAAGGCGTTGGCTGGCGCGGCCACCGGCTGATTCGCAGGCGTTGCGCAGCCGCGTTAAAGGCAACACTGAACAACCGCATCGCGGAGCAAGCGAATGCGGCCTGTCGCTAAACCAGCACCTCAACGCACGCCGGGTGCCCCAGGAAGGCCTGCGGGCTGGCGCTGGCACCGTAGGCGCCGGACTGAAACACCACCGCCAGATCGCCGACCTGCGCCACCGGCAGGTCCATCTGGTCTGCCAGCAAATCGAGCGGCGTGCACAAGGGCCCGACCACCGATGCCGACTCGCGGTCGGTGGCATCGACCCGGTTTCCGATCGCAACCGGGTAGTTCTTTCGAATCACCTGGCCGAAATTGCCAGAGGCCGACAGATGGTGGTTCAGCCCGCCGTCGGTGACGAGAAACACCTGCCCGCGCGACACCTTGCGGTCGACGATGCGCGTGACATACACCCCCGCCTCGCCGACCAGGTAACGGCCCAGCTCGATGACGAACGACACCTCGGGCAGCTCGGTGCGCGCCCGCTCGACCAGGTGCGCCAGGTTGTCCCCGATCGATTGCAGGTCGATGCGGCTTTCGCCCGGAAAGTACGGGATGCCGAAGCCGCCGCCGAGGTTTAGAAAGCGCAGCGCGGCCGGGGCCCGCTCGGCCAGACGCAGCGCCAGCTCATACGATTTCAGTTGCGCTTCGCAGATCGACGCGGGGCGCAGATTCTGCGACCCCGCGAACAGGTGAAAGCCTTCGAACTCCAGCCCGGCGGCTGCGATGGCCTTCAGCACCTCGGGCACGTCTTCGACGTCGATGCCGAATTGCTTGGGCCCGCCGCCCATCTTCATCCCCGAGCCCTTGAGTTCGAAGTCCGGGTTCACGCGCACGGCCACGCGGGCCGGCACGCCCAGGTCGTGCGAAGCCCGCGCCAGCACCGGCAGCTCGCGCGCGGACTCGACATTGACGAGCACCCGCGAAGCCACCGCCTGCCGCAGCTCGGCGTCGCGCTTGCCGGGGCCTGCGAAGCTGATCTCGCGCGGCGAGGCGCCCGCATCCAGCGCTACTTTGAGCTCGCCGGCGGACGCCACGTCGATGCCGTCGACCAGCGGCGCCATGAAGCACACCACGGCGGGCAGCGGGTTGGCCTTCATCGCGTAGTGCAGCTTGACGGACGGCGGCAGCGCGGCGCGCAACTCGGCCACCCGCGCGCGCAACAAGCCGCGGTCGTAGGCATAGAACGGCGTCTGGCCGACGCGGGCGGCGAGCACCGACAGCGTCTCTCCGCCCACCACCAGCTCGCCGTCGCGGCGCGCGAACTGGTCCATCGGTGCGTGCACCGGGGCACGCGGAATCGTTCGGGGCTCGGTCAGGGACATCGGTTCACTGTGCTGGATGGAGGCGGTCGCACCGGCCACCTCAGCCGCCATGCCGCGCCACCCAGTCGGTCGCCAACAGCTTGCGGTCGATCTTGCCGTTGGGGTTGCGCGGCAGCGGCCCCGCCATCGACTCGATCCCGGCCGGCACCATGTAGGTCGGCATCTGGCTTCGACATTGCAATGACAACGCTTCGAGATCCAGCGCGGCACTGCCATCGGGCGCGGAAGCGATGACCTGAACCGCCTGACCCAGTGTCGGGTGGTCGACGCCGAACGCAACGCATTCCCCGACCAGCCGCGTCGCGTACAGGATTTCCTCCACCTCGGTTGGGCTGATGCGGTAGCCCGAGGACTTGATCATCTCGTCACGGCGGCCGATGAAATACAGAAAGCCTTCGGCATCCCGGCGCACCGTGTCGCCGGAGAACACCGCAAACTCGGGCAGCTGCAGGCCGGCTTCGCGCCCGCCGACACCGGCAGGCAGCGGCTTGTAGCGCTCTGCGGTCTTTTCGGCATCGTTCCAGTAGCCCTGGCCGACCAGCGCGCCGCGGTGCACCAGCTCGCCCGGTTCGTCGGCGGCGCACTCGCTGCCGTCTTCGCGCAGCACCAGGATCTCGGCATTCGGGATCGCCCGGCCGATCGAATCGGGACGGCGGTCGACCTCTTCGGGCGGCAGATAGGTCGAGCGAAAGGCTTCGGTGAGGCCATACATCAGGAACGGCTTCGCGCGCGGCATGCGCTGGCGCAGTGCGGCCAGCGTCTCGCGCGGCATGCGACCCCCGGTGTTGGCGAAATAACGCAGCGAATCGGCGCTGCCCGCCGGCCACTGCAGTTGCGCGAGTTGGATGTACAGCGGCGGCACCGCCGTCAGACCGGTGACCTTTTCGCGCTCGATCGCCTTCAGCACGTCACGCGGCATCAGGTAGTTCAACAGCACGACGCGTGCGCCGACGTGAAAGGCCGTCGTCAGTTGGCTGAAGCCGGCATCGAACGACAGCGGCAGCGCGGCCAACAAGGTGTCGCCGGCGGTGTTCTCGAGGTACGAGGCCACGCTCTTGGCGCCGGCCACCATGTTGCGATGCGACAGCACCACGCCCTTGGGTTTGCCGGTGCTGCCGGAGGTGTAGAGGATCGCGGCCAGGTCGGTGTCGATGACGCGGTGAGCCGCCCGGGTGGGGCTCGCGACCATGTCGCGCCAGCCCATCGACGGTGTTTGCAGACCGGCAGGTGGCTCGTCGCCGACGACCACGACCCAACGCAGTGCCGGGCAGGCGTCGATCACCGACAGCAGCAGCGGCAGGCGCTCGGTCGAGGTCACCAGCACGCGCACACCGCAGTCGCGCAGGATGAAGCCCACCTGCTCGGGTTTCAACAACGGGTTGATCGGCACGAAGACGCCGCCAGCGGCTGCGGTGCCGAAGCTGGCCACCACTGTCTCGATGCGCTTTTCAAGGTAGATCCCCACCCGTTCGCCACGCGCCAGGCCGAGTTCAATCAGCCCGGACGAAAAACCCCGCTTGGCACGGTCGAGCTCGGTGTAAGCCAGCGCGTCGCTGTCGAACGTGAGGGCCGTGGCGTCGCCGGTGCGTGCGGCGGCCACCGTGATCAGTTCGTGCAGCAGCGTGGATTCCATCACTCGGTGTCTCGGGGAGGCAGGCGGTTGTGCGGGCGGTGCCGCAAGGTCAGCCAAAAATGTAGCGCACGCCGCCTGGGCCCAGCGCAGACTTCCGTGACGGACTCCCCACGTCGGCGCACGGCCGCGGGGCCCATCGTTCTTTGCGTCCGCGTGGAAGCGGTCGAGCACGCGGTGGATGTCGAGTTCTCAACGTTTCGGCCGCTGCAACCGCTGCCGCGCCAACCTAGAATGAAGGCCGTAAAACGACGCTCGCCCAGCCCGGGATTCCGGCGTCTGCCGCGCCATGACAGGCTTCGCGAATCGTGTGCATTGCCGCATGCGCCGCTGGATGGAGAACACGATTGAACGTCAGAACCGAGCTGCTTTCGCTGCTGGACAGCACCTTGAATCTGGGCGGCCGCGGCCTGGCCTTCGTCGACTCGACGCCGTTGATGGGCGCCGTGCCCGAGCTCGACTCGATGGGTGTCGTGTCGCTGCTGACAGCCTTCGAGGACCGCCTGGGTTTCGCGGTCGAAGATGACGAGATCGACGGCTCGATCTTCCGCACCTTCGGCACGCTGCTCGAATTCGTCGAGCAAAAAGTCGCGGCCTGACCTCGCAGTTGCGCCCCGCGAGTCGCGACGCGCTCAGCGTCAGACGTCGACCAATGTGCGTTGTGAATCGAGGTCGAGCAACAGCCGGTCCATCCGCTCGCGTACACCCGGGCCGTAGTTGCGCTTCATGTACCGGAACACCAGCGCATAGACCGGCGTCAACGTCTCGTAATCGTCGGGTGCGAGGTGCATCGCCTCGCAGGCACTGCGCACCAGGCGGCTCGTTGCGTCGGCACGCCGCTCGCGACCGGTGAACAGGCGCGCGGCGTCGTCGGCCAGCGACAACTCGAGCGTGAAGAGGTCGAGACCCGGCAGACACGCAGCACCGAAATCCTCCCAGTCGAAGATCACCGCCGCACCGGCGCGGGTCTGCCCGATGTTGTTGAGCACCAGATCGCCATGCTGCGCCATCGATGGCTGGTTGGCTGCACGCAGCACGGCGTCGCTGCGCAACCAGCGCCGTGCCAGCATCGCCAGCGGGTGCCCCTCGAAGTAGCTGCCGAGCGTGGCCACGATGGTCGAGTTCTGCATCGTGGCCACGTCGGTCGGCACGGTCGCGGCGGGCATCGCTGCAAAGTAGGCGACCAGGTCCGAGAACACGCTGCCGCGTGCTTGCGGGTCGCGAACGCGCTGCGGGTTGAGCGCACGGTAGTCGACCGCGCGGCACACCAGCAGCTCGATGCCCTCGCGCTGCGCGTAGCCCACGAAGCGCGGCACCAGCGAGGCATAACAAGCGGTGGCCGCGGCGCAGCGTTGTGCTTCCCGTTGCAGGCTCGTGCAGTCGGAAAACTTGACGTAGGTGTCGCTGACGCCGTGGCGCGTGAGCAGCAGCCACAAGCACGCGCCCTGGGTCAGGTTGACGGTGGTCTCGAACGGTATCGATGTGTCGAACCAGCCCTCGGATTGCAGCAGCTCCAGCACACGGCTCAGCATGGTCGCCGGGCCCAAAAGAAGAGTTGCGGCTGCAGCAGCCCGCCCAGACCGGCGTGTGCGAGCAACAGCCTCAGTGCGTAACCGACACGCCCGCAGCGGCCCTGCGTCGAGCGGATCGCGCGCAGAAAGTGCGCGCGCGACGCGGCGCCTTGGGTGGGGATCAATCCCATCGGCGTGTCGATGCTCGGCTGCACGTAGAAGCATTCGGCCTCCACCAGGCCGGCCCGACGCAACCGGCTCAGGCACTGCCCAGCGCAGCCGATGCCTTGCGGGCGGACGATCGTCCCGATCAATCCGCGCAAGCCAGACCAGCGCAGCAGGTGACGCAGGGCACAGAGGTGGTCCAGGTGCCCGACGACGACTCCACCGGGCACGAGCAGCTCGCGCGCGAGCCCCAAAATTTTGCGGTTGTTCGCTCCGGACCCGTCGACGGCAGCCAGCGCGAGGCGGCGACCCAGCACCGCGGGCAGCGCCACGGCGTCGAACCGCTGCGCGCCTTGTGCAAGAACCGACTCGAGTGCACCGAGCGCCACCACGGTGACGGCATCGCGTCCCCAGCCATTGCCGATCAGCGCGCCGTCGTCATCCGCGCAGACGACGAGCAGACGCCGCGGCGCCGGCGGCGTGGGCAACCGGTACAGCAACTGCAGCCGCGACACGCCGTCGGCGTAGGGATACTGAACATCCACGGGAGCGCTGGCGCGGTGTCGATCAGGCTCAACGCTTGCGGGCGACAACGATCACATCGGGGGCCACGGGCGCGAAAATTTCGCTGCCGAAACGCGCTTCGTTCTTCAACGCGCGGGCGTCGTCGGCGCGCGTGGTCAGCATCATGCGCATGCGGAACATCCACGCGCCGATCGGCTGCAAGGCCACGATGTCGAGCCCGTGACGACCCAGCAAGCCGCGCAGCTTGGGCAAGTGCAAATCCATGTCCCCGGCCGAACCCCCCGTCACACGCGCCAGCAGTGCAAACAGAGCGCGCGGGTTGCGGTGGCTGTTGATGATCAGGTGTCCGCCGCGGGCCAGCCGCTTGGTGATGGCCTGCAAAGCGCCTTCGCGCAACTCGTCCTGTGCGTTGCCGAAGAAGCGGAACGAAGTGATCAGGTCGAACTGCCCGAGATCGGGATCCTGCTGCGTCAGATCGGCGAGATGAAACGTCGTCTGCGGGCACTTCTTGCGGGCCTCTTCGATCATGGTCGGCGAGATGTCGACCGCCGTCGATCGGGCCGCCAGCTGGGCCACTTGCTCGGTGATGCGGCCGGTGCCGCAGGCGAAGTCCAGATAGTGCTGCGGGCCTTGCGGATAGAAGCGGCGCACCAAGTGCGACAGGTGGCGGCGTTCCCACGCGGCCATGTAGGCATCGAAAGGCGATTCGGCCAAGTTGGCGTCGTATCGACTCCCTTTGTCGAGGTGTATGGCCCGGTAATCCTGGTCGTTGGAGGACATCTTTTCGATCGCGCCCATGGTGATCCTTGTGGTTCGGTCAATGCGCCGGTCTGTCATCAAACGGTCACGCCACCGTCATCTTTGAATTCTCGCATGCAGGCTCTGCAATCAGCCTGCGTCGCCGCCTGGAGAACGGCTCTAAAGCTCAACAAAATCAAATACTTGCAAGCTTTCGCACGCTTGGTGGGCGAAGGCACAGGCGGTTGGATGAGGACCCACGGATGCGTCGCAGGCCACACGCTGAAATCCATTTCTCTGGCGCCTCGTGAGGCCGGTCACGGTCGGCGCCCGAGGGCGCGTATAGACTTTGGTCCTGATGAACATGCAGCCGTTGGCCTTGACCCGCACCGACCCTGAGCCCTTGCGTCGGCTCGACGCAGCCGCCGCTTCGCTGCACACCCGATGCGCTTGGCAGACGCGAGCGGCGGTCCGCATGACCTGCTTCGTATTCGTCGGGTTGATGGGCTGCTCTGCCTCAGCGCAGCAGGCCGACCTGAGCTGCGGCAACCCGTTCGTCAACACCTTCGGCCCGCACGACTACCGCACAGACAAAGGGCCCAACCGCCGGATCGTCGAGGACTATCACTTCACGCCGAACGTCGAATCGCTGATCAGCGGTCAGTCCGCGTCGATCGGGTCCGACATCGACTACACGCTGCGCGCTTTTCCCAACCATCACCGCGCACTGACGTCGATGATGAATCTGGGCCTCAGGACGAAGAGTGCCAGGCCGCCAGGTGCGCAGTTCTCGGTCGAGTGCTATTTCAAGCGTGCCTTGCTTTTCCGCCCCGATGACACCATCGCGCGGATGCTGTACGCCAAGCACCTGGCCGATACCGGACGCAAAGCCGAGGCGGTGCAGGCACTTGATGCCACGCGGGAGAAGGCCACGGATAACGCCTTCACGCACTACAACATCGGACTGCTGTATTTCGAGTTTGGGCAGACCGACAAGGCGTTGGTGCAGGCCCACAAAGCGCTGAGCTTGGGGTTTGAGCGGCCTGAGTTGAAGGCCCGACTGCAGGCGGCCAACAAGTGGACGGAGCCGCCACCAGAAGATCCGGCCAGCGCGGCTTCCGCTGCGGAGGCTGCGGCTTCAGAGCCCTCGCGCTGAGGATGCGCCCCGTTGTCAACGGGCGCCAACAGAAGTCGCAGCGCCGATCGCCATCGAACTGCGACGAACGCGACGCGGTTAATCCCTGATCCAGTCGACGATGGCGTCGGATGCCGCGTCTTTCCACACCTTCTTCGAAAACGTGTGATCGGCGCCGTCGATGTCCCGGCGCAAAACCCGCGGGTCGTCGAGCAGCCCATCCCAGGCCCGCGACGCGGCAGTGACCTCGTCGAACTCGTCGGCGATGTAGTCGTGACCGCTCATCAGCAGCAGCACCCGGCCCGTGTATCGGCTCAGGCCGGTGGCCGTTTTCACCGGCAGCGGCAGGCCCGAGAGGTCGTCGCGTGCCTCGCCCAGGCCGGCGCGCGCGAACATGCGTCGGCCACGCACATAAGCGCGCAGCGTGTCGACCAGCGAGGTCAGTGAACCGACGACATCGAACTCGCCGCGCCGAACTTTGGTCCAGAACGCGCCCGAGCGCAGGCGGTCGAGGTAGTAGTGTTTGACGATCACCTGCGCGCGACCCTCGTCCGTGCGGACCCAGGGGTTGACGAGCACGGTGCCGGCCACCCGCGGGTCCTGCCACGCATAGAAAAGGATGCCCGAGGCCGACTCGCATTCGCCGATCAGCACCACCTCGCGCAGTTGCGGCTCGCAGGCCATCAGACCGTCGATGGCGGCCCGGATGTCGGCCTCGGAGTGTTCGAAGCCGAGGTAGCTGCCGCTGCTGTCGCCCATGCCGCGCAAGTCGAAACGCAACACCGGGTGGCCGTGGTCGGCCAGCTTGCGCGCCAGCGAGACGAACTGCCGGTGCGCCCCGGCGCGGTACTGCGGCCCGCCTGCCACCACGATCACCACGCCGCGCGTCGCACCGGTCTGACCCCGGTGCATGAACGACGACAAAACGTCAGCGCCGCAACGCAGCATCAGCGGGAACTCGCGCTCCGCCGCAGCGCCCGTGTCGATGCCTGCTGCTGATGGGGGCAGCGCAGCGCGCACATCCCAGGCGCCCGCACAGTGCACCGTCGCCGCAATGAGCGCTGGCGCCAGTTCGCGTTCGTGTACCTGCCAGAAGGCCGGGCCGGTCACCCCCTCGGCATGCACGTTCGAGCCGGCCGCCTTCAGGGCTTCGATGGCTTTCAGCGATGCCGGCGCCAACGCGGCATCGGCGTCGCTCTGGATCTCGAACCAGTCGATGTCCACGTGCGCCGCAGCGTCGAAGACCAGCGTGTCCAGCTCGGCCGCCAGCACCGGGCCGATGTAGTAGCCCGAGACTTCCACGGCTTCGCCAGCGGCCGACTTCTGGCGCAGTTCGCCGGTGGACTTCACCCGCTCGGGCAGGTTCATCTCGGCCGCAATGCGGATGCGCAGGAACTGCGTGTAGAAGGTTTTGCCGGACAACACCGGCTGCCACAGCAGCAGGCGGCGTACGCTGCGGCAGCTGCGTGCCAACTCGGTCGCCATGAGCGCCCCCAGACGCAAGCCGAGCAGCGCGCGACAGCCGTGGCCGAAGCGCTCGAGCCAGTCGACCCCGCGCAGCAGATCGTCGCGCCACTGCGCCCAGGTGGCGTCGACGAACTCGCCCGCACTGTCGCCCGTGCCGTAAGGGTCGAGCACCAGCGTGCCGGCACCGATCTCGGCCAGCGCGCGCGCCTGCAACGACACCATCGCGCGGCAGCGGTTCATCTCTTCGGCGAACGCCGGTACCACGAGCAGGTCGCCACGCGGCGCCACGCCGACTTTCGGCGCGAAGTACAGCGCGCACAGGCCGCCGCGGGCGCCTTGCAGCACGAAGGGGCGTGGCGCAGCCGCGTGGGTGTCCGCACCGATGGCGCCGGCGTTCGACGGAAGGTCGCTGCCAGTCGCCGCAGCACTCCATGCCGTGCGGTTCACGCGGCGCCTTGCTGCCCCAGGAAAGCCAGGATGGCCGGTACCGAGTTGAGGTTGCCGAACTCCTCGACCTCGATGTACACGTCGAACTCTTGCTCCAGCGCCATGATCAGGTTGACCTGGCCGAGCGAATCCCAGGCCGGCAGGTCCTGGTCACGGGTGGTTTCGGTGACCTTGGCTGGCGCCACCTTGAGCGTGGTGGCTATGGTCTTCTGCAGTTTTTCGAATGTCGTCATCGGGCGAATCCATGCTGGCGGGGCCCGCGCCGAGCCCGCCTGCAACGGCGTGACACAGCGGGCCCCAGTGGGACGGCAGATCGTCAGGCAGTCGCTGGCGCGGCCATCTGGATCTGGATCGGAAAAGCGTTCTCGGCCTTCGGTGGGGCGGTGCGCAGATCACACCGGTAGCGCCCATCGCCGAGCGCCTCGAAACCGTGTTCAGGGAGGAAATTCTTGACCAGGTCGTTCTTGGCGGTGGGCAGGTACTCGGCCAGCACCTCCTCCACGTCCCGCGCCGCCAAGCACCGCAACAGCGTGTGCAGGAAAGCGCCTTCGGCAGCGCGCCCGATCACGCGGCACGACATCAGGAAGTTGTCGATGCGGGCGGTGCGCGCGGACGGCAGTTGCACCAACGCCAGCCCGACGATGCCGCTGTCGCCGAACACATCGGCCAGCGAGAAGTCGGCGACGATCCAGTTCGCGTCGACGAGGAAGGCCTGCATCTGCTGCTCGTCGTAGCGCCGCGTGGTGAGGTTGAACTGGTTGGTCTTTTGCGTCAGTTGGGCCAGCCGCGGCACATGGGCGAGGGCATCGATGCGAACGCTCATCTTCATCCCCAGGCGCGAGAGGTAGTCGCCTGCGCCCGCACCACCGGCAGCCGTGCCTTCCATCAGCTCTCGGCGCCGCCGCTCCTGGGCGTACATCTCGGTCTTGGACAGGTCCTCGCGGGTCAGCGACAGCACCTCCAGCCGGGCGACCTGATCGAGACAGGTGGCGACCTCGGTCGGGCGCGACGGCACCTGGATCACCTCCACCTGCGGCAACGCGTGGCGCACCGCTGCGCATTCGTGGTCGCTGTCGTCGACGAAGATGAACGAGTCGAGGCCCAGGTTCAGCTCCGCCGCCAGCGACGCGAGGTTCTCGGCCTTCGGCAACCAGTTGACGCGGCGCGCCGCGAAGTGGCCGTCGCGCAGCAGCTGGTGGGGATGGTCCTGCAGCACCTGGTCGACGTCGGCGGCGTTGTTCTTGCTGCACATCGCGAGGAT
Source organism: Rhizobacter sp. (assembly GCA_031390425.1). Lineage (GTDB taxonomy): Bacteria > Pseudomonadota > Gammaproteobacteria > Burkholderiales > Burkholderiaceae_C > PBB1. Next base: position 16,168 of record JANMTL010000145.1, read on the forward strand.
CAGCCCGCGCTGCTGAAAGTCGAGGATGCGCCGCTGGAAGTCGACGTAGACGTTGCCGGGGTAGTCCGGGCCGAGCTGGATGCCGTCGAAGCCGTCTTCGCCGATGACGCCGCCCCACAGCGTGTTGTCGGCGTCGAGCACCAGCACCTTGGCCTTGGGCGTGACGAGGGCCATGCCGATGGCGACGAGGCGCCGACACAGTTCGAGCGCGCCGCCCGAAGCAAACGGAAACCGCGCCGAGTACCAAAAGCGCCGGTCGAAAAAATCGGCCCGGCCGACCTGCTGCAGTACCTCGTCGAGGTCGAGGAACAGCGAGGACGGCACGCTCGTGCGCAACCACTGTGCCACTGCGGTCTTGACCGACTCCCACCAGGCGCTTTCGGACGCTTCGGCCTGGGCGTCGTAGAGCCCCAGCGCCGGGCCGGACAGGCGCGGCAGAAAGCTCACCACCAGATGCCCGACCGGCTGTTCGCGGAACAACGAAACCAATTGCTGAACACGCTGCAAGGCCTGCTGTCGCACCTCGATCTGGCCTGTGGCACCCAGGCCGGTGACGGGCCGCGCGAGATCGGGGTGCAGGTCTTCGCGCTGCAGCAGCAGCACGCTGACATGCGGCTGGTGCTTGATCAGGCCCGACTGCGGCGACGCCTCCTGCAAGGCGAGACCGTAGGGCGCGTGGTAGGGCTGCACCTCGACGCCCTGCACCGCACCGGCCAGGCCCAGCCAGGGGTCGAGCAGGTCGCTCGTGTACGTGTGGACAAAGCCGATGCGCAGCGCCTGAGCGGGTGCGGCCAGGGCCCGAGCGTGCGCCGTGATTTGCTGCGCCTGGGCCGGGCCGACAGGCGCCCGGCCCGCATTCAACTCGGCACGCAGTTGCGCCAGGCTCTGGGTGGACAGGAGTTTGTCGAGGTCGGTCTTCGCCATGCGAACGGGGTGCAGCGGATGGCGGCCCGATCGGCGCGAACACACGCGCTGCGGGCCGTTTCAGACTGCTGTCATCGGAACTTTCAAGGCTACCATGGGGTCGCGACAGCCCCACCGCACCGGCTGCCAAAAACGTCACCGATCCGCGCATTGCATGCGGGTCGCAGGCATCGCAAGGCGTATTCGACGGCGCGCGGATGCCATCATGGCGCGATGACACACCGCGAACCTTCCCGCTGTATGCCCCTGGGCGACAAGAGCTTCACCGACCAGGATCAACGCGACTTCGCTGCTGCATCGCGCGACTGGAACCCGATGCACGTCGATGCGGTGGCCGCACGCCGCCTGCTGTCGGGGCGGCAAGTGGTGCACGGCATCCATACGCTGATCCACGCGCTGAACCTGTGGCAGCACGACGGCGCCAGCGGTCGGCTGCGGGTGGAATGCAACTTCGCCAACCCGGTCAACGTCGGCGACCGCGTGGTCTTCAGTCAGCTCGACGACGGCGATGGGCGAACGAAGCTCACCGCTGAGGTCGACGATCTGATCTGCACCGAGGTCGTGGTCGAGCGCACGACGTCCGAGGACAGCTCGGCTGCCGTACGGCTCAGCGCAGACGATCGCCTGCCGCGGCGCCTCGTCGGCGCGCTGGCAGCGCCGCTGGATGAGGTGCCCGGCTCCCAGGTGGACGGCTTGATCGTGCTCGATGCCTGGGCCGACACGCTGACAACCACCTTCCCGCAAGCCGCCGCGCTGCTCGGCAGCGACGCCCTGTCGGCGGTGGCGCGCCTGTCGTTCTTCGTCGGCATGGTCTGTCCCGGGCTGCATTCGGTGTTCTCTTCGGTGCGCTTCACGGTCTGCACCGCGACAACCGAGGGCCTGCATTTCGAAGTCCGAAAGTACGACCCGCGCTTTCGGCTCTTCACGGTGGCGTTCGGGGGCGTCGTCGAAGGCGAGTTGCGCGCCTTCCTGCGCCCGCCGCCGCAACCGCAGCCCAGTGCACGCGACGTGGCCGCCGAGATTTTCGAGGGCGAGTTTCGGGGCACGCGCTCGCTGGTCATCGGCGGCTCGCGCGGCCTCGGCGAAACCACCGCGAAGATCATCGCCGGCGGCGGCGGCGACGTGGTCGTCTCTTACGCGAGCGGACGCGAAGACGCCGATGCCGTGGCGGCCGACATCAACGCCAACCCGCGCGGCCGCTGCGAGACGACACACATCGACCTCGGCGCCGACTTCGACGGCCACCTCGGCATCGACCCGGCCAGCCTGAACGCGGTGTACTTCTTCGCCACGCCGCGCATCTACGCCAAACGCAGCGAACTCTTCGACCGACCCGCCTTCGACGGCTTCGTCGACTTCTACTTGCACCGCTTCTACCAACTGTGCCGCTGGCTCGAACGCACCGATCGGCCGCAGCCGCTGAAGGTCTATCTGCCGTCGACCGTCTTCATCACGGACCGACCCAAGGGCATGACCGAGTACGCGATGGCCAAGGCCGCCGCCGAGGTGCTGGCCGACGACCTGAACCGCAGCCTGCGCAATGTCGTCATCGTTCACACCCGGCTGCCGCGTCTGGCGACCGACCAGACCGCGTCGATCCTGAAGGTGTCGACCGAGTGCAACCTCGATGCGATGCTGGCCGTGGTGCGCCAGGTCATGCGCCCCGTGTCAGGCTGAGACGGCACGCGTCAGATGTCGAGCGCCATCAGCTCGCTGTAGACGTCGCGAATCTTCGAATCGGCCAGCGTGCGCGTGGCCACGAGCTTGGGCTGGCTGCGTTGCGTCCGATAGGCCAGCGCCGGTGCGCTGGCAAGAAAGCGCGCTTCGATGCGCGACACCGGCAGGCCGCAGCCGAGCAGGTGTTGCTGCAGCAAAGGGCCGTGACGCTGCATGCCGGCGGGGTCGCTGACATGCCCGAGCAGCGCGCACGGCAGCTTCTTCCAGCGCCCGCGCTTGTAGATCGCCAGACAGGCGTCGCCGGGGCGGCCGAAGGCCACGAAGCGCAGCCACGGGATAGCGCGGTGCGCCTCGAATTCGGCCAGCGCGGTGCCCTCCAGGCGCGCGGCGATGTGCTCGGTCCGCGCTTCGACAAAGCGCCCGACCGAAGGCCAGGGACGCGGCAGGTTGGGAAAGTAAAGCAGGGCATCGTCCAGCAGGCGAAAGCGCAGGCCCATGAACACCTGCGCCACCTTCGGGTTGGGGGTGAACATCGTGAAGTGGTAATCGCGCTGCTTGAGCACCGCCAGCACGAGGTTGATGCTGGCATGGCGGTGGCTGTCGAGCACGCACCAACTGTGCGGGTTGCAAAAGCGCTCCAGCTTGCCGTCGATGAACTGATCGGAGTACACCGCCAGCAGCACGCCCACGCGCTGGCCGTCGTCGATCAATTGCATGCCGTAATTGGGCTGCGTGGCGGTCCAGCGGTGGCGCAGCGAGGCGCTCCAGGTCGCCGGAGCGATGCGCTTGGACAGGTGCTCATGCAAGAAGAGCCCGACCGCGTCCAGGTCTGCTTCGACGATGGGTTGAACGCTCATGCGTCGCCTCGGGCCGCCGTGCGCCTGGCCAGCGCGAGCCGGACTTGCTCGATCACGCTGACTTCAAAGCCCGGCGGGCGTCCTGAGGCCAGCCACAGCAAAAGCAGAGCCGACGGATACACCGCCACGCACACCGCCACCTTCACGACCAGACGCACGAACACCGGACCGACGGCTTCGAGTGGCAACGCGTGCACCACGCCGGCCATGACCACGGCGGCGACCAGCGGGCGCCACAGCGCCGCGGCCAGTTGGCCGAACGACACGCTGCCGCAGCGCGCGGTGAAAACCATCATCACCGGCACCATCAGCATCGAGATGCCGGCGCGCGATGCTGCCGCGCCTTCCACACCGAACTTCTGAACCGCCAGCAGCGTGGCCGGCAGGATCAAGGCCAATTCGAACCAGGTTTGTGCGGCCGAGATGTTGGTCTTGCCGGCCACCCACAGCGGCACCTCGAGCACCAGCACCAGGGCCGAGAAGCCACCGAAGAGCGCCATCCACTTCATCAACGGTGCGGCGTCGCTCCACTTGCTTCCCAGCACCACCGCCACCACTTCGGGCGCGGTGACGAGCAGGCAGAAGCTGACGAAAAGGCACAACGCCGACACCGCAGAAAAGCTCGCCAGCACGGCGGCCGCAAATTCGTCCTTGCGCTCGGATATCTTCGTCAGGGCGGGGAACATGGCGCGCCGCACCGGCATCACGATCTCGCTGCTGGGCAAGGTCGCCAATTCGTTGGCGACGTGATAGTTGCCCATCGCGGCGGCCCCGGCGAAGCCGCCGACCACGAACTCATCGCACTTGCGGTTCAAGTAAGAACCGATGCGAGAAATCATCAGCCATTGCGAGAAACCCCAGATTTCACCGATCTTGGCCAACGACAGCCGCGGCCGGTAGGGATGCATCGCGTAGCTGACCGCCAGGCTGATCACAGACGAAACAATCGAGCCGAACACCAGCGCCCAGTAGCTGCGCAACCACAGCGCTGCGCCGACCACGACGATGAAGTTCAACAGCTTGTTGTAGAGCGTGTAGCGAAACTCCTTGGCAAAGTCGAGCTCCTTGCGGAAAGCGACGACGCCGATGTTCTGCAACGAGTCGATCAGTGCTCGCGGCGCCACCCACAGCATCACCGCGAGTGCGCGCGGCTCGTTGAAATAAGCCGCGACGAACGGCGCCGAAACCACCAAACACAGCGCGATGAACCCGCCCTGCATGATCTGCACGGTCCACGCGGTGTCGTAGTGCGCGCGCGTGTCGGCGCCGGCGCGCATCAGCGCGAGATCGACGCCCGCGTAGGAGATGGTTTCCAGCAGGCCGTAGGTCAACATCACCATCGCGATGAGGCCAAAGTCATCGGGCACCAGCAGGCGCGCCAGGATCATGGTGCTGACCAGCCCGATCAGGCGCATCGCCCAGCGCACGCCGATCATCCAGAGCGATCCGCGCAGCAGGTGGTTGCCGTAGCGGTTCGGCCCGGCATCCGGCTGGGCCGCAGGAACAGGCACCGCAGCGCCGTCGGTGGGGGCAGGATCGGTCACTGTGGCGGGGGCCCCTTCGGCAGACACGGCGTGCGGAGATCAGCAAGGCGGTTTGTGATCACAAAACGCACGGATCGACATATTGTCAGCCAGCGGCTCGGCCCCGGCGGCGTTACTTTCGCACGCCCCACATCACCGGCAGTGACGCCGTGTTGTCCAGCCCGGCAATCGCGCGGCACGGCGCAAGAGCAGCCATTTATCATCCGCTGCGCTTCGCTCACCGACCCTCCTCGCAGCTTTCCACGCCACCACGACACGCCACCGCGCGGCTGACTTTGAAGACGCCCCGGCTCCAGCCATCGGCACCGCCTGCCATCTGACCCGCGACACCGCCTTCGGGCCCGTTTGCCAACGCTCCATGCCGCACAACAACAACAACTTCGCTCTCGGCTCCCCCGTTTTTTCCGACCCCGCCCTGGCCGCGCTCGTGCGCCCAGGCGACAGCCTCGCCGCCTGGACCGCAGCGCTGGCCCAGGGCCCTGCTGACGCGGCGCGCGGCGTCAGCGGCGACTTCGCGGTCGGCTTGACCGACGCGTCGGGCCGCGTGTTCCTGGCCGTCGACCGCTTCGCCGTGCGCACGCTGTGCTACCGGCTGGTCGACGGTGAGCTGCGCTTTGCCACCCGCGCCGACGCGCTGGTCGATGCGCAACCCGAACTCGACCTGCAGGCAATTTTCGACTACCTCTACTTCCACGCGATTCCCTCGCCGCGCACCATCTTCAAGGGCGTGATGCGCGTGCCACCGGGCCACTGTGTGCTGTACCAGAACGGCCGACTGAGCGTGACGCCGTACTGGGTGCCCGAGTTCCACCCGCCCTCGGGCCCGGTGTCGTTCTCGGCGCTGAAGGGCGAGTTCCGCAGCATCCTGCACGACGCCGTCAAGCGGCAACTCGACGGCAGCCGAGCCGCATGCTTTCTGAGCGGCGGTACCGACAGCTCCACCGTGGCCGGCTTGATCCGCGAGGTCACGGGAACTTCGGCGGCTTGCTACTCGATCGGCTTCGAGGCCGAGGGCTACGACGAGATGCACTACGCACGCCTGGCAGCGCGCCATTTCGGCGCCGAGCACCACGAGTACTACGTCACCCCCGCCGATCTGGTGCGCAGCATCGGCGACGTGGCGGCGTCGTACGACCAGCCCTTCGGCAACTCGTCCGC
>JANMTL010000155.1:0-9425 GCA_031390425.1 Rhizobacter sp.
GCGGACGACGAGCACGAGGCGCTGGCGCGGCTGTCGCGCACGCACGGCACGGCGAGCCTGCGCGCGGCGGTGCTGTCGCTCGTCGCGCAGTGGCCCACAGGGTCGGGCCGCACAGACGCGCTGCGGGCTGCCTGGTGGGCCGAAGCCGACACCACCCCGGGCGCCGAGGCGATCGGCGCCGATGTTGCGCTGCTGTCTGCCGCCGCGCGCCTGCCGTGCCTCGAAGCGCTGCTGCAGCGGGTGCGAGCAGGCGCCAAGGACGATCGCCGGGCGCTGCTGCAGGCCACGCGACGTGTGATGGTCGCGCGCATGCCGACCCCGCCGATCGACCGCCTGCTGTGGCTGGCGATGCGGCGCTGCCTCGGCGAGCGCCCGCCGCGCGCCGACCTGCCGGCCGCCCACAACGACCTGACCGACTTGCCGCGGTCGATGCGCGAGCAGATCGCGGTGGTCACCGCGCACCTGTCGCGGCTGGTGCCCGGCGTCGAGCGGGCCGCTGATGGCGACGTCTCTGCGTGGTACGCCGCCGTGCTGGACCGTCTGACGCCCGAGGCGTCTCACAGCACGCCGGTCTGGCCCGACGGCGATGCGCTGGCCCATGCGCTGCTCGACGTGCAGACCCTACCGTGGATGCTGCGGCCGGTGCTGGTGCGCGCGTGGGTCGACGCGGCGGGGCAGGTCGGGCCGCGCATCGGGCTGTCGCCGACGGCCGCCGACGCCTTGCGGCTGGTGGCGGGCCTGCTCGATTCGCCGCTGCCGCCCGAGCTGGCACGCTGCTACACCGACCTGAACTGGGGCGCGTGATGGCAAGCGCCCACGCAACAAGGGCAAACCCGGCGCACCAGCGCTCGCGATCCCATGCCCAATCGAGGGCTTGCGGCGTCCCGGGGGCGTCGACTGTACGTGTCAGGAGTGGATCGATGTCGAGACTGATAACCAGGTGCTTTTGTGTCGCCGTCGTGCTGGGGCTGGGTGGCGCCGCGCAGGCCCAGGACGCGCCATCCTTGCGGATGAGCAGCCTCGCCGCCACCTGCGCCACCTGCCACGGCACCGGCGGTCACGCGGTCGAGGAATCGACGGTCCCTGGCTTGGTCGGCCTGTCTGCCGCCTACACCGTCGAGCAACTGAAAGCCTTCAAGAGCGGCGCGCGCTCGGCCACCGTGATGCACCAGATCACGAAGGGCTATTCCGACGTGCAGATCGAACAGATCGCGGCCTATTTCGCCGCGCAGAAGAAGTGAAGGCCGCGTGATGTCGAACCTGCAACGCCGTGAGGCGCTCAAGCTCGCTTCGGCCGCCACTGCGATCGGCACGCTGGGCGCCTTGGGATTGGTCGGCTGCGCCAGCGGCCCCGGCGCGATCCCGGGCAGCGCCCGCGTGCTGGTGGTCGGCGGCGGCTTCGGCGGCGCGACGGCGGCCAAGTACCTGCGGCTGTTCTCGCAGAACAAACTCGATGTGGTGCTGGTCGAGCCCGACGACGCGTTCGTGTCGTGCCCGCTGTCGAACCTGGTGATCGGCGGCAGCAAGCAGCTCGCCGACCTCACCGTGCCCTATGCCAGCCTGACCCGAGCGCACGGCATCACCGTCGTCAGGGACCATGTTGCGAGCATCGACGCTGCGAAGAAGATCGCGATCCTGTCGTCGGGCGCGAGCATCCGCTACGACAAGCTGGTGCTGTCACCCGGCGTCGAGCTGATGTGGGACAGCGTCGTCGGCCTGAAGGGTGCGCACACCAGCGGCCGCGTGTTGCAGGCCTGGAAGGCCGGGCCCGAGACGGCGGCGCTGCGCCGCCAGCTCGACGCGATGCCCGACGGCGGCGTCTTTGCCATCACCATCCCCGAGGCGCCGTACCGCTGCCCGCCCGGGCCGTATGAGCGCGCCTGCCAGGTGGCCAGCTACTTCAAGGCCGCGAAACCGAAATCGAAGGTGCTGGTGCTCGATGCCAACGCCGATGTCACCTCGAAGGCCGGGCTGTTCAAAAAAGTCTGGGCCGATCAATACAAGGGCATCGTCGAATACCGACCGCAACACAAGGCGGTGGCGGTCGACGCCAGCGCCGCCAGCGGCATCAACAGCGTCAAGTTCGAGGTGCAGGACGACGTGCGTGCCGACGTGCTGAACGTGCTGCCGCCGATGCGCGCCGGCGCGATTGCAGTGCAGACGGGCCTGGCCAACAGCAACGCGCGCTGGTGCGGCGTCAATTACCTGAACTTCGAATCGACGGCGGCCAAGGACATCCATGTGCTGGGCGACTCGATCCAACTTTCGCCGCTGATGCCGAAAAGCGCACACATGGCGAACAGCCACGCGAAGGTGGCGGCGGCCGCCATCGTGGCCGAGCTGGCCGGCTGGGAGATCAACCCGGCGCCGATGCTGACCAACACCTGCTACAGCTTCGTCGACGATCGCAGCGTGGTCCACATCGCCAGCGTCCACGAATACGTGGCCGCCGAGAAGACCTTCAAGACCGTGGCCGGGTCCGGCGGTTTGTCGACGGCGCCGACCGAACTCGAAGGCCGCTACGCCTGGAACTGGGCGCGCACGATCTGGGCCGACAGCTTGGGCTGACGTCCGCCGCGGCCGCGCCGCCGCTCAGGCTTCACCTCAGGCTTCACAAATGATCGCGGCCGACGCGACCATTTCATTGAACAGCGCCATCGACATCTTGCCCGACACCGCATACGGATCGAGCAGCGCGGATTCCGAGTACTTCATCACCAGCGCCGGGTTCAGGCGCGACAGGTTCGCGCGCCCCATCGACCAGCCGGCGAAATGCCGCTCGTCGACTTCTTCGAAGCTCAGCAGCACCACATCGCGGTGGCGCGGGTCGTTGGCGATCTTGTTGTACAGCGCACTGACCGGTGTGCGCCCACCTTCGAGCACCTGCAGAAAGATGCCGGCTGAAAAACACAACACGCCGGTGATGCCGACGGGCGGATTGTTCGCCTTCGATTTTTTCAGGATGGCAACCAGTTCGTTCTGGTTGACCGAGTCGGCAGCACGGCTGGCATACATCAAGCGCACGAGCATCAAATTCTCCTCAGCGGGGTGACGGTGTTCATCTCAAGCACTTTTCCGGTCGAGCAGCGAGAGAAATTCGCGGCGCAGGTTCGCGTCTTTGAGGAACGAACCCCGCATCACGCTGTTGATCATCTTGGCGTCGGTGTCCTTGACACCGCGCCAGTGCATGCAGAAGTGATCGGCCTCCATCACGATCGCCAGGCCGTCGGGCTTGACCCGGTCTTGCAATTCGTTGGCGAGCATCGTCACCGCTTCTTCCTGGATCTGCGGCCGGCTCATGATCCAGTCGCAGACCCGGGCGTACTTCGACAGGCCGATCAGGTTCGAGTGTTCGTTGGGCAGGATGCCGATCCAGACTCGCCCCATGATCGGGCACAGGTGGTGCGAACAGGCGCTGCGCACGGTGATCGGGCCGACGATCATCAGCTCGTTCAAGCGCGAGAAGTTCGGGAACTCGGTCACCGTCGGCATCGACGTGTAGCGTCCGCTGAAGACCTCGGTCAAGAACATCTTCGCCACCCGCTTGGCGGTGTCGTGGGTGTTGTGATCGCTGTCGGTGTCGATCACCAGCGCCTGCAGCACCTCTTGCATCTTGGCTTCGACCTCGGCCTTCAATTCCTCCATCTCGCCATCCTCGATGTAGGCCGAGATGTTGTCGTTGGCGTGGTAGCGGCAGTTCGCGCCGACCAGCCGCCAGCGGATGCGCTCGGACGCGCTCAGGTGCGCCGACTGCTCGTCGCTTTTGAAGATCGCGGGGCGGGGCTCGACGGGCAGGGGCGGCATGGCTGGCTTCATCTGTCCGAGCGTAACCCAGCTTGGCCGATGCCGACCATGGCGAGGCTCTGGAAAACGCCGACCCCGTAGACTCGGCGCGGTGAAAAGCCAAGGCAACACCCCCTCCGGGTACCGCGCAGCGCCCGGCGCGCCTGCCGACAAACCGACCCTCGCCGCGTTGCTCGATCACACGGCGGATGCCGTCGAGGCGGTGCGCGCGGGGCGCTCGCTGACCGGGGCGCTGGTGCGTTGTCCGGTCGAGGTCAGGCCGGGCGTCCACGCGCTGAGTTGCCACGTGATGCGACGCCTCGGTCAGGCGCTGGCCGCGCGCGAGTGGCTGGTGCCCAAGGCGCCGCCCAAGGCCGTCGATGCGTTGCTGCTGAGCGCTCTGGCGCTGGCATGGCCCGACGGCGAGGCGCCGTACGCCGATCACACGCTGGTCGACCATGCCGTCACCGCCGCACGGCGGCGCCACACGGCAAGCGCCGCCTTCGTCAACGCGGTGCTGCGGCGCTTCATGCGCGAAAAACCGGACGTGCTCGACGCGGTGCAACGCACGCTGCAGGGCCGATACAACCACCCCGCCTGGTGGATCGAACGCCTGCAAGTCGACTGGCCAACGCGGTGGCAAGCGCTGCTGGCGGCGAACGACCGCCACCCGCCGATGACCCTGCGCGTCAACATCCGGCGCGGCAGCGTGGCTGCCTACCTGGCGCGGCTGAGCGTCGCGGGCGTGCCGGGTCGGCCCGTCGGTACCCACGGCGTGATGCTCAACACCCCGTGCCCGGTCAGCCGACTGCCTGGCTTCGCCGACGGGGATGTGTCGGTGCAGGACGCGGCGGCCCAACTCGCCGCGCCGCTGCTGCTGGCGGGCGCCGCGCTGCCGTCGGGCGCCCGTGTGCTCGACGCCTGTGCCGCGCCGGGCGGCAAGACGGCGCATCTGCTGGAGATGGCCGACCTCGATCTGCTGGCGCTCGACCACGATGCGGCGCGCTTGACCCGGGTCGACGACACGCTGCACCGGCTCGGGCTGCGCGCCCGGATGCAGGCGGGTGACGCCAGCCAGCCCGACACCTGGTGGGACGGCGAACCGTTCGACGCCATCCTGCTCGACGCGCCCTGCACCGCCTCGGGCATCGTGCGCCGTCACCCCGATGTGCGCTGGCTGCGTCGGCCGGACGACGTGACGTCGCTGGCGGCCACGCAGGCGCGGATGCTCGACGCGCTGTGGCCGCTGCTCGTTCCAGGAGGGCGGCTGGTGTACTGCACCTGCTCGGTCTTCAAGGCTGAAGGGCAGGACCAGATCGATGCTTTTTTGCAACGTCGGCCGGACGCAAAACGAGTCGACGACCCCGCATCGCCCGGCCACCTGCTGCCGCTGCCCGACAATCAATCACCTGTGGAAAACCCCGAGTCTGGCGTGTCGGCCGACGGCTTTTTCTACGCCCTGCTTCAAAAAATCCGACCCTGAACCCCACTGTGCACCGCTGCGCGACGGATGGCTGCCCCTCGATGAGCCCCGGCGCGTTGTTCGCCCGGTGGCTCTCGGTGTGCGCGGCCTGCTTGCTGATCTGCTTCGTCGGCGGTGGGTTGGGCGCTGCGCAGGCGGAAGGTCCCGGGCCCGAACTGAGTCACTTCGCGCTGTCACGCAACGAAGAGGGCCTGCTGGTCGACTTCGCGGTTCGCTTCGAGCTGCCGCGCAGCGTCGAGGACGCCTTGCTCAAAGGCGTGCCGCTGCACTTCGTGGCCGATGCCTCGCTGCTGCGTGAACGCTGGTACTGGCGCGATCAGCGAATCAGCCGCGTGACCCGCACCTGGCGCCTCGCCTACCAGCCGCTGACCCGGGCCTATCGGGTGAGCTTCGGCGGGTTGAATCAAAGCTTCGACAGCCTCGCCGACGCGGTCGCCGCCGTGCGCCGCATCAGCCGCTGGAAACTGGCCGAGCCGGGCCAGATCGACGACGGCGACTACGTGGAGTTCAGCTACAAGCTCGACACCACCATGCTGCCGCGCCCGATGCAAATCGGCATCGGCGGCCAGCCCGACTGGGCCCTGCAGCTCGAAAAGACCCAGCGCGTCAGCGCGCCTTAGGGTCCACCGATGACCAAGGCCAACCGCTGGGCATGGATCATTTCGCTGGTCGCCGCCACCGGCGCGGGCCTCGTGCTGACTTTTTTGCTGTCGATCGCCACCAACAACCGCACGTTTTACGAGCGGCATTACACGTGGCTGTTCTGGGTCAATCTGGTGGTCGCGGCGCTGTTGGTGCTGGTCATCGGCATCGCGGCGGTGCGGCTGCTGCTGCGGGTGCAGCGCGGCAAGTTCGGCAGTCGGCTGCTGCTGAAGCTGGCCGCGATCTTTGCGCTGGTCGGCGTGCTGCCGGGCGTGCTGATCTACACCGTCAGCTACCAGTTCGTGTCGCGCGGCATCGAGAGCTGGTTCGACGTCAAGGTCGAAGGCGCGCTCGATGCGGGTTTGGCGCTCGGCCGCGGCACGCTCGACGCGCAGGTCAACGACCTCGCCAACAAGACCCAGTTCGCCGCCGAGCGCCTGGGCGAAGAGCGCGGCGAGGTGCAGCCGCTGACGCTGGAGCGGCTGCGCGAGCAGTTGGCCGCGCAGGACGTGGCCATCGTCAACAGCGTCGGACAGGTGCTGCTGGCGGCGGATCGGTCGGCCGCCTTGCTGATGCCCGATCGCCCGTCGCTGTCCTTGCTGCGCAGCGCGCGCAACGGCCGGGTGGTGGCCCAGCTCGAAGGGCTCGACGATGACAGCTCGGGTGCCGCGCCGGGCACGCCGAGCAACGGACCGGCCCGCATCCGCGCGCTGGCGTTTCTGCCCAGCGTCGACATCGCGCTGGCGCAGCAAGAGCGCTACCTGCTCGTCACCACGCTGCTGCCGGCCGCGCTGGCCACCAATGCCCTGGCGGTGCAGGCGGCGTACCGTGAATACCAGCAACGCTCGCTGGCACGCGAAGGCCTGCGCAAGATGTACATCGGCACGCTGACCTTGACGCTGATCCTTGCGGTGTTCGGCGCCTTGGGGCTGGCGGTGACGCTGTCGAACCAGTTGGCGCGCCCGCTGCTGCTGCTCGCCGAAGGTGTGCGCCAGGTGGCCAAGGGCGACCTGGGCGTCAAGCAGGTGTTCGACTCGCGCGACGAGCTGGGCGGGCTGACGCGCTCGTTCGCCGACATGACCGAGCAGCTCTCCGAAGCGCGCTCGCTGGTGCAGCGCAGCGTGTCGCAGGTCGAAGGCGCGCGCGCCAACCTGCAAACCATCCTCGACAACCTGACCGCCGGCGTGATCGTGTTCGACCGCGACGGCTTGATCGACACGGTGAACCCCGGCGCCACCCGCATCCTGAAGCTGCCGCTGTCGGCGTACCGGGGCCGCCGACTCGACGAGGTGAGCGGCCTCGAAGGCTTTGCTGCCTCGGTATTGCAGCGCTTCGAGCTGCACGCCGACAGCCCGGACGCCGGCGAGCGCGGCCACTGGCAAGAGGCGTTCGAGTTGCAGACCGGCCCGAACCGCGACTCGCTGACCTTGCTGGTGCGCGGCGCCGCGATGCCGCCGGACGCGCGCCTGATGGTGTTCGACGACATCACCGAGGTGGTGTCGGCGCAGCGCATCGAGGCCTGGAGCGAGGTCGCGCGCCGACTTGCCCACGAGATCAAGAACCCGCTGACGCCGATCCAGTTGTCGGCCGAGCGGCTGCAGCACAAGCTGTCGGCCAAGCTCGAAGGTGCCGATCAAGCGATGCTGGTGCGCTCGGTCGGCACCATCGTGACCCAGGTGCAGGCGATGAAGACGCTGGTCAACGAGTTCCGCGACTATGCGCGACTGCCAGCAGCGCAGCTCACGCCGCTCGACCTCAACGCGCTGGTCAGCGAGGTGCTCACGCTGTATGCCACGGCGCAAGAGGCGGGAACGCTGGTCTTCAGTGCGGCGGCCGATCTGCCGCTGATCGTCGGCGATGCGACCCAGTTGCGGCAGGTGATCCACAACCTGGTGCAAAACGCCCTCGATGCGGTGACCGACCAGGCGCAGGCCCATCCCCAAACGCATCCGCTGGCGCAGGCGCGCGTGAAGGTCAAGACCGAAGTGGCGCGCGCTGAAACCGGGGCGGTGCGCGTCGTGCGATTGCACGTCATCGACAACGGCCCGGGCTTTCCCGACAAGGTGCTCAAGCGGGCTTTCGAGCCCTACGTCACCACCAAGTCCAGAGGCACTGGCCTCGGCCTTGCCGTCGTCAAGAAGATCGCCGACGAGCATGGCGCGCGCGTGCGTCTCAACAACCTCACGGCCACCGACGGCGAGGGCGCAGCCACTGCAGACGCCGTTCGGGGCGCACAAGTTTCGTTATCATTTTCAAAATTCGCGCCTGCGGACGTGCACACTGCCGCAGCGTCGGCCGACATCGCTCCGGCGCACTGAGGGTTCATGGCCACCATTCTTGTTGTTGACGACGAACTCGGCATCCGTGCGCTGTTGTCGGAGATATTGACCGACGAAGGCCACTCCATCGAGCTTGCGGAAAACGCCGCGCAAGCCCGCGCCGCGCGCGATCGAGGCCGACCCGATCTGGTGCTGCTCGACATCTGGATGCCCGATGTCGATGGCATCACGCTACTCAAGGAATGGAACGCCAGCGCGTTGTTGACGATGCCGGTGATCATGATGAGCGGGCACGGCACGATCGACACCGCGGTCGAGGCGACCAAAAACGGCGCGGTCGCGTTCCTCGAAAAACCGATCACGCTGCAAAAGCTGCTGCGCGCGGTCGAGCAAGGCCTGGCCAAGCCGGCCGCCCGCGCCTCGGCAACGGTGACCGCGCTGCGCGGCGATCTGAATCATGGGGCGGGCGTCGCCCATGCGGGTTTGCTGTCGATGCCCGGTGTGACGATGGCCCTCGGCCCGCAGCCCGAGCAGAGCTTCGACCTCGACCGCCCGCTGCGCGAAGCCCGTGATGCGTTCGAGAAAAGCTACTTCGAGTTTCATCTGGCGCAAGAAAACGGCAGCATGACCCGCGTCGCCGAAAAGACCGGCCTGGAGCGCACCCACCTGTACCGCAAGCTCCCGCAACTCGGCGTCGACCTGTCCCGCAGCAAACGCGGCGGCCTGTGACCCCCGGCAAGCCGCGCGCTGATATAGTCAAAGGCTCGGCCTGGTAGCTCAGTTGGTAGAGCAGCGGATTGAAAATCCGCGTGTCGGTGGTTCGATTCCGCCCCAGGCCACCACTCCCTCTTCTCAGACGATCCCAAGACAGCTTACAAGGCCTTGTAAATCAAGGACTTAGCCTGAAAAGGCGGCTCAAGCGGTGTCGTTGAATCCCGAGACGTCACATTCTTGCGTGTACCCCTAGGTGTACCCCAGACTGCTGTTTTTCTTCAGTCTATTTTGGGTACACCATGGGACAACTCAACGATCTCCAGATCAGGGCGGCACAGCCGCTCGACAAAGAATATTTGCTTGCGGACAGCGAGGGTTTGTACCTTCGCGTGCGGCCGACCGCCAAGGTGTGGGTTTATCGCTACAAGCAGCTGGGCAAGGAAGCCAAGCTGAGCCTCGGGCACTATCCCGTCGTATCGCTGGTGACAGCGCGCAAGAGGGCGCGTGCTGAGGCCGAAAAGCGA
>JANMTL010000186.1:0-17634 GCA_031390425.1 Rhizobacter sp.
CCACCACCAATCGAGCATGAAGCGCGAGCTGCCGAGCAGGATGCGCGTCATCAGCGGCAGCTCGGCGTGCATGTTCTCGAATACTTTTGCGAACGCCGGGATCACCACCAGGTTGATCACACAGATCGCGATCACCATCGCCGCCACCACGAAGCTCGGGTAGCGCAGCGCGCCGCGCACCTGCTCGCGCATGAACTTCTGGAATTCGAGGTGCTTGAACAACGACTGGAAAATTTCTTCCAGCCGACCGGTGGTCTCGCCCACCTTGATCATCGCGACGTAGAAACCGTCGAACACATCGGGCCGCCGCGCCATCGCCGCCGACAAATCGAGCCCGGCGTCGAGCGAGCTGTTCAGCTCGCGCATCAGCCGCGCTTCGGCTGGCGCGCCGGCCGATTGCTCCAGGCCTTTCAAGGCCCGCATGATCGGAATGCCGGCGCGCATCAGCGTGTACATCTGGCGCGAAAACATCATCAGCGCCACCGGCCCGATGCGATCGCGGCCGAGCAGCCCCGCCAGCACATCGCCGGCTTCCTGGACCTGGCGCACCGGTTCGATGACCAGCGGGGTGACGCCGGTGCCGATCAACCAGTCGGCCACGTGGCCCGGCGTCTGC
Source organism: Rhizobacter sp. (assembly GCA_031390425.1). Taxonomy (GTDB): domain Bacteria; phylum Pseudomonadota; class Gammaproteobacteria; order Burkholderiales; family Burkholderiaceae_C; genus PBB1. The sequence continues at coordinate 617 of JANMTL010000186.1, forward strand.
GCCTCCAGCGTGCCGGTCACGACCTGGCGCTGCGCGTCGCGTCCCGACCAGGTGAAATTCATCGTCTCACGCCTGGTTGGTCACGCGCATCGCTTCGGCGACGCTGGTGCGACCGGACGACGCGAGCCGCACGCCGTCGGCGCGCAGCGTGTGTTCGGCGAACTCGATGCGCGCCACCCGCACGAACTCGCTCGGATCGGCGTGGCCTGCGGCATGCACCAGCGCGGGCGTCATCTCGACCATTTCGTAGACGCCGGTGCGACCCTTGTAGCCGGTGCCCCGGCACTGATCGCAGCCGACGCCGTGGAAGTAGTGCGGCGGCTCGACGCGCTCGAAGTCGTCGCCGAGTTCGAGCGCCAGCCATTCGCGTTCGTGGGCGGCCAGCTCGTGCGGCGTGCGGCAGTTGTCGCAGATCGTGCGCAGCAGCCGCTGCGCGATCACCAGCCGCAAGCCGAGGGCCACCATGTACGGCGCGATGCCCATGTCCTGCAGGCGGATGGCGGCACCCGCAGCATCGTTGGTGTGCAGCGTCGACAGCACCAGGTGGCCGGTCAGGGCTGCGCGCAGGCCGATCTCGGCGGTTTCCTGGTCGCGCATCTCGCCGACCAGCAGCACGTCCGGGTCCTGGCGCAGGCAACTGCGCAGCACGCGGGCGAAGGTCAGGTCGATCTTCTCGTGCACCTGCACCTGGTTCAATCCGGGCAGCCGGTACTCGACCGGGTCTTCGACCGTGATGATCTTGGTCTCGGGCTTGTTGAGTTCGGCCAGCGCAGCGTAGAGCGTGGTGGTCTTGCCGCTGCCGGTCGGGCCGGTCACCAAAATCAGACCCGAGGTGATTTTCAAGTTGGCGCGCAGGCGTTGCAGCACGGCCGGTGGCATGTCGAGCGCGTCGAGGCGCAGCCGGTCGGTGTTTTGCGCCAGCAGCCGCATCACCACCGATTCGCCGTGTTGCGTGGGCAGCGTCGAGATCCGTACATCGACCGCCGAATTGCCGACCGCGAGCTGGAAGCGGCCGTCCTGCGGCAGGCGTTTTTCGGAGATGTCGAGCGAGGACATCAGCTTGAGCCGCTGCACCATCGCGCCGGCGATCTTCGGGTCGTAGCTGTTTTGCACCGTCATCACGCCGTCGACGCGGGTGCGGATGACCACGCTCTTTTCCTGCGGCTCGATGTGGATGTCCGACACCGACTGCGTCAGCGCCGACTCGAAGATCGATTGCAGCAGCCGCACGATCGGCGCGTCGTCGCTGCCTGCGGTGAAGTCGAGGCCGGCCAGCGTCGGCGTGTGGCCGATGTCGGCGGCCACCTCGCCGGCCAGCCCCGCTATCTCGTCGCGGCGCTGGTAGATGCGGTCGATGCTGTCGAGCAGCAGCCGCTCGGTCACCACCACCGGCAGGATCGGTGCGCGCAGCAGCCGCTTGATTTCGTCGTGCGCGAACATGTCGGTCGGGTCGGAGAAGCCGACCACCAGCGCGCCGTCCTTTTCCTCCAGCACGATGGCGCGGAACCGCCGGGCCTGGGCTTCGGGCAGGCGGCGCACCAGCGCGGCATCGAACTCGCGGCGGCGCAGGTCGATGAACTGGATGTTCATCTGCCGCGCGACCACCTCGGCAATTTTGTCGTCGCTGACGAAGCCGAGCGTCGACAGCGTGTTGCCGAGCCGACGTCCGGTCTTTTTTTGTTCGTCCAGCGCCAGCGTCAGTTGCTCGGGTGTCAGCAGGTCGGCGGCGACCAGCGCGTCGCCGAGGCGGAATTTTTGCGGTGCACTCATGTCAGGGCTTCCGGGTCACGGGTTTCATTCACGTCATTCACGTCGTTCACGTCATTCACGCGAGGCGAGCTTTTGTTCGATGTAGGCCAGCGCGTCGCCGCGCAACGAGCCGATGGCGCGGGCGCGTTGCAACGCCTGCCGGGCCAGCGGCGCCTGGCCGTTGGCTTCGAGCGCCACGCCGAGGCCGAACCACCACGCGGCGTTGTCGGGCTGCAAGCGCACGGCGGCTTCGTAAGCGCTGGCGGCTTCGCGAAACCGCTCGGCCCGTGTCAGCAGGGCAGCGCGCAGGCCGTGGCCTTCGGCGTCGAGCGCCGGTGCGGCGGCCAGCCGATCGAGCGCGGTCTGCGGCGCACCGGTTTCGGCGTCGATGCGGGCCAGCAGCATCGTCAGGCGCGGCTGTTGCGGTTGGCGTTCGAGGCCCTCGCGCATCAGTGCGGCGGCGTCGCCGAGGCGTTTCGATTCGATCATCAGCACCGCCGCCAGCTCGCGTGCGGCGAGGTGGTCGGGCTCGGTCTGCAGTGCTTCCAGCGCCAGGGCGATGGCCGGGTGGCTGTGGCCGCTGGCGGCGTTGTCGAGCGCCTGCCGGTACGCGAACGCGGCCCGTTGCGACGGGCTCGGCGGGATCACGCGTTTTTCGACGCTGGACGGGTCTGTCGCTGGGGCTGGCGCGGAGGCGACATTCTTGACGGGCGCTGCCATCGCGACGATCGTGTCAGCGGCAGTGGGCGGTGGCACCTCAGCAGCGACCTTCGCCGAGCGCGACGGCGGCGCAATGTGCACGGGCCAACTCCCTCGTCCCTCTGGGGAGAGGGCGCCGAGCGGCGCTGATTCAACCGACGTGGGTTTTTCAGTGAGCGGCGCTTCGACCTCCGCCGCGGGCACCGATTCGATCTGCGTCGCGGCCATCTGAACCGTCGACTCCGTCGCCACGGCCGGCTGCGAAACCATCGCCGGATGTGGCAACGGGAACGCACGACCGCCCATCAATGCCGGCCACTGGCCGAACGCCGCAGCCGACACCAGCGCGGCGCCTGCCAGCACCACCAGCCCGAGTCGGCGTGGCGCGGCCACCGAGACCGCTTCGATCGATCCTGCGGTGGCGGTGCCGGTCGCCTCGGGCGCCGGGGCGCGGCGGGCGTCGAGCTGGGACAGCATGCGGTTGATGACGCTCATGTCGATGCTCCGTTCATCCAGCGCAGCGGCATCCACCGGGCGGTGGTGTCGGCGTCGCGCAGCGCCGACCAGGCATCGCGCCCACCGACGCGGTGCACGCCGCGTCCGTAGGCCAGCATCAGGCTCTTGTGCGCCAGGATGTTGGCGCGCCGCGGCACGCCTTTGCTGGCGCGCCACAGCAGCCAGCGGGCGGCCGGGCCGAAGACGGTGGCACCGCGCCAGCCGGCGACCTGCAAGCGGTGCTGCAGGTAATGGTCGAAATCGTCGCGCGGCAGGCCGCTCAGCCGGGCTGAAAAAGCGATCCGGCTGGCGAGTGATCGCAGCGGGTGCGTGCCAAGTTGTTCGTCGAGTTCGGGCTGGCCGAACAGCACGATCTGGATCAGCTTGCGCTTGCCGGTCTCCAGGTTGCTGAGCAGTCGCAGCACCTCCATGCATTCGAGCCCCAGCGCCTGCGCCTCGTCGACGCAGACCACCACCTGTCGGCCGGCATCGGCCAAGCGCAGCAGTTCGGCTTCGAGGCGTTGCACCAGGCCGTGCTCGTCGAGCCCGCGCTGGCGCTTGAGCCCGAGTTCGTCGCCGATCGCGCGCAGCAGGCCGCACGGTGTCAGGCGCGGGTGCAGCAGGTAGGCGCTGGTCACGCGGGTGTCGTCGAAGCTGGCCAGCAGCTGCCGACACAACAAGGTCTTGCCGGTGCCGACCTCGCCGGTGACCTTGACGAAGCCCTCGCCGCTGTCGAGCGCCAGTCGCACCGTGTTCAACGCCGCCTGATGCGGTCGGCCGCGGTAGGCAAAGCCGGTGTCGGGCGTGATGGCGAACGGGTACTCGCGCAGGTCGAAATGTTCGAGGTACATGGGGTGGCGTTCGGTTTATCGGGGTGAGGAAGTCGCGTCGAGGCGTTGCAGCCGCGCGTCGGTGGCGGCGATGTCTTCGCGCCATTGCGTATCGCCCTTGATCACCGTCGGCTTGATCAGGAACACCAGTTCGCGCTTGTCGAGCCCGCTCTGCGTGCGCTTGAACAGGTGGCCGGCCACCGGCACCTCGCCGGCACCCGGCACCTGCGCGCGGCTGCCCGTCTGGCGTTGCTGCATCAGCCCGCCGATCGCGACGATGGCGCCGTCCTGCACCCGCACCACGGTGTCGGTCTCGTTGACGTTGCTCGACGCCAGCGGCAGCGTGAAGTTGCCCAGCGTGCCCAGGTTGACGATGCGCGTGCGCTCGGACACCTCGCTGACCGACGGCCGCACATGCATCGTGACCATGCCGTCCTCGTCGATCTGCGGCGTCACGTCGAGCGCGATGCCCGAGAAGAAGGGCTGCAGCGTGATCGTCGGCGTGGTCACGTTGCCCGACGCACTGGCCACCGTCGTGGTCGAGATGTTGGTGATGAAGAAGTCGTCGGTGCCCACGCGCAGCACCGCCTTCTGGTTGTTGACCGCAGCCACGCGCGGCGACGACAGCACCTGCACCGAACCCTGCGTCTCCAGGAACGCCAGCAGGCCGTTGAAGCCGCTGGTGGTGAACGCGATGCCGAGCAGGCCCGAGCCGCCGCTGGCGAACGGGCTCGCGATCAACTGGCCGAGCGTGGTCGAGGTCACGGTGGGCGGGGTGGCCGCGCCATCGACCCCGGTGACGATCGAGCCCGGCTTGATGCCGTACTGGCTGCCAATGCTGCCCGGCACGTTGATGCGGTTGGCATCGGCGCCGACCGAGAAACGGTGATTGCCCCCGCTCAAGCCCGCCCAGTTGATGCCCGACTCGAAGCCTTCCTTGAGGCTGACTTCGACAATTTTTGCTTCGAGCATCACCTGCCGCTCGATCGACAGCTTGGCCGAGCGCAGGAAGTTTTCGATCTCGCGCTGCTCTTTCGGAAACGCCCGCACGACGATCGTGCCGGTGTGCTGCGACATCACCACCTGGCGCCCGCCGTCGGTGCCGACGATGGCTTTGAGCGCGGTGTCGAGTTCCTTCCAGAAGTCGGCATCGGTGGTGGTCGAGATCTGGCTGCCTTCGCTGTTGTTGGTGCTGCTCCCACCGGCGCTGTTGCCGCCACCCGAAGCGCCCGCCACACCGTTGCCGTTGGACGTGATCGAGCCCGAGATCACCTTGGTGTCGCTGCGGCCCGCGCGCTTGGTGGTCGGGTAGCTGACTTGGAAGATGCGGGTTTGCAGCGACGCGTCCTGAATGAACACCCGCGTGCCGTCGATGCGGTACTCGAAGCCGTGCAGCTCGCGCATCACTTCGAGCGCCTCGCGCATCGTCACGTCTTTCAGATTGACGCTGACAGTGCCGGTGAGGCCCGGCGGCAGCAGGATGCTGTAGCGCGAACCCGAGGCCATCGCGTGATAGACCTGCTGCACGCTGGCGTTGCTGACCACCAGGTCGAAGCGCTGCTCGGGCACCGCGGCCGGGCGCGGCAGCTCTTGCGCCAGCGGCGGCAGCAAGGCCGCGCTGACGCGATCGGACACCTTCGGCGCGGGCCGCTGGGCCAGCGCTTCTTTCAACTCGGCATCGATGCGGTCGTGCGTGGTGCGCGGCGCCGGGCCGCTTTGGCAGCCGACGAGCAGCAGCGCGGCGAGCGCGCAAGGCGTGATCAGAGGCAGCTTGCTCGACAACAAAACGGCCGAGCGGGAAATCAGGGTCATGGCAGCTCCCGCGAGGCGACAGGTAAGGAGACGACGACGCGGCGCGGGGTCAGCGCAGCGGCAGAGGAATCGGTGAACAGCGCCACCGTTTCGAGGCGGCCGTCGGCATGGCGCAAACGCACCGCGCTCGGCAGCACTTCGATCAAACGGGCGTCGCGCACGGTTTGGCCGACGCGCACCCAGGTGCCGTCGATCAACGCGGCCGGCGCGTTGCCGAGCCGCAGGCCGACCAGGCCCGGCGGCGCAGCAGCCGATTCGGCATCGGAGGCGGCGCCGGCCGGCAGCGGGGCCGCCATCGGGGCGGCTGCGGGCCGCGCGGGTGGCGCGGGGGGCGTGAAAGGCGCTTGCGGGCCGACGGCCTGCACGCCCGGCGGCAGCAGCGCGAGCAGCAGGCCGACGGCGCACACCGCGGCCGTCATCCCAGCGAGCGCGGGCTTCACAGCGCGAGCCAGGTGCGATCCCGGCTGAGCGTGGTCAACACGACGCGGGCCTGCACGCCACCGGGCACGGCGGCCAGGCGCACGCGTTCGACGCGCAGCGGTGACAGCCGACGCTCAATGCGGTCCAGCGCTTGCAACAGTTGCGGCAGCGGGCCTTCGAGCCGCAGCTCGGCGCGGTGCCGGAACAGCATCGGTGCGGCTTCCGGGGTCGGCGCAGCGGCTGCGACCGGGACGGCGGGGGTCGGTTCAGCGGCCGCGATCGACGCGAGTTCTTCGACCGGCAGCGCCTGCAGGCCGACCAGTTGCACGCCGCTGTCGGGCAAGGTGCGGGCGATCAGCGCGCCGACGCTGTCGTGCTGGGTCGGCGCAAGGCCGAGTGTTGCCAGTCGGCGCGTCGTCTCGGCGTGGCGGGTCTTCAGTTCGCCGAGTTGCGAGGTCTTGGCGGCGAGCTCGCTGGCCACCGCGAGGCTTTGCGCATCGCCTTTGGCGCGCGCCGACGATTCGATGTTCAGCCGACGTTCGTGCGACGGTGTCACGATGCCCCACTGGACGCCGATCGCCAGCGCAACGATGCCGGTGGCGACGGTCCAGCGATCGCGCTGCGGCAGCGCATCGACACGCGCCAGCAGTTGGTTCACGGCAGCGAGGCGGTTCATCGGGAGGCTCCTGCAAGTTCACCGTCGGCGCTCGACAACACGAAGGTGTACGAGGCGTTCGCGGGGTTGGGTTTGATCGGGTGCGGGCCGTCGCCTGCTTCGGCGTCGTCGGTCTTGCGCGGCTCCAGCGCCACCACCTTCAGCGGCAACCCGCGGTAGGTACCGGACTCGCCGAGCCGCTTCGAGAACGCGGCCAGGCCCGCCGCATCGCCCACGCCACCGGTGATGCGCACCCGCCGGTCGACGTTGAACTCGACCTCGTCGAGCCACAGGTTTTGCGGCATCGCCGAGATCAGCGCTTCGAGCCGGGCGGCACTGTCTTTGGGCAGCTCGCTCAGGCCACCGGCGGTGCGCAGCAACGCTTCGCCGCCGGCCAGTTGGGTTTGCAATTCGGCGATCTCGGCGTCGATCGATGCGGTGGCCACCGCCGTGGTCGCCGACGCATCGGCGGCGCTGGTGGCCAACGCCCGCGCCAACGCCCAGCGCTCATGGCCCCACTGGCCTGCGAGCACCAGCGCGAGCAGCGCGCCCAGCCCGACGATGAAGCGGCCATGACACCAGTCGTGCTGCGGCAGCAGCGCCGGGTCGAGCAGGTTGATCTGCTGGGTCATGAGGAAGCCCTCAGCGCCGCACCGATGGCGGGCACGAAATCGAGGTGCTGACGCGCATCCATCAGCGGCCGCGTGGTGTCGATGCCGATCCAGTCGGCGAGCTTCATCGGCTTGACCTGCAAAGTGATGTGGCGGGCCAGCGCGTCGGTGAGCGCCAGGCCTTCTTGTTCGTCGGTCACCCACAGCCGACCCAGCCCGGCGGCGTGGAAGTGGCGCTCGAACGCGTCGGCACTGCGTTGCACATCCTGCCCGAGCCGCTCGATCAGCGATTCGAACTGCTCGGGTGTGGCGTTCAGCAAGGCGGCGGCGTTCAGATCGAAGCGGCGCACGCTGCACAGATCGCCCTTCCAGACCATCAGCAGGGTGCTGCGCTCCAGCCCCACATGCAGCAGCGCGCAGGCGCCGCCGTCGGCAGCCGGCAGCAGGGCCAGGTTGCGCAGCGCGAACTCGGGCACGTCGATGCTGTCGAGGTCGATCCGGGCGTCGCGCGCACCGCGCATGCAGCCGGCCACCGTGGCGCGGCGCGCCACCACCACCCACGCTTGCCGGGTGCGCACCAAGTCGCTCGCAGCGGGCACCAGCACGCTGCTGATGCGCGCTTCTTCGGCCGGGAAGTCGATCAGGTCTTTGATCTGCCAGCGCAGCGCGTCGGCCAGCTCGGTGTCGGGCACATCGGGCGCGTCCATCGGCAGCAGTTGATACTGCGTGTCGTCGAGCAACAAATGGCTGCGGCAGGCGCGCCAGCCGGCGCTGCGTTGCCAGCGCGACAGCGCGTCGAGCGAGTCGGCGCCGTCGAACGATTCGGTCGCCTTCAGCCGCAGCCCGCCGTCGTCGGCCTTCGCGATCACGGCGGCGACGCTGCGCCCCGCAGTGAAGATGCCGAGACTGCCTTCGCGCGCAGCATGTCGAGGCAGGGTGAACAACGAGCGCAAGGACATGGTGGGTGGACCGATGATGGGTGCACGAGTCTAGAAAAGCCTGGGGTGGCGCGGTGCGTCGAACAGGCGGTCGATTGACCGCCAGTTCGGCACGCCGAGGCGCGCAAGCACCCGCTCACGCGTTGCTCATCGCCCGCACGCCGCCGATCGTCGACTCCACCGCAGCGGCGTCAGCCTGCCGGCCCTGGTGCCCAGGCCCCCGAGTACACGCGGCAACTCAGGCGAAAAGACCTTGCGCGCTCCTGTTTCGAACCAACTCCCTAACGTGCGCCTCGCGGGTTCGGTAGCCAAAGTTCAGCGGTCTGATCAGCCGCAATGGCCAACAGCGCCCGTGCAGTCTTTCCGCATCGATCTGATCCGGATATTTGAAAAACTTTTTTAGGAAGTACACATGCACGACATCATCGATACCGCTGTTGCAGCCGGGTCTTTCAAGACCCTTGCAGCCGCCGTGACCGCCGCCGGTCTGGTGCCCACACTCAAGGGTGCCGGTCCTTTCACCGTGTTCGCGCCCAGCGACGAAGCTTTTGCCAAGCTGCCTGCCGGTACCGTGGAAGGCTTGCTCAACGACATCCCGAAGCTCACCAAGATCCTGACTTATCACGTGGTGTCGGGCAAGGTCATGGCCGCTGACGTGATGACGATGGACGGAAAGACCGCGCCCACCGTCAACGGCGCGCTGTTGACAGTCAGCACCGCTGGCGGCGTCAAGCTGAATGGGCAGGTCAAGGTTGTCAAGACCGACATCGAATGCACGAATGGCGTGATCCACGTCATTGATTCGGTGTTACTCCCCGCCTGATTGACCGACTTGCCGGTGGCAAATGCTGGTCACGGCTTTTAAGAGCCACAGCTCGCATGCTCGCGCATGCGGGCTGTTTTTTTCCAATCGACGATTACGCCGTCGGTCCTCAAAAAGTAAACATCGCTCCTGAGAAATCGGGGTTCGTGCCACCCATCGACAAAGAGCTTTTTTCAACAAGCGCCGGGACTGTCAAACCAGTTGCACCAACACATAGCCGGCCGCGACGATGTGGGTCAGCGTGATGGCCACCGACAGGCCATGCAGCCATTTGAAACGTTGACGCTCGCCGCGGTCGGTTGCGGCATTGATCGCGGGCATCAGCAGCTGCCGAGACGGCAACGTGGTGACGGCGATGGCCGCCATCAGGCCAGCAGCCAACGGATCGTGACGCCACAGGAACGCTGCCGCCAAGGCCGACGTCCCGATCACGAAAAGATAGAACGCAGGAAACGCGCGGCGCAACGTGCTGCCAGCGACATCCGATGGCAAGGCGGTGAACAAAAACGCAGCAAAGCCGAAGGAGTACAGCGTCATGCCACCGAACAGCAGCGCCGTGGTCAGGACTGCCATGGCCACCATCACGGCAAACCTGCCTCGGTGTCGCTGCCGCTGATCACTGGATGAGCCAATGTGTTGCGGATGAACTGTTTTTCATAGTGCCGATTGCGCCGGTTCTTTTTCGCCGATGCGCGCTGACCCATTCGCTTATCGACGACCAGCTCTTGCAGATGGCTCAAATCGTTCAAATCACGAATCTTGTTGGGTGAGTTGCGAAGGGGCATGGTGTGCATGGCGTTAGAAGGTTCGGCATCGGTAAATCAGAGATCGCCGCGGAGTCTGCCTGAGGACATGAGACCTTGCTGCGCACAAGCATGCAAGTCGCCAACGCGTGCTCCTGCGCATGCGTTCGAGCGCTGTGCGCTCGTCAGGCCGATCTGCTAGGACGGCACATCGGCGACCGGCACCAAGCCGGACTAGTCGCGCGGCCGGTACACGATCGTCATCGGCGACGTGACACGGCCGTTTTCGTCGCGGGGCAGCACGGCGGTCTTGTCGATGCCGCGCTTGACTGCATCGTCCCACTCCGGCACGCCGCTGGGCTTGACGATGCGGCTCGACATGATTCGGCCATCGGGTGCCACGGTGATCTCGATCTCGACCGCCGGGTTGCCCGGCAGCGTGTCCGGGAACGACACGTTCGGCCGAATGCGGCCCTTGATGCGGCCGATGTAGTCGGCACTCGGCCCGGCACTTTGCGCGGCCGTGCCGGTGGCGTTGGCCGCACCGGTGGCCCCGGCCAGCCCGGCGATGCGCTGCATCTGCTTTTCGCGCTCGGCGGCCAGCGAAGCCTCGGCCGCATCGCTGCGCTTCTTGGCCGATGCATCGGTCTTCAGCTTGGCGCTGGCGGCGTCCTTGCGCTTTTGCTCGGCCAGTTTTTCGGCCTGCTCGGCCTTGCGCAGCTTGGCTTGCTTTTCAGCTTCCTTGGCTTCGCGGGCTTGCTCCGCCAGGTCTTTCTTGCGCTTGTCGTCAAGGCGTTTGGCTTTCTCGATCGCGATCTGCGCATCGGGCAACGGCGCTTCTTTCGGCGGCGGCTTGGCGACCGGCTCCGGCGTGGGCTTGCTCACGCGCACCGGTCGCTGCGCAGGCGGCTCCACCTCGACCGGCCGCGGCGCCGCGATCTGCGGCACCGCCGCCCACAACTCGGCCTCGATGCCTTCGGGCGCGCTGACCCGCCAGTTGACGCTGAAGGTCAGCCCGGCGACCAGCAACAGGTGGGCAACGATCGCCAGGCCGAGGCCTCGGCCGAGACCGGCAGGTCGGCGCGGCAGGAAGGCGTCGCGATCGAAGGCGGCAGCGGCCATCGTCATGCGTGAAGTCGCTGCATCAGCCGCCGTTCTTGACCGACAGCCCGACGCGCTGCACGCCCGCTTTCTGCAGGCGGTTCATGACATCGACGACGGTCTGGTACCTGACCGACTGGTCGGCCGAGATCACCACCGGCGTGTTTGCATCGCCGGCCTGCAGGTCGCGCACACGCGCAGCGATCTTGTTCAGCGCCACGGCCGGGCCTTCTTCTTTGCTGTCGACGCGCACACGCACGGTCTCGTCGCGACCGACGATCAGCTCGACCACATGCTCGGGCCGCTGCTTGCTCTTGCCCACCGTCGGCAGATCGACCACGCCGGTGGTGATCAGCGGCGCACTCACCATGAAGATGATCAGCAGCACCAGCATCACATCGATGAACGGGACCATGTTGATCTCGTTGATCGTGCGGCGGCGGCTGCTGCCGCGGTGGCTGACCGATGCCACCTCAGCGTGCTCCGGCCATCGCAGGCGCTGCCGTCGAACCCGGCGCCAGCGGCTGCCCGAGGTTGCGCTGCAAGATGTTGGAGAACTCTTCGATGAAGGTCTCCATCTGGATCGCGAGGCGGTCGATATCGCGCGCGAATCGGTTGTAGGCGATCACCGCCGGGATTGCTGCGAACAGGCCGATGGCGGTGGCGACCAGCGCCTCGGCGATGCCCGGCGCCACGGTGGCGAGCGTCACCTGCGTCAGGTTCGCCAGGCCGATGAACGCATGCATGATCCCCCACACCGTGCCGAACAGCCCGACATACGGCGACACCGAGCCGACCGACGCGAGGAACGACAGGTTCGACTCGATCGTGTCCATCTCGCGCTGAAAGCTCGCGCGCATCGCACGCCGCGCGCCGTCGAGCAGCGCGCCCGAGTCGGTGACGCGGCGCTCGCGCAGCTTCATGAATTCGCGCATGCCCGATGCGAAGATGCGCTCCATCGGCGCCGAGGCGGTGGCGCGTTTGGCCGCGTCGTTGTACAGGTCGTTGAGGTTCTTGCCGGCCCAGAACTCGCGCTCGAACTCATCGTTCTCGGCGCGCACCTTGCGCAGCCCGAACAGCTTGCCGAAGATCACCGTCCAGCTCGCCAGCGAGGTGATCAGCAGGCCCGCCATCACGAGCTGCACCACCAGGCTGGCATGCAACACGAGGCTGACTATCGAGAGGTCTTGGTTCATGGAGATCAGGGGGCTGACTGCGCTGCGAGCGCGGCCGTGATGACGATCGGAATGCGGCGCGGCTGGAAGGTTCCGGCCTCGACGCAGACGATGCGGATGCTGCCTTCGGTCAGCAGCGCGTCGTCGCGCCATGCCTGTTGCGCCAGCGTGATCGAGGTGCGCGTCACCTGGATGAGCCGCACCGTGATTCTGAGCAGGTCGTCGAGCCGCGCCGGACGCCGGTAGCGCACCGATGTTTCGCTGACGACGAACATCGCACCGCCGTCGATGCGCAGGCGTTCCTGGCCGTGGCCGAGTGCGCGCAACCACTCAGTGCGCGCCCGCTCGAAGAACTTCAGGTAGTTGGCATAGAACACCACGCCACCCGCGTCGGTGTCTTCCCAGTAAATACGCAGCCCGATTTCGAAATCGGGCACCGTCAAGGCTGCACCCGCTTGTAGACCGGGCCCCACAGCGGATGGCCCGCCTCCGACTTGCTGAGCGCAAAGCCCGGGTCGGCCTGACGCGCTGCGCGGAACGCGGCTTCGCAGTCGGCCACCCGGTTGCTGGTGCAGTAGATGAAGGCCAAGTGCTTTTCGGCGGCGGCGCGGTCTTTCGGTGACGGCAGGCCGAGTTGGATCGCCATGCGGAACTGCTTTTCGGCGTCGGGGTACTGCGCGTCGTCGTACGCGCGCAGACCGGCCAGCAGGGCCTTCTCGGCCGGCCGCTCGACCACATCGATCAAGCCCGGCCGGGGCGCAGGCGTCAACGCACAACCGGCGACGAGCAGCGCCGCAATGACAGGAAGCAGGGGTTTCATGATCCGAACTTGTACTTGATCGTCACCGGCTGGTCGGCGGTGACTTGGACCGTCGCACTGTACGGCGGAAAGTCGGCGTTTCGGATCGTGATCTGGTGCGAACCGGCGGGCAGGATCAGTTCGGTCAATGGCGGTGCGGTGCCGGCCGCAGCGCCGTTGACTTCGACCTGGCCCCACGGGCTGATGGCGAGCCGGACGCGACCTTTCGGCGCGGCGGTCTGGGCTGCACCGGCGCGGCCGACGGCGTCGCGTGCGCGCGCCTCGGCTGTGGCCTTGTCGCGGCGCGGCTTGTCGGCCAGCGCCGGCTTCGGTGCATCGCTGCGGGCGGTCTGTGTTGCCGAAGCGGCGGCGCCGACCGGCTGAGGCGGTGCCGACCTCAGTGCCTGGGCGGCCGTCGGCTCGGCGGGCGGTTGCGCCGCGGGTGCCGCGCGGGTCGCTGCGTTCAACTGGGGTGCGGGCGGGCGGCTGTCGATCCAGGTCCCGCTGGCGATCGCGCCGATGCCCAACACGCCGACCACGCCCACCGCCATGGCGGCCTTGCGGCTGCGCCACCGTTGCCACAGGCTCTGCGGCACGGGATCGCCCCCGGCGGACTCGGCGAAATGCCGCCGCAGTTCGCGCGACATCGCTGCCGCCGACTCGAAGCGCTTGTCGACGTCTTTTTCCATCGCGCGCGCGGCGATCTCGGACAACGCTTTCGGCACCGCGCGGTTCACCCGGTGCGCCGGCAGCGGCGTGTGGTCGAGCACCGCGGCGGTGATCTGCTCCAGACCGACGCCGGTGAAGGGCTTGGCGCCGGTCAACAGTTCGTACAGCACGACGCCGAGCGAGAACACGTCGGAGCGTTGGTCGACCGCTTGCAGCCGCGCCTGTTCCGGTGACATGTAGTACGGCGACCCCGCCGCGATGTGGCTGCCCGGTTGGGCGTCGTGCCGATGCGCGATGCGCGCGATGCCGAAGTCCAGCACGCACGGCTGGCCAGGGCTCACCATGAAGATGTTGGCCGGCTTGATGTCCAGGTGAACGACGCCCTTGCGGTGCGCGTAAGCCAACGCATCGGCCACCCGTCCGACCAGCACCGCCGCCTGTGCGGGCGTCGGTCGCCAGCCGGCTTCGCGCAACTGGCGCACGTCCTGGCCCTTGAGCAGTGCCATCGCGATGTAGGCATGGCCTTCGCTGATGCCCGCATCGAACACGGTGACGATGTTCGGGTGCGACAGGCCGGCTGCTGCGCGCGCTTCATTGAGGAACAGCGCGTTGAACGACTCGCGCTGCTCGGGTGCGATCTCCAGGTGCAGCGTCTTGATCGCGACGACCCGCGACAGCAGCGGATCGTGCGCCGCGTAGACCGTGCCAAGCCCGCCTTCGCCGACTTGGTACTTCAGCGCATAGCGGCCGATGTAGCCGATCGACGGCAGCGCCTCGTCGGGCGTCGGCTCGGTGTCCGGTCCCGCCGCAGCGCGTTCGTCGTCGGACGCGTCGCGGTCGGCGGCCGTGCGTGGGGGCGGTGGAGCAGGCGAACTCACCGCGCGAAGCGTAGTCGAAACAGCGCTCCGTGAACGCTGAAAAAGTGACGGACTCGCGGCTTTTTCGGGCTGCGGGCGGGTAGCGTCCAACGGCGACTTTCTGCTTTGAGAACGTTCGGGCGCCGATCACAACACCCGTTGCAGCCGGTCCATCGCCTGCTGCAGATGATCCATCGAGCTGGCGTAGGACAGGCGCACATAGCGTGCCGGAGCGTGGCGGCCGAAGTCGCGCCCGGGGGTCATCGCCACCTGCGCGCGTCGCATCAGGTCGAAGACGAAATCCCAGCTTCCGCCGGGCAGGTGGGCGCGGTTTTTCGAGCAATGCGCCGAGCAATCGGCCCAGGCGAAGAACGCGCCGTCCGGCTCGACCGGCACCGTCAGGCCGAGCGCGTTCAGAGCCGGCACGAGGTAGTCGCGGCGCGCGCGAAACGCCTGCCGCCGCCGCTCGTACTCGGCGATCGAGTCGGGCTCGAAGCAGGGCCGGCGCCGCATGCTGCGCAACCGCCGACGGGCAGATGAACAGGTTCTGCGCGAGCTTCTCTATGGCGGGGACCAAGGACGGGGGCACCACCAACCAGCCGAGCCGCCAGCCGGTCATGTTGAAGTACTTCGAGAAGCTGTTGACCGAGATCACGTCGTCGCCATGCTTCAGCGCCGAATCGCCGTAGCGCGCGTCGTAGCTGAGGCCGAGGTAGATCTCGTCGACGATCGTGAAGCCGCCGCGCTGGCGCACCGCCGCCACGATTCGGCCCATCTCCAACGGGTCGATCGAGGTGCCGGTCGGGTTCGACGGCGAGGCCAGCAGCACGCCGCGCGTGTTCTCGTTCCACGCCTCGGCGACGGCTGCCGCATGGAGCTGGAAGCGATCTTCGGCACCCGTCGGCACCAGCACCGCAACGCCGTCGGCCGCCGCGACGAAATGCCGGTTGCAGGGGTAGCTCGGGTCGGGCAGCAGCACCTCGTCGCCGGGGTCGATCAGCGCCAGGCAGGCCAGTTGCAGCGCGGCCGAGGCACCGGCGGTCACGACGATGCGTTCGGGCGCGATGTCGAGCGCGAACCGTTGCGCGTACCAGGCGCTGATGCGCTCGCGCAGCGGCATCAGGCCGATCGAGTCGGTGTACTGCGTGCTGCCGTCGCGGATCGCGCGTTGCGCGGCCTCTTGCACCAAAGGCGGCGCGGTGAAATCGGGCTCGCCGATGTTGAGAAAAATCATCGGCCGACCGCCCTGCTGCGGATCGCACAGCGGGTTGCGCGCCAACTCGGACGCGGCCTTGGCGCACTCCATCACGTAGAACGGTTCGATGTGCGACAGGCGCTGCGAGAGCCTCATGTCGACCCGGTCACCGTCGGTGAAAGGTCAGCGCCGAGCCGCCCGCGCCGCATCGACCTCGACGGGTCGCAGATCGGCGGCGGTCTTGTCGATCACACCGTTGACGTACTTGTGGCCGTCGGTGCCACCGTAGCTCTTGGCCAGCTCGACCGCCTCGTTGATGACCACGCGGTACGGGATGTCGATGCAGTGCGTCAGCTCGTAGGCGCCGATCATCAGCACGCCGTGCTCGATCGGCGACAACTGAGTGGTGGGGCGGTCGACATGGCGCGCCAGTGCGGCGTCGAGTGTGGCGGCCTCGGTGATGCAGCCGTGCAGCAGCATCTCGAAGTGTGCGGCGTCGCAGCGCTCGAAACTGTCGTGTTCGCGCACATGCGCATCGATCGCGCTGGCCTGCTCGCCCGACAGCAGCCATTCGTACAGGCCCTGCAGGGCGAGTTCGCGAGAACGCCGCCGGGCCGATTTCTGCGCCGCCTTCTTTGCCGCCTTCGAGGGCGCCTCGGGCGCGCCGCTGGCGGCGGGTTTTTGTTCGGCTTCGGTCACGACAAGTCTTCCATCAGGTGCGCCATCTCGACCGCCACGCGGGCGGCATCGCGGGCTTTTTCTTCGGCCCGTTGCCAGGCCTGTGCTTCGTTCTCGACGGTCAGGATCGCGTTGGCCACCGGCAACTGGTGGTCCAGCGAGACGCGGCTGACACCGGCGCCGCTTTCGTTGGCGACCAGCTCGAAGTGGTAGGTCTCGCCGCGAACGATGCAGCCGATGGCGATCAGTGCATCGAAGTCGCCGCTGTCGGCCATCGCCATCAGCGCGACCGGAATCTCCAGCGCGCCGGGCACGCGGACGTGATCGATCAGTTCGGCGTCAACCCCGAGCGCGCGCAGCTCGGCGATGCACACCGTCGCCATGCGTTGCGTGATGGCTGCATTGAAGCAGATTCAGCACAATGCTCTGATAGCCCTGCAGTATCTTGAACGAGATCCCGTCAGCTTTGGTGCGGGCGATCATGAAATCCAGCCCCACGTTCAAACTGTCCAGCGTCTTATTGGCGGCCTGGAGATTCTCGCTCAACGGCAGATGGGAATTATCCCAGTGAATCGGAATCACCAGGCTGGGCTTCACTCTGCCAACGGTCTGATCATAGAACGCATTGCGAAACGCGAGGTCGTTTTTGCCCAACGTCAGTATCCCAAGGAAAAGGGTGTTTGCCCGCACATTATCGAGCGTGGCACGAACTCGATCCTGGTCAAGTCGAGTGCCCATTACGTGCCCGGCGCGCTCGACAATGTGCGGG
>JANMTL010000191.1:0-2396 GCA_031390425.1 Rhizobacter sp.
CGAGACCGCGTTGAAAAAAGCGGCGAAACTGGACCCGGCCGCCTTGCGCCCCCGAATCGACCTGGGAGATCTGCTGCTGTCGCGCGGTCAAGCCGCGCAAGCGATGCCGCTGTACCGAGAGGCTTTGTCCATCAATCCAGAACACGCCGGTGCGCGCTACGCGCTGGGCGTGGCCCTCGTTCGCACCGGTGACCTGAAGGGTGCCCTTGCCGAGCTGGAAAAAGCGGCGGCTGGCGCACCGGGCAACCCGCTGCCGCCGCTGGCGTTGGCGCAGGCTTACCAGGCCGACAAACAGCCTGAGGCGGCCCTGACCGCGGTGGATCGCGCGCTAATCATTCAGCCCAGCTTGCTCGATGCATTGCTGCTGCGCGCCGGGCTGCTCGACGCCAAGGGCGAAACCGAGCCCGCCATCATCGCCTACGAAAGTGCCAGCCGGGCGGCGCCCAACCTGGCACTGCCGCAGTTGCGCATTGCGATGGTCGAGCAAAAGCGAGGCCACCTCGATGCCGCGGCCGCCGCCTACCAGCGTGTGATCGCACTCGACGCGCGCAACGCGGTTGCGTTGAACAACCTCGCTGCGCTGGCCGTTGAACGCAAGCAGGATCTGAAGCAGGCAGAAGATTGGGCCAAGCGCGCCGTCGCTGCGGCGCCGCGGGCTGCCGAGCTCCACGACACCTTGGGGTGGGTGTACCGCGCGCAAGGCAACCGAAAGTCGGCGGTCGATGCATTGAAGGTGGCCGCCAAACTGGCCCCCAAGGATGCGACGATCTTGTATCACCTGGGTGTCGTGCAAGACGAGTCCGGCAACCAAACCGGCGCCCGGCAGGCCCTCAAAGCGGCGTTGGCTGCGTCGGCCAGTTTCCCGTCTGCCGACGAGGCTCGCAAGCTGCTAACCCGCCTGGGCGGAGCCTGAGCCTCGGCTTCAGGGCGGCTGTTTCACACGATGCTCATGTGCTCGGTGCCCGCCGCCAAATCGGTGTTGCGGGCGCGTTGGCTGTTCAGCTTGATTTGCAGGCGCAGGTCGTTGACCGAGTCGGCATTGCGAATTGCGTCTTCGTAGGTCACGGAGCGCGCTTCGTAGAGATCGAACAGGCTCTGATCGAAGGTCTGCATGCCCTGCTCGCGCGAGCGTTTCATGATCTCCTTGATCTCGGCCACCTCGCCCTTGAAGATCAGGTCGGAGATCAGCGGTGAGTTCAGCATGATCTCCACCGCCGCCACCCGGCCCTTGCCCTCTTGGCACGGCAGCAGGCGTTGCGAGACCAGCCCCTTCAGGTTCAGCGACAAGTCCATCAGCAGTTGCGCACGGCGTTCTTCGGGGAAGAAGTTGATGATCCGGTCGAGCGCCTGGTTGGCGCTGTTGGCGTGCAGCGTGGCCATGCACAGGTGACCGGTTTCGGCGAACGCAACTGCGTGCTCCATCGTCTCGCGGTCGCGAATCTCGCCCATCAGGATCACGTCGGGCGCTTGCCGCAGCGTGTTCTTCAGCGCCTGCTCCCAGCCCTCGGTGTCGACGCCGACTTCGCGCTGCGTGACGATGCAGTTCTTGTGCGGATGCACAAACTCGACCGGGTCTTCGATGGTGATGATGTGACCGAAAGAGTTCTCGTTGCGGAAGTCGACCATCGCGGCCAGCGACGTGCTCTTGCCTGAGCCGGTGGCGCCGACGAAGATCACCAGTCCGCGCTTGGTCATCGCCACGTCTTTGAGCACCTTGGGCAGGTTCAGCGCGTCGATGGTCGGCAGCGTTTGCGGGATGGTCCGCATCACCATGCCGACATGGCCCTGCTGCACGAAAGCATTGACGCGAAACCGACCGATGCCTTGCGGCGAGATCGCGAAATTGCATTCCTTGGTGCGCTCAAACTCGGCCGCCTGTTTGTCGTTCATCACCGCCCGCGCCAGCGCGATCGTGTGCTGCCCGGTCAGCGGCTGCGGCGACACCTTGGTGACCTTGCCGTCGACCTTGATCGCCGGCGGGAAATCCGAGGTCAAGAACAGGTCGGAGCCCGCGCGCGACACCATCAGTCGCAGCAGGTCGTTGACGAATTTAGAGGCTTGATCGCGTTCCATATGATTCCTAAGAAGGCAAGGCCAAGGACAAAGACACGAGCGAAACGAAGTGCCGACCCATCAAGCAACGCCCAAGGCAACGGCTGCGCCGGGCAGCGGCTGGGGGCCAACATTCACCCCGGAAAGTTCTCAGGAAACTTGGCTTTGGCGCGCGCTTCGTGTGGCGCCACCACGTTGCGCCGAACCAGATCGGCGAGGTTTTGGTCCAGCGTCTGCATGCCGACGCTGTTACCAGTCTGAATGGCCGAGTACATCTGCGCGATCTTGCTCTCGCGGATCAGGTTGCGGATGGCCGCCGTGCCCAGCATGATTTCGTGCGCGGC
>JANMTL010000225.1:0-9682 GCA_031390425.1 Rhizobacter sp.
GCTGCGGCTGGTGCCGTTCGCGGTCGGCGACGTGCTGACCGTGGGCGCGGCCGCTCGCCGCGTCGAAGTGCTGAGCGCCGTCCACACCGTCCCGGCGGTTGGCTTCGCGGTGCACAGCGGTGCGGACGGCGAAGGCGACGGCGACGGTGGCTGGTGGGTCTACAGCGGCGACACCGGCCCGAACCCGGTTTTGTGGCAGCGCTTGCGCACGTTGAAGGTTGCTCACCTGGTGATCGAGACCGCGTTCAGCGACGAAGAACAGCAGCTTGCATCGATCAGCCGGCATCTGTGTCCGACGGCACTCGGTCGCGAGCTGTCGCAACTGGCCGGCCGTGTCGATGTGCGCATCACCCACATCAAGCCCGGCGAGATGGACGCGGTGATGACCGAGATCCACCGACTCGACCTGCCGCATCGCGTGCAGGCGCTGGCAGTCGGCGAGGTCATGCCGCTGGGCTGACCGGGCGATGGAATCGGGCGCGGCGTGCGGCCACCCGCCGCCAGACCGAATCTGACAATTTGCGTCACCCCGTCATCTGCGCCACCCGATTTCTGCCGCCACCGGTGACCCTTTCTGTCGCCGCTGCGGGCCAAACGGGCAGTATTCACGCCACAACCCGTGGCACGCAGACTGCAAGTACTACTTCGTCTTCCCCCCCATCACCACCAAGGAGTTCACCATGCAACGTCGCATCCAACAAGGTTTCACCCTCATCGAACTGATGATCGTCGTCGCGATCATCGGCATCTTGGCCGCCGTCGCGCTGCCGGCTTATCAGGACTACACGAAACGGGCCAAGGTCACCGAGCTTGTGCTGGCCGCATCGGCATGTCGCACCACCATCACCGAAGTGTTTCAGTCATCGTCAGGCTCAACCCCATTGGCTGACAAATGGGGATGCGAAGCCGCAGCAGCTTCGGCGCCTTCAAAGTATGTCAAGTCAATTGTCACCACCGCCGCCGGAAAAGTGACCGTGATGGCACAAAATATCTCGTCGGATGTGAACGACAAGACCATCGACCTGACTCCGTACAGCACTGACACAGCGGTAATGGTTGCAGACACCGACGCCGGCAAAGCGGTCTACAAATGGGTTTGTGGCCCAGGCAGTACCGCTCCCATGCTCACGAAATTCTTGCCAGGTTCGTGCCGCGGTTGATTGACCAATTCGATCAAGAAGGCGGTCTTTTAGACCGCCTTTTTTATTGCTTTAACCCCCCGCACTTGATCATTCGCGTTCAGTTTCAATGAACCGATTAGCCTTCCTCGTTGCCAGCTTTCTCGCCTTGGTTGCGTGGCTGGTTTCCAACCACTACCCGCCTTGGGTGACATTCCATGCAGAAATTTTCATGGCGGCGGCATTCCTGATTGCGTTTACGAGCGAGCAGTTGAGCCGGGGCGAGGCGCGGGACGAGTTCACGCCATTGCTCGCCATCGTGTTTTGCCTGGCGCTCGTACCGCTGCTTCAGTTATCCGCCGGACTGATAGTTTTTGCGGGTGATGCGTGGATGCCAAGTGCCGCGCTTCTTGGCGCGGCGCTGAGCGTGTTGCTCGGCCAGCGGTTGCGACTGCGGTTTGGGCAGCGGCGAGTCATGGAGTGGCTGGCTGCGTTGTTCATCACAGCTTCAGTGGTCAGCGTCGGCCTCGCGCTTTATCAGTGGTTGGGGTTGAGTGGCCTCGGACTTTTCGCCACCGAAATGCCGCCCAAAGGCCGCCCGTTTGCCAACGTAGCGCAGCCGAACCATCTCGCCACCCTGTTGTTTTTGGGCATGCTGGGGGTACTGTTTCTGTACGAGATTCGACGGTTCGGAGGCTGGGTTGCAGCAGGGTCTTGCGTTTTTCTTGAGTTCGGCATGGTCATGACCAGTTCGCGCACCGCGTGGTTGGCGATAGCGATGCTCGTGATCGGCCTGGGTGCGACAAGACGGCGATCCGCCTTGCGCATTTCGGGCGCTGGCGTGGTCGGCCTGGGCGCATCCTTTGTGGCCCTGCTGTTGCTGTGGCGCCCGCTGTGCGATGTCTTGTTGCTTTCTGCGGGCAGGGAGTTTTCTGAGCAATCAGGAGCCGGTCCACGCATCCTGCTTTGGCAGACCGCACTCGATGCCATCTGGCAAAAACCTTGGTTTGGCTACGGCTGGGAGCAGGGGCTGGTCGCTCAAAGCCAAGTCGTTATGGATCATCCGGCGAACGGGCGATTGATGGGTAGCGCCCATAACCTGCTGCTCGATCTGTTCATCTGGAACGGCATCCCATTGGGCCTTGCTGTCTTCGGTTTTGTGCTGTTCTGGGGGTGGCGCCACACCAGACGAGCGCGCAACTCGACAACCGTGTATTTACTGGCGGCGATCGGCGGCGTCTTCCTCCATGCACTGGTCGAGTTCCCACTGAGCTACACGTACTTTCTGCTGCCCGTCGCATTGATGGCGGGGGTGCTGGATCAACCCACTGGTCCCAACGTCGCGCCGTGCATTTCCAGAAAGTGGACGTGGGGACTCACGACCGCGGCGACCGCACTGTTCGTTGTCACGCTGTATGAATATCTGCAGGTTGAGGACAACACCCGCATCCTGCGGTTTGAAACCGCACGCATCGGCTCGGGCCGCATTGAGAGCGTGGCACCCGATCTGATGCTTTTGACCCAGTGGCGTGACTACCTGCGTTTCGCCAGACTTGAAGTCCACCCTGGTATGTCCAGTGACGAACTGACGTGGGTGCGGCATGTCACAGAGCGTTTCCCGCACGCACCTTCTCAGTTTCGAAGTGCCCTGGCGCATGGCTTGAACAATCGGCCGGACATTGCCGCCAGGGAGCTGCAACGGCTGTGCAGCTTGCACACGGCGCTGCGCTGTCGCGATCAACTGGATGCATGGCACGAGCTGACTCGCACGAAGTACCCGCAGCTTGCAGAAATTCCCCTACCCAAAACCTCCACGTCTTATCCATCTTCAGGGGTACCGATCCAGCCCACAGGTGTCTTTCATTGAGGCCCAGGCACAGCAAGCAAGCAAATTATTCAGGTCCGACATGATGCGTTCGCGTGTTCCTCTTACCCGCCTCAAAGCTGCAGGCATCCACTTGCTGGCGAGCGGCTTTGTCGCAGCGCTGGCGGCGGCGCTGGTCTTTCTGGTTTGGTACCCGCCCCCTTACGCCACTCTCGCCGGGGGCACCAGCCTCTTCCTGCTGATCGTCGGCGTTGACGTCGTCCTCGGCCCGGCGCTGACGGCGGTGGTCGCCAGTCCTGGCAAGGGGCGCGCGGAGTTGCTGCGGGATCTGGCTGTCATCGTGGCCATTCAGCTTGCTGCGTTCGGCTACGGCCTGTACACGATGGCGCTGGCGCGGCCGGTGTTGCTGGTGTTCGAGGTGGACCGCCTGCGCGTGGTCACGGCGGCCGACATCGATCCCGCATCGCTCACCGAAGCACCGCTCGCGTTGCAACCGTTGTCGTGGACGGGGCCGCGTCGGATCGCCGCCGTCAAACCCAGCGATCCGGATCAGCAGATGAAGTCGATCGAAATGAGCCTGGCCGGCATCGACCTGGCGATGCAGCCTGCCCAGTGGCGTGACTACACCGCGCATGCCGATGACGTTTGGCGCGTCTCTCGTCCGGTCTCGATATTGCTGTTTAAGCATCCGCAATTGGCGCCCCACGTGACGGCCATCGCGCAGTCGGCTGGCCAGTCGCCGCAGGACTTGCGTTTTCTGCCGCTGATGTCGCGTCAGGCGAGCTGGGTCTCACTGATCGCGGCACCCGGCGCCCGGGTGGTGGGCCACTTGCCGGTGGACGGGTTTTTTTGATCTCACCCTGATCGCAAACAGCGACATGCACACGGGCGACCTCCGCTTCAGACCTCCGGGCGCGCTGGCGCTCGGCCCCAGTCACGACATGCTGCCCATGCTGTCCATCAAGCAGCGTTTGTCGGGTCGAGCGAAGCTGGAAAGCTGACTAAACTGAACCCCCGCCGACGCAGTTAAAGCCAATCCCGTTGGCGCTGCAACTCACAACCTGCGGCAGCCGTCTCGCGCATTGATCTTGCTGAATCAGAGCACCTCCTCACGATCGTTCCAAAGGCCGCAAGCGGTGGCTGAAAGGGGCGCGCTGTTGAACCTCGCCGCCTGCTTGGCAGTGGTACCCGCCGCGCTGCTGGCGGCCAATTTGCCGCCGTCGGCGACGTTTTTGAATCAAGCGGCTGCAGTGGTCGGCTGGGGGGTGTTTTGTGTGCTGCTGGCGTTGCGGCTGGCAGCCGCGCCTGCTGCGCCATCACGGCGCTGGAGCGGTGGGTTGCAGGCGCTGCTGGCGGCACTGGCGTTGTTGATCGCGGCCTGCGCCGCTTCGTGGGCGCTCACGGGATTGCCATCGTCGATGGCGCTGTCGGCGATCGGTCTGCTGGCGGCTGCCGGGCTGGTGGCCTGCATCGGCGCGGCGGCGATGGCGGCGGGCCAGGGCGTGGCGGCGTTTCGTGCGCTTTGCATCGCGCTGGTGGTGAGCGGTCTGCTCAGCGTGGCCGTGGGCGCGGTGCAGGTGTTCGCGCCGCAGTGGGCCGATGGGCAATGGATCGCCCTCACGGCGCAGGCGGGGCGGGCGGCCGGCAACCTGCGCCAGCCCAACCACCTGAGCAGCCTGTTGCTGGGGTCGTTGGTCGCCGCGTTGTGGTTGTCCGAGTCGGCGGATGCGCGCTGGCGCTGGGCGTTGCCAGGCCTGATGGCCGGCCTGCTCGTCTTCATCTTCGGTCTGGTGCTGAGCGCCTCGCGCACCGGCATGCTGGGCGTGCTGGCACTGGCGGTCTGGGGCGCGCTGGATGGCAAGTTGTCGCGCCGTTCGCGCATGCTGCTGTGCCTGTCGCCGCTGATCTACGCGCTGTGCTGGCTCGGGCTGACCGCGTGGGCCGACGCGAGCGGCGCTGTCTTCGGCGGCGCCGCACGGTTGCGCAGCGAAGCCGACATTTCCAGCTCGCGTTTCGGCATCTGGGCCAACGCGCTCAGCCTGATCGCCCAACGCCCCTGGTTCGGTGTGGGCTGGGGCGAGTTCAACCTGGCGTGGTCGCTGACCCCGTTTCCCGGCCGTCCCGGCGCCTTTTTCGACCACACCCACAACCTGCCGCTGCAACTGGCGGTCGAGTTGGGATTGCCGCTGGCGGGGGTCGTGATGGCGCTGCTGGGCTGGGCGCTGTGGCGCGCCTGGCAGGCCGGTCGCCAGGTCGCCATCGATCGCGACCGGCCGGCCACCGCGCTGCTGCGGTCGGCCTGGATGATGGTGCTGCTGGTGGCTTGGCACAGCCTGCTCGAATACCCGCTGTGGTACGCGTACTTCCTGCTGCCGGCGGCGTTCGCGTGGGGGCTGTGTCTCGGTGCCGAGCCCGGTGGCGCCCAGTCGCCGGTGCGCTCAGCGGCACCGCGCCGCACCGCGCTGTTGGGGGCATCGATCGCGATGACGGTAGGTGGCGCGGCGTCGGTGGTCGACTACCTGCCGGTGGTGTCGATCTTCGAGCCCGGCGATGCGGCGCCGCCGCTGGCCGAACGCATCGCCGCCGGGCGGCACAGCGCGCTGTTCGCGCACCATGCCGACTATGCGGCAGCCACCTCCAGCACGTCGCCCGCCGAGGTGCTGCGCGCGGTGGACGGGGCCAAGCACTTCCTGCTCGACACGCGGCTGATGACGGCCTGGGCGCACGCGCTGGCCGACAGCGGGGATGTGGAGCGTGCGCGCCACATGGCGGCGCGGCTGCGCGAATTTCACAACCCGGCGTCGAGGGCGTTCTTCGCGCCGTGCGATGTCGACCTGCCCCCCGCGCCGTCGTCGCCGTTTCAATGCACGCCACCGGCTAGCGTGATGGACGATCGGGATTTCCGCTGAGCCGCTGCGCCGCCGCTGAATCGCGCCGCATCACCGCGCTGCGCTGCGACAAAATCCACGGATTCGCCCGACCCACCGCCCATGACCTCCCACGACGCAGCGTCTGCCGCCGATCTGGACCGATTGGCCCACCTTCATGCCACGGGTCAACAGTCGCAGGCCGCCGCGTTGGCGATCGAGCTGACGACTCGCCTCCCCAAGCACCACCTTGCGTGGAAGGTATTGGGCGCGATCCATCAAGAGGCCGGCCGCACGCAAGAAGCCCGGCATTGCCTGGAAACCGCGCTGAAGCTCGCCCCCGAGGACGCTGCGGTGAACAACAGCCTGGGCGTGATCTGTTTGTCGCAAGGCCGGCTCGACCGGGCCGCGGCGCTTTTCACCCAGGCGCTGACGCTGCAGCCGACGCTGCCGTCGGCTTGGGGCAACCTGGGCATTGCGTTGCATGCGCAAGGCGATCTGCGGGGCGCGGAGGCGCGCTTCCGGCAGGCGCTGGCCCTCCATCCCGACAGCCCGGAGAACCTCGCCAACCTGGGCGCGATCCTGCAGGCCCAGCACCGCAACGCAGAAGCACGCACCTGCTTCGAGCGCGCGCTGGCCATCGCGCCGCACCTGGCCGGCATCCACTGCAATCTGGGGTTGATGTGCATCGAAACCCGGCGCTGGGAGCAGGCCGAAAGCTCACTGAGAAAAGCAATCGAGCTGCAGCCGCAGCTCTACCAGGCGCATGACGGTCTGGGTATGTTGCTCAGAGAAATGAAGCAGCTGACGGCGGCCGAAGCCAGTTGCCGACGCGCCTTGGCGATCGCCCCGCAAGACCCGTCGAGCCTGACCCATCTCGGCTCCGTCCTCAGCGATGCGGGTCGCCGCACGGAAGCTGCTGCCTGCCTGCGCCAGGCCGTTGAACTCAAACCCGACGACGCGGCCCTGTTCAGCAGCTACTTGTTTTGCCTGACCCAGGACGAGGACGTCGATCTCGATGATCTGTTTCGTGAGCATCTGGCTTTCGGCTCGCGCTTCGAGGCGCTCGCACAACGGCATCGGCAGGCGCACACCAACCACAAAGACCCCGACCGAAAACTGCGCGTGGGCTTTGTTTCAGGCGACCTGTACCACCATGCCGTGGCCTACTTCGTCGACCCCGTGTGGACCGCACTCGATCGCGATCAGATCGAGATTTGGGTCTATCACGCCTGCGGCGAGCAAGACTTCGTCACGCAGCATTTGCGCACGCTCAGCCACGCCTGGCATCAGGTCGAGTCGATGAACGACGACGCGCTGGCCGCGCAGATTCGACACGATGCGATCGACGTGCTGTTCGACTTGTCGGGGCACACCACCCACAACCGCTTGCCGATGTTTTGCAGGAAGCCCGCCCCGATCCAGGTGACCTCGCTGGGCTATCCGAACACCACCGGGCTGCGCGCCATGGACTACATGCTGTGCGATCGATTCAGCGCACCGCACGGGCTTTTCGAGCACCGCTACGTTGAAAAGCTCGCCCGCATCCCGTCGGCGGGCACCTTCATCCAGAACCTCGACGCGCCGCCGGTGAACGAGCTGCCGATGCTGAAAAACGGGCATGTCACCTTCAGCAGCTTCAACCGCATCAGCAAGCTCGGCGATCGAGTCGTCGCCACCTGGGCGCGCTTGATGCACCGCGTGCCCGGCTCCCGAATGCTGATCGGCAACGTGTCGGATGAACAGGTGCAGCGTCGCCTGATCGAGCGTTTCGAACGCCAGGGCATCGCGGCCGACCGACTCGATCTGCGACCCGCGATGCCGATGAACGACTACCTGCGCTTGCACCACGAGGTCGATCTGATGCTCGACACCTGGCCCTACACCGGCGGCACCACCACCAACCACGCTTTGTGGATGGGTGTGCCGGTGCTGACGATGATCGGTGCGTCGCGCTCGCAGTGCCAGGGGGCGTCGTCGATGGGCAAGATGGGCCTGGCAGACTGGGTTTCCAGCGGCCCCGACGACTTCGTCGAGCGCGGCGCACGGCTGGTCGGCGATGCCGACGCGCTGGCGGCGCTGCGTGCCGGCATGCGCGAGCGCTGGCGGCGATCGCCGTACAGGCAACCGGCCGTGGTCGCCCGGGGCATGGAGTTGGCGGTGCGCCAGATGTGGCGGCGCTGGTGTCAGGGCCTGCCGGTCGAGCCGTTCGAAATCACGCACTGATCCTCGAACACGTCAACGTGCAGCCGTTCGGCCGCATCGGCGACAACGTCATGATCTGGTGCAATGTGCACGTGGGTCATCACAGCGCGATCGGTGACCATGCGGACCGTGCTTTCCGGCTCCGTGATCTCCGGACGCTGCGTGGTCGGCCCGTGGAGCTATCTGGCCGCGAACTGCGTGGTCAACGACAAGGTGATCCTGGCTGAGGGGACGCTGGTGGGCATCGCCGCCGTGGTGAAGGGCAACACCGAACCGTGGGGCATCTACACCGGAGACCCCGCTCGGCGGCGCCGGGTGCGCAGCGACCGCTTCGAGTTTTTGTGACCTTGCACGAAGCTCAGGTGCGGCCCCACGACCGGATCAGCTCGATCACCCGCATCACGTCGTCGTCTGGCAGCGCCGGATAGATCGGCAGGCACAGCACTTCGCGCGATGCCTTCGCCGCCTGCGGCAGGCGTTCGGGTGCGGCCGAGGGCAGGTCGCGGTACATCGGCAGATCGCTCAGCAACGGGTAGAAATAGCGCCGCGCGTAGATGCCGTTCTCCCGCAGGTGGGCATAGACCGCGTCGCGGCTGATCGGGAACCCGTCGCCGATGAAGATCGGGTGGTACGAATGGTTGGGCTGCGTGTCGGGCAAGGAGCAGAGCAGGCGGATGCCGTCGACCGAGCGCAGGCCGTCGTCATAGAGGCGCGCAATCTGTGCCCGCCGGGCAATCAGTTGACCGACGTGCGGCAGTTGGAGCAGTCCCAAGGCGGCCTGCATCTCGTTCATCTTGCCGTTGATGCCGGCCGCCAGAACCGTCACCTCGTTGGCAAAGCCGAAATTCTTCAGGTGGTCGATGCGCTGCTTGGTTGCCGCGTCCGGGCAGACGATCGCGTCGCCCTCGAAGGTGGTGTAAACCTTGGTCGCGTGAAAACTCAGCACCGACAGGTCGCCGTGGTTGAGCAGGCTCTCGCCCCGATGGCGCACGCCGAACGCATGGGCCGCGTCGTAGATCACCTTCAGCCCGTGGGCATCGGCGATGCGCCGGATACGGTCGACATCGCACGGCGTGCCGTAGCAGTGCACCGGCATGATCGCCGTGGTCAGCGGCGTGATCGCTTCTTCGATGCGATCGGGGTCGAGGTTGCAGGTGATCGGATCGATGTCGGCGAACACCGGGC
The DNA here is from genome assembly GCA_031390425.1 of Rhizobacter sp. Classification (GTDB taxonomy): domain Bacteria; phylum Pseudomonadota; class Gammaproteobacteria; order Burkholderiales; family Burkholderiaceae_C; genus PBB1. The sequence goes on from JANMTL010000225.1 coordinate 9,201, forward strand.
TGAGTCGGTTCCACATCACCGAATGCGCCGTGGCCGCGAACGAGTACGGCGTGGTGATCACTTCGCCGGTCACCTTCAAGGTCTGCAGCGCCGTCAGCAGGCCGAGCGTGCCGTTGGTGAACAGCGACAGGTGCTTGATGCCCAGGTGCTCGACCAGCGCCGCCTCGAGCCGCTGATGGAACGGCCCGCCATTGGTGAGCACCTTCGCGTCCCAGATTTCGCGCAGATACGGGATGAAGTCTTCCAGCGGCGGCAGGAAGGGCTGGGTGACGTAGAGGGGCTTGTCTGCGCTCACGGCGTGTCGACGGGTTGAATCAACCGTGGTTTGGACACCAGGCACTCAGGCGGGCGCCGCCCAATCGCCCGACTTCCCGCCGTGCTTTTCCAGCACGCGGATCTGCCCCATCACCATGCCGCGGTCGGCGGCCTTGCACATGTCGTAGATGGTGAGCAGGCCGATCTGCACGGCGGTCAGCGCTTCC
>JANMTL010000246.1:0-4673 GCA_031390425.1 Rhizobacter sp.
GGCATTCTGTCGGACGCGATGGCGCGGCGCGGCGCCAGCGTGCTGGGCATCGACCTGGCGGCCAAGCCGCTGAAGGTGGCGCAACTGCATGCCATGGAGGCCGGCACCGAGTCGGTCGCGTACCGCGAAGTCGCCGCCGAGGCGCTGGCTGCAGAAATGCCCGCGCAGTTCGACGCCGTGACCTGCATGGAGATGCTTGAGCACGTGCCCGACCCGTCTTCCATCGTCAACGCCTGCGCCGCGCTGGTGAAGCCGGGCGGCTGGTTGTTCTTCTCCACCATCAACCGCAACGCCAAGGCGTTCCTGCTTGCGATCGTCGGCGCTGAGCATGTGCTCAAGCTGCTGCCCAAAGGCACGCACGAATACGCCAAGTTCATTCGTCCCAGCGAGCTGGCGCAGTGGTGCCGCCAGGCCGGGTTGGACCTGTGCGACACGCGCGGCATGGAATACAACCCGCTGACGCGGCGCTACTGGTTGTCGGGCGACACCGGCGTGAACTACTTGATCGCCTGCCGAAAACCACAATGAAAGGGCGGCCGCACGCGGTGCTGTTCGATCTGGACGGGACCTTGATCGACAGTGCACCCGACCTGGCCGGTGCCGCCAACGACATGCGCGAAGCGCGAGACCTGCAGCGGCTGCCGCTGGAACATTTCCGGCCGATGGTCGGTTCAGGGGCGCGCGGCATGGTCGCCAGGGCCTTCGGCGTCGGCCCCGACGAGGAACAGTTCAGCGCGCTGCGCGACGAGTTCCTGCAGCGCTACGAAGCCCGCATGACGCGCGAGACCCGCGTCTTTGCCGACATGCAGCAGGTGCTCGGCGCGCTGGCGGCGCACCGCCTTCCCTGGGGCATCGTCACCAACAAGGCCACGCGCTTCAGCCAGCCGCTGGTCGAAGCGCTCGGTCTGCACACCGTGTCCGCCACCTTGGTGTGCGGTGACACCACGCCCCACACCAAGCCGCACCCTGCGCCGCTGCTGGAAGCCGCCCGCCGGATGGGGCTGCCGCCCGAGCATTGCTGGTACGTAGGCGACGACCACCGCGACGTGAAAGCCGGCCATGCGGCCGGCATGACCACGGTTGCTGCGGCCTGGGGTTACCTGGGCGCGGGCGAGCCCATCTCCGGCTGGGGCGCGCACCACGTCGTCGACACACCGGGCGAGCTCTTGAAGCTGCTGGCAATGGCCTAAGATACCGAGTTCTGGGGCTGACCTGGCTTCGACGTGGGTGCGGAGTTGGAACAGGGCACGCCGAGCACCAGTTCGCTCGTAAATCCACTGGAAACAAAGTAACTGCGAACGACTCTACGTACGCTCTCGCCGCTTAAAACCGGTGAGCTTCGCAACAGTTGGCCGATGGGCTGGGCCTGAGGGGTAACCTGAAGGCTGCGAAGTCATACACATGGGCTCGCGCTGTGATGGGTCACTCATCACAGGGCTAAATCAAGTGACTCGTGAGATGGGTAGCGTGCTGCTGCGCGACCCACGACACTAAAAACAAATCAGACAGCTAAGCGTGTAGATCTGCCTGGCGATGGCTTGCGGACGGGGGTTCGATTCCCCCCAGCTCCACCAGTACAGAGTCCCGAAAAGTCCCGGGACATCCCAGAAAGCCCGACGCCCCTAGGGACATCAATGCCTTAGGGGCGTTTTGCTTTGAACAAGACGTCTTCCCGTGGGTCGGCCGAATGTCGCTGGATGAACTGACTGCGCCGACGCTTCTCAAGGTGCTTCGGCATGTCGAGGCGCGCAGTTCGCGTACGTCACTCTCACCTGCTTACCCGCAATTGCTGCGTTGCTCGCTGTTTCCGCAGCGCATTCAGCGAACCGGCGGTGCGCCCGCGCCAGGCGGCTTGTCGCCGTTGTTGTATTCCTTGAGCCGGTTGTACAAGGTCTTCAGGCTAATCCCCAGCACGGCGGCCGTGCGCTCCCGCTGGTGATCGAAATGTCGCAAGGTCGTCAGGATCAGCACCCTTTCAGCTTCGGCCATCGACGTGCCGATCGGCAACACGATCGATGAAGCTTCAGCCTCGACACGCCTATCGGCAGGTGCGCCAGCGTCGCCGGGCAGCCAGTCGTCATTGATGACGGGGCCGGTAGCCATCACGTACGAACGTTGCACCACATTGCGCAGCTCACGCACGTTGCCGGGCCAGCGGTAGCCGCTCAGCCGCGCCAACGCCTCGGGTGAAAACGTCTTGAGCGAACGCTCGCGTGCGCCGACCTCGGCCAGAAAGTGCTGCGCCAGCAGCGCCACGTCCTCGGAGCGGTCGCGCAGCGGCGGAAGCTCGATCGGGAACACGTTGAGCCGGTAGAACAAATCTTCGCGCAGCTTCCCGCCGGCCACCGCACGCTCCGGTACGCGGTTGGTCGCCGCGATCACACGCACGTCGGTCTCCTGCGACTGCGTCGAACCGACGCGCATGAAGAGGCCCGTCTCGAGCACGCGCAGCAGCTTGACCTGCAACTCGAGCGGCATCTCGGTGATCTCATCCAGGAACAGGGTGCCGCCATGCGCACGTTCAAAGAAGCCCTGGTGCTGTCGATCGGCCCCGGTGAAGCTGCCTTTCTCGTGCCCGAAGATCTCGCTTTCGATCAGGTTGGGCGAAATGGCTCCGCAGTTGACGGCCAGAAAGGCCTGTTTGCGACGGCGGCTGAGGTCGTGCACAGTCTGCGCGACCACTTCCTTGCCGGTGCCGCTCTCGCCGGTCACGAACACCGACACCGACGTGGCGGCCACGCGCGACACCTGTTCGTAGACGCGGTGCATCGCAGCCGAACGCCCCCAGAGCTTGCCGAAACGGCCGGAGATCTCCCACTCGGCCTTCAGCGTGGCCACTTCCGACATCAGCATCGAGGGCCGGGTGACGCGCGAAAGAATGCCCTGCAACTGCCTCAGGCTGGCCGGCTTGACGATGTAGTCTGCCGCGCCCAGGCGCAGCGCCTGGATCGAAGTGTCCAGGCTCGCATGACCCGTGATCAGCACGATCTCGGAGCGCGCAATCAGTTCAGGATCGTTGAACAGGTCCATGCCGCTGCCGTCGGGGAGCAGCAGGTCGAGCAGCACGATGTCGGGCGACTGCAGCGCCATCTGGCGCCGCGCGTCCCGCAGGGAATACGCCGTGGCGACGCTGAAACCCTCGGTGGCGACGAGAGCGGCCAAGGACGTGGCCGAGTCAACATCGTCGTCGACGATCAATGCGTGACTCATATCTGCGGTATCCCGGGTTCATCATCGGACAGGTCGAAGCATACGCGCTGGATACCGTTGCCCGCTCTCCGTGCCCCTGCGCCCGCCCGCGCGGGCACGGTGATTGCCCCGAGTTCGATTTGTGACCTCCGAGGCTGATCAGTCGCCTGGAAGGGCGGAGCGGGTCGATCGGCGAGGCGGGACGGACTCTGACGCCACATTCGGGAGTCGGCTGACTTCGGACAATGAACATTGAATTCGAGCCCCGAATCTGTCGAAGCCTTGCAGGAGCAGGTACGCAAGCTGCGGGGCTTGGTGCGTCGAAGAGATGATGTCCTGGCGCTCGCAGCCCATTCGCTGCGCAATCCGCTTCATGTGCTGTGCCTTCAGCTGACGCTGGTGCGGGCGTTGGCCGAGACAGACGGGCGCAGGGACCTTGCCGGTCACGTCGACAAGGCGCAGCGCCCGCTGCTGCGCTCCACCGAGCGCTTCAACGTGCTGCTGAAGCTGGCGAACCCGAGTGCGAGTGGCTACCCGCTCAATCGCCAATCCGTGGATCTGCGCGAGACACTGGCCCTGCTCGCAAAGGCGTCAGGCGCCGAGGCCGAATCACGCGGCGTTGCCTTGCAGCTGGACATGCCCGAGCCCTGCCGGACCGTCACCGACGCCGGCGTCGTGAGCCAGATCGTCGACAACCTGCTGCTGAACGCGTTCAAGCACGCTGGATGCACGCGGGTGCGAATCGCACTTCGAGCGACTGCCGGTGTCGTTCTGAACACAGTGAGCGACGATGGGCAGGGCATTGCCATCGAGAATCAGCAGCGCGTGACGGGGCCGGCGGGCGATGTCGAGCCGAAACTGAACACTGGCCTCGGCCTGTGGATCGTGCGAACTCTTTCCGCGGCGCTGGGCAGTGGCATTTTTGCCGCGCAGCAGCCCCAATGCAGGGCCAAGGCGCGCGCCATCGGGCTCGGTCTTCGCTGTCGATCGCGATGATGGGCTTCGTCGACAACCTTCTCTTCCTGCACTTCGCGGACGATCAAGGGCAGCTTCGGCGCTTGCTCACCATCACCAAATGCGCGAAATCGAATATGACGCGGCGGTCATCTGATGCCAATCAGTGTCGAAGGCGTGCGGATTGCCGGTACCTACACGTCCGGAGGAAATGTGATTCCCACCATCCGGCCCGCGCTGAGCCATCCCAAGGAGGCGCATGACCGGTTTCCGCCAGTGTCCGCAAGGACCGTTCGTCCGTGAAGACCATCCTTGTCGTCGATGGACGACGTATTCATCGGCGTCGCGCTTGATGCCCTTGACGATCTGCGCCTTATCGATTTCCTTGCCGGTGCGCTAGTTGACGCGCTTGTAGCCGACGGGATCCATCGATCACTTGTCGAGCCAGTCGAAGTCGATCGCGTCCTTGTGTGACGCTGGGTACAGCGCGACGGGGATGTGGACCAGGCCGAAGCTGACCGCGCCTTTCC
>JANMTL010000290.1:0-11091 GCA_031390425.1 Rhizobacter sp.
ACGCTGATCTTCATGACGATCAGGAACGGAAGCAGAAAGAAGATCAGCAGCCACAGATAAGGGATGCCGATCACCGCCGTGCGGCCCTTCAGCAGCGTGGCGAGGAGCGACGTCATGCCGTCAGCACCACATGCGCCATCGGCGACCAGCTCGCCCACGCGGTGTCGCCCCAGGTCATCTCGTCGTCGCGGTGGCGCGCGGTGTTGCTTTCGCTGATCTTGAGCACCAGGCCGCTGGCGAGCGCCAGGTGATAGACCGTGAAGCTGCCGAAGTACGACATGTCTTTGACGGTGCCGCACACCCGGTTCAGCCCGCCCGCAGGCTCGCCGTCGGTGGCGGGCAGCGGGTCACGGCCGATGCGGATTTTCTCGGGCCGCAGCGCCACCGTCACGCCCATGCCCTGGGTGCCGGTGATGCCGTGCCCGACGTAGTGCTTGCAATCCGCGCACTCGATGATCACGTGATCGGGGTGGTCGCCGATCAAGGTGCCGTCCATCAGGTTGACGTTCCCGATGAAGTCGGCGACGAAGCGGGAGGCCGGGGTTTCGTAGATGTCGCTCGGTGCACCGACCTGCAGAAAACGGCCCTCGCTCATCACCGCGATGCGCGAGGCCATCGTCATCGCTTCTTCCTGGTCGTGGGTGACCATCACGCAGGTAACGCCGACGTTCTCGATGATGTTCACCAGCTCGATCTGCGTCTCTTCGCGCAGCTTCTTGTCGAGCGCGCCCAGCGGCTCGTCGAGCAGCAGCAACTGCGGCTTTTTCGCCAGGCTGCGGGCGAGTGCCACGCGCTGCTGCTGGCCACCGGAGAGTTGATGCGGCTTGCGCTTGGCGAACTTGCCGAGTTGCACCAGCTTGAGCATCTCTTCGACGCGGGTGGAGACCTCTTCTTTGCTCATGCCGCTGCGCCGTGGCCCGAAGGCCACGTTGTCCCACACCGTCATGTGCGGGAACAGCGCGTAGCTCTGAAACATCATGTTCATCGGGCACTCGTGCGGCAACATGCCCGCGAGGTCGTGTCCATTGAGAAAAATCTGCCCGGCGGTCGGCGTCTCGAAGCGCGCCAACATGCGCAGCAGCGTCGATTTGCCGCAACCCGACGAGCCGAGCAGCGCGAAGATTTCACCCTTGGCGACGTTCAGGCTGACGTCGTTGACCGCCTTGTAGCCGCTGAAGTCTTTGGTGACGTTGCGGATTTGCAGAAACTGCGCCGGATCGACCGCCGCGCTGGCCTGAGTCGCGGCGGCAAGGCTGCTTGAAGTGCTCATGGGCTGCGCTGTGGTTCAGAGACCGGTCTTGAACGCGGTGTAGGTGCGCGTCATCAAACGGCGCAGGTCGTTGCCGAGCGAGTCGGGCGCAGCCATCGGTTTCATGTCGGCTTCCGACAAGAAAACCGTCGGGTTGTTCGCCACCTCGGGCTTCACGAACGGACGCGAGGCCAGGTTCGGGTTGGCGTAGAACACCTTGTTCGTGATGCTGGCGTGCACCTCGGGCTTCAAGATGTAGTTGATGAACTTGTGCGCGTTGCCCGGGTGTGGTGCGTCGGCGGGAATGACCATCACGTCGAAGAACAGGATGCCGCCGCTTTTCGGGATCAGCGCCTGGATGTTTTGCCCCGTCTTGCCGTCGATGGCACGCTGGCGGGCGATGTTGATGTCGCCCGACCAGCCGAGCGCCACGCAGATGCCGCCGTTGGCCATGTCGTTGATGTAGCCCGACGAGCTGAACAGCGTGACGCTGGGGCGCGCCGCCTTCAGCACCGCTGCGGCCTGAGCGTAATCGCCCGCCACCTTGCTGAAGGGCGGCTTGCCCAGGTAGTGCAAGGCGGCCGGCACGATCTCGGTGGCCGAGTCGAGGTAGGACACACCGCACGACTTCAGCTTCGAGACGTACTCGGGTTTGAAGACCAGATCCCAAACGTTGTCGGGCATCGGCAGGCCGCCGAGCGCCACCTTGACCTTGTCGACGTTGATGCCCACGGTGGTGTAGCCCCACAGCCAGTCGACCATGTACTCGTTGCCGGGGTCGAGCTTGGCGAGCTGCGCCTGCACGGCCGCATCGAGGTTCTTGTAGTTCGGCAACTGTGCCTTGTCGAGCTTGCGCAGCAGGCCGCCATCGGCTTGCAGCTTGGCCCAGTTCGACGAGGGCACGACGATGTCATAGCCGGTCTTGCCGGCGACCAGCTTGGCGTGGACGATTTCGTTGTTGTCGAAATTGTCGTAACGCACCTTGATGCCGGTTTCCTTCTCGAAATTCGCCAGCGTGTCCGGCGCGATGTAGTCCGACCAGTTGTAGATGTTGAGCACCTTCTCCTCGTCTTGCGCGGCCGCCGGGGCGACCCACAAGAAAGCGGTGGCAGCCAGCGCGGCCAGGGTCTTGGGCATCGGAGTCGATTTCGATCGGGTCATGGCGTGGTCTCCAAACGGCGGTGCATCGGCAGGGAAGGGCATACCCGATAAATCGTGGGCGTTGGGGGCGGGCAAAGGACGTGCCATCGAAGGTACTCTCAGATCAAACCACGCTGCTGAAGATCACGCAGCGTCCGGTCGAGACAGGTTCGGATCAGCGCGGCCATCTCGTCGATCTGCGTGCGGGTGATGACGAGCGGCGGCGCGATGATCATTCGGTCGCCGACCGCTCGCATGATCAGCCCGTTGGCGAAGCAGTGGCCACGGCAGATCATGCCGACCTCCAGGGCGCCATCGAAGCACTCGCCGGTGGCCTTGTTCTTGACGATTTGCAGCGCGCCCATCAGACCGATCGATTGCGCCTCGCCGATCAACGGATGCTCGGCCAGCAACTTGAAGTGCTCGGCCAGGTACGGCCCGGTGTCGTTGCGCACTTTCTCGACCAGGCCTTCGCGCTGGATCAGCCGGATGTTGGCCAGCGCCACCGCACAGGCCACCGGGTGACCGCTGTAGGTGTAGCCGTGCTCGAACTCGCCGCCCTGATCGATCATCACGCGGGCGATGCGCTCGCCCACCATCACGCCGCCGAGCGGGATGTAGCCCGAGGTCACGCCCTTGGCGAAAGTCATCAGGTCGGGGCGAAAACCCAGCGTCTCGCAGCCCCACCAGTTTCCGGTTCGGCCGAAGCCGCAGATCACCTCGTCGGCCACCAGCAGGATGCCGTACCGATCGCAGATGCGCTGGATCTCGGGCCAGTAGGTGGCGGGCGGAACGATCACGCCACCGGCGCCCTGGACCGGCTCGCCGATGAAGGCCGCCACCTTGTCGGCACCGACTTCGAGGATCTTCGCTTCAAGCCAGCGTGCGGCCTTCAAGCCGAATTCGTCGCGCGAAACGTTTTCAGCGTCCGGCGCCCAGGGAGTCGGCCGCGTGCCCCGCGCATGCGCGAACCAGAACGGCTGCTCGATGTGCACGATGCCGGGAATCGGCAGCCCGCCCTGGGCATGCATGTAGCTCATGCCGCCGAGCGACGCGCCGGCCATCGTCGAGCCGTGGTACGCGTTGTGGCGGCTGATGATGACCGTGCGTTCGGGCTGCCCGAGCACGTCCCAGTAGCGGCGCACCATGCGCACCACGGTGTCGTTGCCCTCGGAGCCGGAGCCCGAGAAAAACACATGCTTGAACTGCGGTGGCGTCACCTCGGCCAGCAGCTCGGCCAGCTCGATCGCCGGTGGCGTGGCGGTTTGAAAAAACGAGTTGTAGAACGGCAGTTGCTTCAGCTGCGCAGTGGCGGCATCGATCAGCGACGTCTGACCGTAGCCCACGTTGACGCACCACAGTCCGCTCATCGCATCGAGCAGCTTGTGGCCGTCGCTGTCCCACAGGTAGATGTTGTCGGCGCGCGTGATGACCCGCGAGCCCTTGGCCGCCAGCGACTTGAAATCGGTGAACGGATGCAGGTAGTGCGCCGTGTCGGCCGCCTGCCATTCGGCGGTGGTGCGGCCTGTGCCTTCTACGGCCACGGCATGCAATTTATTGCCCATGAACGGTTCCATGTGAACGGTTTGTCTCCGTAGCAAGGTGACTGATCAAGCAACGCCCGAATCACGGGTTCCCCGGGCCGAAGGGTGGCGCCCCTTGGGGGCAGGAGGGAAGCGACTGGGGGGCTTCATTTCTATACATGCAGCAACAGATGCTCACGCTCCCACGGCGAGATCACCTTCATGAACTCGTCGTGCTCGATCTCCTTGATCTCCGAATAGACCGTGATGAACGGCTTGCCGAGAATGTCGTGCAGGTCTTTCTCGTCGGCCAGCCAGCCGAGCGCTTCGCTCAGCGAACGCGGCAGTTGGTACTCGGACAGGTACGCATCGCCCTTGCATTCGCTCGCGGGCTCGATCTTGTTCTTGATGCCGAGGTAGCCGCACGCCAGCGTCGCGGCGAAGGCGACGTACGGGTTCGCATCAGCGCCGATCACGCGGTTCTCGATGCGCCGCGCGGCCGGTGTGGCCACCGGCGAGCGGATGCCCACGGTGCGGTTGTCGGTGCCCCACTGGATGTTGATCGGGGCGGCCGTCGAGCGAGCCAGACGCCGGTACGAATTGACGTAGGGCGCAAACAGCGCCATCGCGGCGGGCGTGTACTTCTGCAGGCCGCCGATGTACCAATAGAACTCCTTCGACGGCGAGCCGTCCGGGTTGCTGAAGATGTTCTTGCCGGTCACCTTGTTCAGCACGCTCTGGTGCACATGCATCGCGCTGCCGGGCTCGTTGGACATCGGCTTGGCCATGAAGGTGGCGTACATCTCGTGGCGCAGCGCCGCTTCGCGGATCGTGCGCTTGAAGAAGAACACCTCATCGGCCAGCCCCAGCGGGTGGTCGTGGAAGAAGTTGATTTCCATCTGCCCCGCGCCGACCTCGTGGATCAGCGTGTCGACGTTCAACTCCATCTTCTCGCAGTAGTCGTAGATGTCCTCGAACAGCGGGTCGAACTCGTTGACCGCGTCGATCGAGTAAGCCGGGCGCGAGGTTTCCGCGCGGCCGCTGCGGCCCTTCGGTGGGCGCAGCGGCGTGTTCGGGTCGGCGTTGCGCTCGATCAGATAGAACTCGAGCTCGGGTGCCACCACCGGCGCCCAGCCTTCGGCGTCGTAGAGGTCGCAGATGCGGCGCAGCACCGAACGCGGCGCATACGGAATCATCACGCCGTCGCGGTCGTAGCAATCGTGGATCACCTGCGCCGTTGGATCGGTCGCCCACGGCACGATGCGCACGGTGGAAGCGTCGGGGCGCAGGTGCATGTCGCGGTCGGTCGCGTGGATCACGTCGTAGTACGGGCCCTCGGCCGGGAACTCGCCGGTGACGCCGATCGCGACGATCGCCTCCGGCAGCCGCATGCCGCGGTCTTCGGTGAATTTTTCGCGCGGCAGGATCTTGCCGCGGGCCACGCCGGTCAGGTCGGGAACCAGGCACTCGATCTCGGTCACGCGGCGTTCGTTGAACCAGTTTTCAAGGTCGCTGAACGTGAAGTTTTCTCGGGCCACCATGGGATATCACCTTGAGGGGTTGTTGTCGCTGTCGTCGATGCGGGTGTCTTTTCGGGAGTGGTGTCAGTGTGTCCCGTCGGGGCCCCGGTGTCGATCACGAAAGTCGACGCATGCCCTGCCGAAGGCTTCGAACAATCGAGTAGACACCGGGTTCAGGTGCGCTTCCCATTCCGGGTGCCATTGCAAACCAAGCAAGAAACCCGTCGATTCGGCGGTAGAAAACGCCTCGATCAGTCCGTCCGGTGCCCGGGCTTCGACGCGCAGCCCCGGTGCCAATCGCTTCACGCCCTGGCCGTGTACCGAATTGACCTCGATCGTCGCGCGCTGCAACAGCCCGGCGAGCAGGCCGTCGGGTTCGAGGCCGACGAGATGGGCCGTCCCGTACACCACCGAGACCGCAGCGCCTGCAGCCCCCCGGTGGTCGAGATGACCGGCGATCTCGTGCACCGCCTGGAACAGGCTGCCACCGAGCGCCACGTTGACCTCCTGGAAGCCGCGGCAGATCGCCATCAACGGCAGGCCGCGTTCGATCGCCGCCGGGATCAGCGCCAGCGTCGCGGCGTCGCGGGCGATGTCGAGCGGCAGGCTGGGGTCGTAGACGATCTCGCCGAAATGGCTCGGATGCACGTTCGATGGCGACCCGGTCAGCAGCACGCCGTCGGCCACATCGAGCAGGCCCCGCAGCTCGTCGGGCCCGTCGATGCTGGTGAACAGCAGCGGCAGGCAACCGGCAAGCCGTACCGCGTCGGTGTACTTCTTGCCGACCGTGTGATTCGGATGGTCGCCCAGCATGCGATGACAGGCCGGCACCAGGACGATGGGTTTGCGTTTCATGAGGAGTGGATGAGGGCGCTGCAATGGTTTGGGCGCACCCGCCGCGAAGGCGTGCAACGACTGTGCCCGCGACGTGGGTTCACAGAAAATCTTTCAATCGGTGATACGCCATGCCGACCACCAGCGCGGGCATGCGCAGCAGCTTGCCCCCGGGGAACGCGCGGTGCCGGATGCGGCTGAAGGTGTCGAATCGGCGTGCGTCGCCGTCGATCGCCTCGGCGACCAGCTTGCCCGCGATGCCGGTCAGCGCCAGCCCGTGTCCCGAGAACCCTTGCAGGTAGTAGACGTTGGCATAACCCGCACCGCCGCCGGGCTGACGATCCGACAAACGGCCGAAGTCGGGCGCCCGGTTCATCGAAATGTCGACGAAGCCGCCCCAGGCGAACTCGACATCGGTGTTCGCGAGTTGCGCAAACGTCTGCGCCATGCGCCGCTGCATGCTGGCGGCCAGGTGTTTCGGCGTGGCGGTGCTGTAGCTGACGCGGCCGCCGTAGAGCATGCGGTGTTGCGGCGTGGCATTGCCGGCCGGCGACACTGCAGCGTTCTGCACGGTGCGAAAGTAATCGAGTACGAAGTTGGTGTCGCAGACCGCAGCGCCCGACGGAATCAGCGATCGAGCGAGCGCAGGGTCCAGAACTTCGGACGCGATGATGTAGGTGCCGACCGGCATGATCCGCGACTCCAGCACCGGCGCCACGCCTTGCAGGTAGACGTTACCCGCCAACAGCACATGCGACGCGCGCACGCTGCCGGTGGCGGTGCGCACCCGCACCGATGCGCCGGGAGTGACGGCCGCATCGAGCGCCGTGACCGGCGAGTTCTCGAAGATGCGCACACCGAGCCCGGCCGCGCCGCGCGCCAGGCCCAGGCTGTACTTCAACGGATGCAGATGGCCGGATCGGGGGTCGTGCAAGCCGCTGTGGAAGCGCGGGCTGTCGAGCCACGCGCGCAGTTGCGGCGGCCCGATCCACTGCGTCTCGAAGCGGTACAGCGCCTGCATCCGGCCCTGCCAGGCCAGCAACTCGCGCGCCTTGCGTGCATTCACCGCCACGCTCAAGTAACCCGCTTGCCAGTCGCAATCGATGCGAAAGCGTTCGCAGCGCTGCTGGATCAAGGCCACCGCTTCGAGCGTCATCGCCCACACGCGGCGCGCTTCGTCCAGGCCGAGTTGCACTTCGATCGTTTCCTGCTCGCACGCCAGCCCGGCCAGCGCCTGCCCACCGTTGCGGCCCGAGGCGCCCCAGCCGACCTGCTTGGCTTCGAGCAGCACCACGGCGTGCCCGCGATCGGCCAGCTCGATGGCGGCCGACAAGCCGGCCAGGCCGCCGCCGACGATCGCAACATCGCAATCGATGTCACTGTTCAGCGCAGGCGCTGCCTTCGGCCGCTGCACGGTCGCGCTGTAGTAAGAGTCGCGAGCCAGATCGCGATCGGTGGTGAGGAAGCTCATGATTCGACGGCGGGCAGGGAGTCCGGCAGCCTCAGCTCGGGGCCTCAGGCGGCGCGCTGAATGGCGCCGGCCAGCGTGCCGACGATCTGATCGATGTGCTGTTTCTCGATGATCAGCGGCGGCGACAGCGCGACCGTGTCGCCGGTGGTTCGCACCAACACGCCATTTTCCCAGCAGTCGAGGAAGACCTGGAACGCCCGCTTGCCCGGCTCGCCGGCCATCGGCGCCAGCTCGATGCCGGCCACCAGCCCGATGTTGCGGATGTCGACCACGTTCGGCAGGCCCGCCAGCGAATGCACCGCGAGCTCGAAAGCCGGCGCCATCTCGCGGGCGCGGGTCAGCAGGCCGTCTTCGGCGTAGGTGTCGAGCGTGCCGAGCGCCGCCGCGCACGCCAGCGGGTGACCCGAATAGGTGTAGCCGTGGAAGAACTCGACCAGATGCTCCGGGCCGGTCATGAAGGCGTCGTAGATGAACTGTCTGGCGAACACCGCGCCCATCGGTACGCAGCCGTTGGTCAGGCCCTTGGCCACCGTCATCAGGTCCGGAGAGACGCCGAAGTGGTTGGCCGCGAACGGCGCCCCCAAACGCCCGAACCCGGTGATGACCTCGTCGAAGATCAGCAGAACGCCGTGCCGATCACAAAGGGAGCGCAACCGCTGCAGGTAGCCCTTGGGCGGCAACAGCACGCCGGTCGATCCGGCGACCGGCTCGACGATGACGGCGGCAATGGTCGATGCGTCGTGCAGCGCGATCAGCCGTTCGAGGTCGTCGGCCAGCTCGGCCCCGTGCTCGGGCTGGCCCTTCGAGAACGCGTTGCGCAGCGGATCGTGCGTGTGCCGGATGTGATCGACACCGGCCAGCAGTTGGCCGAACATCTTGCGGTTGGCCACCATGCCGCCGACCGAGATGCCGCCGAAATTAACGCCGTGGTAGCCACGTTCACGGCCGATCAGCCGGGTGCGCTGGCCTTCGCCACGAACGCGGTGGTAGCCGATCGCCATCTTCAGCGCGGTCTCGACCGATTCGGAACCTGAGTTGGTGAAGAACACCTTGTCCAGCCCGTCCGGTGTCAGCTCGACGAGGCGCTCGGCCAACTCGAACACTTTCGGGTGGCCCATTTGAAATGGTGGCGCGAAATCGAGTTCAGCCGCTTGCTTCTGGATCGCCTCGGTGATGCGCGGACGGCCGTGGCCGGCGTTGACGCACCACAACCCGGCGATGCCGTCGAGCACCTGCCGACCTTCGGGCGTGCTGAAGTGCATGCCGGCCGCGCCGCTGATCATGCGCGGCGCGGCCTTGAACTGCCGGTTGGCGGTGAAAGGCATCCAGTACGCGTCGAGTTTGGGCTGCATGGTGATGTCCTTCCCGGACGCCGTCACGCGTGCGGTTTCCATCGGATCAGTTTAGTGTCGGACAGACGAAATTTGCTTGCGCACTGGGCCGGTAAAGTCCCTGTGGCGCGCAACAATCAGGCGTCTGCACCCGGGTTTTTGAACAATCATGCGAAAACAACGCAGCGATACGAAATTTGACGCCATCGACCGGGTGTTGCTGGAGGTGTTGCAGGTCGACGCGAAGCTGACCAATCTCGAACTCGCCGTGCGGGCGCATTTGTCGCCGTCGGCCTGCCTGCGGCGGGTCAAGGCGCTCGAAGAAGCCGGGGTCATCGCGCAGTACGTGGCGCTGGTCGATCCGAAAGCGGTCGGGCGGCACGGCACCAGCTACACCATCGTCAACCTCGAAAAGCTGACCAAGGCGACGATGTCGACCTTCGAGCAGGCGATCCGCGACGCGCCCCAAATCCACGACTGCTTCTACGTGGCCGGCACCAACGACTACCTGTTGCGCTTCACCTACCGCGATGCCGAAGACCTGGAGCATTTCCACAGCCATGTGCTGTCCGGCCTGCCCGGCGTGACGCGATCGAACTCGATGCTGGTGCTGCGCACGGTGAAGAAAACCACCGCCTTGCCGATTGATTGAAGTCGCTCTCGATTGACGCGGCGGTTGCCTGTCGTTCAGGCGGCAGATTCGTTCGCGATCCGTCCGCACAGGTACGTCCAGACGAAGTTGGCCGCAGCGTTGCTGGTCAGTTCGGCGTGGTCGTAGGCCGGTGCGACCTCGACGCAGTCCATGCCGACGAAGGGCAGGTCGGCCATCTCTTCGAGCAGGCTGAGCACCTGGTTGGTGGTCAGGCCGCCGGGCTCGGGGGTGCCGGTGCCGGGCGCAAAGGCCGGGTCGAGGCAGTCGATGTCGAGGCTCAAGTACACCGGAGGATGCCCGTGCTCGGCCAGCCGCGACCGGATGCCTCCGAGCACCGCCGCCAGTTGCTGCGGGCTTTCCAGACCGCGCAGGTCGCGAGCGGTGTAGATCAGCCCACCTTGATCACGCACGTAGTTGCGGGTGCTGCGCTCGGCGGCCGAGCGCAGGCCGATCTGCGTGAAGCACTCGGGGATCACCAAACCTTCCTGAATCGCCTCGTACACCCAGGTGCCGTGGCCGCTGGGTTCGCCGATGTGACTCGACCAGGTGTCGCAATGCGCATCGAAATGCACGACCGCCAGCGGCCGACCCAGCCAGTGCTTGTAGGCGCGCAGCAAGGGCAGCGTGATCGAATGGTCGCCGCCCAGCCAGGCCATGTGGTGCGACCGAATCAACGAGGCGACCTGCGGCAGCATCGCCTCGCGCATGCGCTCGATGCTGGTGTTGGGCAGCGGCAGGTCGCCCGCATCGCCGAGCTGGCCGATCGGCGACACGTCGAACAGCGGATGGATCGCGTCGCACAGCATGTGGCTGGCTTGTCGGATGCTGCGCGGTCCGAAGCGCGCGCCGGGTCGGTTGGTCACCGATCCGTCCCAGGCCACACCGGCGACGGCGTACCGAAAGGCCGCGTCGGCAGGCGGCGATTTCAAGAAGGCGTTGTTCGACAGGAAGGCGAAAGAGGTCATGGTGTGCCGATGGCGTAGGCGAAATCGATCATACAAAGCGAGTTTCGGGCGGCCCGGCGTTTGGTTGGATAAACTAACAATGTTGCACCGCAGCAGAAAAACACCGAATGGCAAAAGATGCTTTTGCATCCTGAAATAACGCACTTAACCCTTTGATTTAATTGCATGAAAAATTTAGTCTTATATAAGACATAAGTCTTTCCTTTTTGTGCGTTCACGCGTATTCTTCGGCCGCGCTTTTTGATTCTTCCTACCGCTTGATCTGATCCCTTCGTCTTCATCTGGAGCTACAAACATGACCACACTCACCCGCGAACAACAGGTTGCCGAGCTCGAAAAAGACTGGGCCGAAAACCCCCGCTGGAAAGGCATCAAGCGCAGCTACTCGGCCGCCGACGTCGTGCGC